>DXIS01000008.1 GCA_019112735.1 Candidatus Mediterraneibacter guildfordensis
TCCAGCATCCGGTAGCAGGTACATACAAGAAAGAATGTGTTGATGCAGGAAAGAAATACTTCTCCGTTGCATCCGGCGGTGGTACAGGACGTACACTTCATCCGGACAACATGGCAGCAGGACCGGCTTCCTATGGTATGACAGATACAATGGGACGTATGCACTCTGATGCACAGTTCGCAGGTTCCTCTTCCGTACCGGCTCACGTTGAGATGATGGGTCTGATCGGTGCAGGAAACAATCCGATGGTTGGTATGACAGTTGCAGTTGCAGTTTCCATCGAGGAAGCAGCAAAGGCCGGCAAGTTCTAAGATATAACGTAAAATCAAAGGCTTCTGTTGATGTAAAAAGTCAGCAGGAGCCTTAAATTTTTTTGAAAATTAATGATAAACATTAAAAACTTATTGCTGTACATTAATCAGTTTGATAGAATATAGACAAAGAAAGGACTTCGCGACATATAGCTCAGAGAGGAGGAGCAGAGATGAAGATTTTTACCAGACTGATGAATGCACATGTTGCCAGAGGCGCCGCGTATGTTATGAGGGTGGTCTGTTTCTTTGTGATCGCTTTCGGTATCCTGTGTCTCATATTCAGCCTCATGGGAAGGCAGAGCTTCCGGCTGCATACAAGTACAGGGGTTTATGAAGATGCGATCCTTGCGGATCAGGACGGCGGATCCATCCGGTACATGACGGTGTACGGGACGGATGACATATTTATTGATGCAAATGCAGAGGACCAGATTGAATTTCCTACAAAAGCTGCGCTTTATACGATCTCAGTTCTTAATATCGTTCCGATGATCCTTGCGTACTGGTTTCTGAGCCGTGTGTTTACTAATGTGAATAAGGAGCGGATCTTTACGGATCAGAATGCGGCGTACATTCTTTATTACGGCCTGCTGCAGATTTTTTCCGCATTATTTGTGCCGTTCATTAAGCTCCTGGTCTGCGGGCTGGCAAATCAGTCAGCCGCAAGCCAGATCACGATCTCGACCGGAAGCGATATGCTGAACCGGCTGTTCCCGGGCATCGGATTTCTGGTGGCTGCCTACATTATCCATTACGGGATCAGACTGCAGGATGAGGTGGATCACACGCTATGATTGTTATAAGACTGGACAGGGTTCTGGCGGACCGGAAGATGAAGCTCAATGACCTGGCCGCCAGAGTGGGAATATCAAATGTAAATCTTTCTTATCTGAAGACGGGAAAAGTGCGGGCCATACGGTTCAGCACCCTGGATGCGATCTGCCGGGAACTGAAATGCCAGCCGGGAGACATCCTGGAGTATGCGCCGGATGAATCTAAGGGAACAGAGTGAGAGAATCCTCTTTACATTTGATCACATATTTGATATCATAATGATATCAAATAGAAATAATACACAATGTAAGGAGGATACACCATGGAGGAAAAAGTATTACAGAACAAGAAGAACGGTATGATCGTACTCGTTGTCACGTCGCTTCTGTATCTTGCGGCTGTTGCCGGATGCATTTTCGGAGGTATGATGGTCTCAGACGGATACAGTCCGGCGCTTCTGGTCGTGAGCATCATCTGGCTGTGCATCGGCTGGATCCCGTACTGCGGACTTCGCATCTTAAAGCCCCAGGAAGCGCTGGTTATGACACTGTTCGGAAACTATACAGGAACGCTGAAGAATGAGGGCTTCTATTTCGTCAATCCATTCTCATCCAGCGTGAATCCGGCGGCGTCCACGCACCTGCATCAGAGCGGGGATGTGGACAACGGCAGCGGAACAAAGTCCGCGCTTGCCCTGGCCTTCGGCGGCAGCAAGACGGAACTGGACCTGTCCGGCAAGAAGATCTCCCTGAAGATCATGACGCTCAACAACAACCGTCAGAAGATCAACGACTGTCTGGGCAATCCGGTGGAGATCGGGATCGCGGTCATGTGGCGGGTAGTGGATACGGCGAAGGCGGTATTTAACGTAGACAACTATAAGGAATACCTTTCCCTGCAGTGCGATACGGCGCTCCGCAATATCGTCCGCATTTACCCGTACGACGTGGCGCCGAACGTGGATACCACCGGCGACGGCATCGCTGATGAGGGAAGCCTGCGCGGTTCCAGTGAAGTCGTGGCGGCGCGCATCCGGGACGAGATCCAGAAGCGGGTGGAAGAAGCGGGACTGGAAGTGATCGAGGCAAGGATCACTTATCTTGCCTATGCGCCGGAGATCGCCGCAGTGATGCTGCAGCGGCAGCAGGCGTCAGCCGTGATCGATGCGCGGAAGATGATCGTGGACGGTGCGGTCGGCATGGTGGAGATGGCGCTGGAACGCCTGAACCAGAACGGCGTGGTGGAACTGGATGAGGAACGCAAGGCTGCCATGGTGTCAAACCTGCTCGTCGTACTCTGCGGCGACCGGGCGCCGCAGCCGGTCGTTAATTCCGGAAGCCTGTACTAGGCGCCGGAAATGTGACGGGAAGAACGAAAAGAAATGGCAGAACAGAAAAAGAAACAGATCCCGTTAAGGCTTTCCGCAAAGCTGTACGATGCCATCGCAGCCTGGGCAGAGGATGATTTCCGCTCCGTCAACGGGCAGATTGAGTACCTGCTGACGGAGTGTGTACGGCAGAGAAAGAAAAACGGGAAAAAGGAGCTCCATATAGATGATCAGGATCAGTATTGTGGACGATGAAGAGATAATCCGTGAAAAGATATCTTCTCTGGTCAGTGAGACGCTGGCCGCAGAACCAGTGGAGGCAGAACTCCGGACATATCCGGACGGGGAAAGCTTCCTGGGTGCGTCCGGGACGGACGGGCCGTCTGACATCCTGCTGGCGGATATCCAGATGGCGGGGATGGACGGAATGGAGCTGGGCAGGAAGATCCGCCGGGACAATCCGGGAATGTATATTATTTTCATCACATCCTATGAGCAATACGCGGCGGAGAGTTACCGGATCGAGGCTTATCAGTATATTCTGAAGCAGGATCTGGAAGCCCGTCTGCCGGGCGTGATCCGGGATCTGGCAAGGAAGATCGCCGATCAGGAGCAGGAGTACCGGATCGTGGGGAGCGGTGCGGAGAAGGTGAAGATCCCGTACAGGGATATCATTTATCTGTATAAGTCCAAAGGTGCGAAGTATGTAAATTATGTGACGGACGACGGGATCCGGCGGGAGCGGATCTCCATGGAGGCGGTCTTAAAAGAACTGGATCCGGGGATCTTCGTGCCGGTGGAGCGGGGATACGTGGTAAATATGAAGCGGATCCGCAGGATCAGCGGCGACACGCTCTATCTGGAAAAAGGGTATGAAGTCCAGGTGAGCCGGGCGAGACTGCCCAGAGTGAAGCAGGAGATCAGCCGCTGCTGGGGAGGACGACGGTCATGACGGGTACGATGCGGGAAATCATATGGATCGTAGGTTCGTTCCCGGTGTGGATCGCTTTAGAACTTGCAGAGACCGGGCTTTACATTTATCTCGTTACAGGCATCCTGCCGGATCTGAGAAATACGGGACGGAGAGAAAAGTTGCTCTGCGGGATCCTGTTTGCGGTCATGGCGGGGATGATCTGCATGAAATACCGGATCGGATCCGTATTCAGCGCGCAGGCGTTTCTGTACGGGCTTCTGGTGATGATCATCGGCACATGGACCGCATGCCGGAGAAATCTGCTGCTTAGTGCCGGGATTGCCATGACTTACAGTGGATTTGTCATGCTCCTTGTGTACATGGCTGTTTTTGTGCTGTCTCTGATCTATTCAGGCAGCGGACAGCCGGACATCTATGTGGCCATGGGAGGACATGTGAATGAAGCATTCTGTGTGCTCCGCCTGGTGATCCTCTGCCTGCTCATCCCGGTGGCGCGGCGGATCCGGCGTTCGGATATCCGCAGACAGATCGGTGAGTACCGGACACTGTTGCTCATCGTGGGGGCAGTGCTCTGCGCCCTTGTCCTGGAATACCAGAATTTTCTGCAATACGGCTTTACCTATTCATCAGCAGGAATTCCGGCGGTTACGTCCGCGCTCAGAAACAGCTTCCTGGGGCTTCTGACCTCCGTCATCCTGGCGGCAGCGGCGGGGATGCTGTTCTTCAAGAACCGGAACATCCGGCGGGAGAATGATCTCCTGCTCATGAAAGAGGAGATGGAACAGCAGAAATATAAAGAACTCAGCGCGGCTGTCGAGAAGAACCGGGAGCTGGTGCACGATGTAAAGAACCATTATCTGGTGATCCGCGAATATATCCGAAGGGGAGACTATGAAAGCCTTGACGGATATGTTGACGGACTGCAGCAGGATTTCGCCCGGACGGACGCCTGGGTTTATACCGGGAACCACATCCTCGACCTGATCCTCGGACAGAAACAGATGATGGCGCGGGAGCAGGGAGTTTCTTTCAAACTGCAGGCGTCGCCCCTGTCCGGACTGCCGTTTTCGGACCGGGAGATCTGTTCCCTGTTCGGGAACCTGCTGGACAATGCCATCGAAGCCTGCGGACGGGTGCGACAGAGGGATGCGGAAATCCGGGTGAAGATCGAACAACAGAACCAGATGCTCTTTATTGAGATCGCCAACAGCACGGACGGAATGCCGGAGCGGATGGATCGTGGATTCCGAAGCAGAAAAAAAGATCCGTCCCGGCACGGGTACGGGCTGAAAAGCGTGGAGCGGATCGTGGCGGACCATGACGGGGTGATCGATTATGATGCGGATGAGAGATCCTTTACCGTGACGGTTACCTTTTTTGATGTTGAGTAGGAAGGAAATGCTCCGGCCTGAAGAACTGGCCGGAGTTTTTTGCGTCCGGAAACAGATGGCCACAGATCATGCTGTTCATGTCCACTTTCTTGCGTGCATGCATAAGGAAAGATATGATAGCAGCATAAAGAACTGTTCTGATAAGGAGCAGATATGCAAACTGGAAAGGGGCGTGGACAGGATGACAGGAAGAAGAGGATGCCGTGCAGCGATAACGCTTATAGTGACCTTATCTGTGGCTGTGCTGGCAGGCTGCCGGGAGACGCCGGAAGAGAGCGCGGTGGCGAGCCGCGCCGGGGGACTGCCGGAGGATGCGGTCATCCAGCCGCTTGCGGACGGGAAGACGCAGATCATCGAACTGCCGGATAAGTGGCAGCAGACGGAGAAGTGGAGCAAGGACCGCTGGATCTTTGAGGCGGATGTGGAGCTTGAATCCATTGAGACAGGAAACCTGCCGGTGATCGAGATGGCGCAGCGGTCTATGACGCAGGACGAACTGGAGAAGCTGGCGGAATATTTCGCAGACGGACAGGAACTGTATAAACCGGTGCCGACTACAAAGGATGTGTTTCAGGACAAGCTGGACCGGATGAACAATGCAGAAGGCATCTATGCAGTCTATACGATAGACACGGCATTTGGCATGAAAAAGGAATGGCTGGAAAAAGGACTGGCCGCCGCACCGGAGACAGCGGATCAGACGCCGGAAAAGGCAGAGGTTACATTTGGTCCCAGACAGCCGGATCCGGGAGCCGATGAAGCGATGGAAAGGTCCAGATCCATTTCGCCGGAAACGGATGCGATGCCGCTCTTCTTTTCCGCAGATGTCGGGGAACAGAGAAGCAGCAGCATTGAGGCAAGAAATTACGATGCGGATACCGGACTTACCGGTAAATTCGAATGGATGGACGGAGACACTCTGCTTTATCAGAAAAATGATATTGATATGGATAAAGGCATGCACGTGGAGTATAAGGATGTGTCAGAAACAGACCGCCAGTGGGAGGAACTGCTGGATGCATGTACGGCCAGGATGACGGATGAAAATATCGATCCGGAAGAAGGAAAAAAACAGGCGGAGTCTGTTCTTGCGGATCTTGGGCTCACCGATAAGGTTTATGCTTACGCGGAGCCGGTTCTCTGGTTCCCGTCCGGCACCTATCCGGATGATGTGGGAAATACCGGTCAGGACAGCCTCTGGCAGGCGGACCTTGATGAGGCGGAAGCCGGATATGTCTATACATTTCTTAACGAAGTCGGAGGGCTGGGGGTCAATTTTACATACGGCGGGAGAACGAACGGCTACATATCAGGCGTCCGGGAGGAGGCATATGCTCCGGCGTTCAAGGTTGAAACAGTGGAAATTGCAGTGACGGAAAGCGGGGTAAAGTACTTTGCCTGGACAGGAATGAGTGAAGCTGTTTCGACCGTGGCAGAGAATGTGAAGATCCTGCCCTTTGACAAAATGAAGGACCGTATGACGGAGTATGTTTCCTATCAGTTTCCGGGATCACAGCCGGCGGACAGTGAATCGCGGTTTATGTATGAAGCTTGGGACCTTACGTTTGGATATACGTATCTGACCGCTTATGAGAACCCGGATCACGCATGGGCAGTGCCGGCGTGGTTTCTGGAACTGAAAAGCGGTCAAAGCGCTCCGGAACTGACCGGAAGCGATGAAATTGAAATGACCGGCTGGGTATATTTTACATTCAGCGCCATAGACGGCGGCGGGGTGGAGAACTGAGGTGATCGTATGAAGATGTCGGAACTGAAAGTATCTTTGCTCAACCGGAGATTATTCTGCGGGATCGTTCTGATTTTCGCTGCGGTTCTGGCTGTGGCGCATCCGTACCGGGCATTCCTCACTGAGTCCGGCGGCTCGGTGGAAGGTCCGGCGTGGATGGCTGTATTTACTTACGGCGTTTCTTCTGAGCGGACGCTTCTTTTCCTTCCGCTCTTTGTACCTCTCGGGGCGGCAGGGGATGTGCAGGAGGAGCTGAAGAGTCGGTACGCGGTCTTTCTCGTATCGAGAGCGGGAAAGAAGAACTATCTGGCCGGGAAGATCCTGGGGGCGGCGCTTTCCGGCGGACTGACGGTTATGGCTGCGTTTGCGGCTGCCCTGGCTGTGATCGTTCCCTGGTGCGTGGGCATCCCGGATCTGAGCGGACAGGAACTTCAGGGGATCCTCCCGCTGCTCCCGGCTGTTCTGTGCGGTTTCCTGTGCGGCTTCCTGAACGGGGCGTTCTGGGCCCTTGCAGGAAGTGCGGCGGCGGTGCTTACGAGGAATCATTATCTGGGCTATGCGGTGCCGTTTATCCTGTATTATGTCCTGACGGTGTTTCAGGAACGGTACTATGATAAATACTACATTTTAAGTCCGCGGCAGTGGGCGTATCCGTCGTATTTCGGGGCGGGCGTCTGTGTGGGGATGCTGATCTTCCTCATTGCTGCAGCGGCGCTGCTTCTTATGAAGCTGACAGAAAGGAGGCTGACGGGATGATCCGGAAAATAGGCCTGATCGCCGGCCAGAATTTCTCCGGCTGGCACAGGAATGCAAGGATCTGGCTGACTTTCGCCCTGGGGCTGGTGCTCTGCCTGATGCTCTCGGACCAGATGCTCACGCGGGCGCAGACCTATGACGCGTCGATCCAGATCTTCGAGCCCTTTATCTGGACCTTTGGGGATGGGGAGTCCGTACTTTTATCCACGCTGCTCCTGCTGGTGCTTTTCGCGGACATGCCTTTTATCGATCAGGCGGCGCCCTACCGTCTGGTACGCACGACGCGGGGGATCTGGCTGGCTGGCCAGGTGGTGTATGTGGCGCTTGCGGTGATGGTGTATGATCTGTTCCTGCTGACCGCAGAATCGCTGATCGCCATGCCGTGGGCCTACACCGGCAATGTGTGGAGCGAGACGTCGGCGGCGTTCGCATACAGCGGGGAGGGGACCGGCGCGGTGCCGGTGTCCATGAAGACCATGGAAATGTCCACGCCTTATGCGTGCGCCTGGATGGTGTTCCTGCTGATGCTCCTGTATTCCCTTTTTATCGCTTCCCTGATGCTGTTCCTCAATCTGACGGCAGGGAACGCGGCGGGGGTCATCGGGGCGCTGCTCGTCAATCTGTACGGTTATCTGCTGAACCCGGAACTGCTCCAGAAGATCTTCGATATCCCGGCTGCGCTGGTCTACCGGGCAAACGTGCTGTGCGGGTGGCTGTCACCGCTTCGGCACGCCACATTTCCGATGCATGATTTCGGATATGACTACCTGCCTGAGATCAGCGTCAGCGTCATGATCTTTCTGATGCTGACGGCAGGGCTTCTGATCCTGTCGGGCGTCCGGATGCGGAACTATAATTTTACATTTATCCAGGTGGAGGAGTGAGAAGGATGAAGAGTGAAGTGAAACTCAGCAATGTGACGAAATCCTTCCGGAAAGAACGGGTGCTCAAAGGGATCACGCATTCCTTTGAGCAGGGTAAGATCCACGGGATCATGGGGTTCAACGGCTCGGGCAAGACGGTCATGTTCAAGTGCATCTGCGGGTTTCTCCGGCCGGATTCCGGGGCGGTCATCGTGCAGGGCCGCCGGATCGGAAAGGACGGGGATTTTCCACAGTCTGTGGGCATGATCATCGAAAGCCCGGGATTCCTGCCCCATGTCAGCGGATTTGCCAATCTGAAGCGGCTGGCGGCGATCCGGAACCGGGTGACCGATGAGCAGATCCGGGAGAGCATGGCCCGGGTGGGTCTGGATCCGTTCTCAAAGAAGAAGGTGGGGCAGTATTCCCTCGGGATGCGGGAGCGGCTGGGGATCGCCCAGGCGATCATGGAAGACCCAGGGCTGCTGGTGCTGGATGAGCCTTTCAACGGACTGGACAAGCGGGGCGCACAGGATGTGTGCGATCTGCTGGAGGAACTGCGCGGCAGAGGGCGGACGATCCTGATCGCGGCGCACAACATGATGGAGATCGAGTATCTGTGCGATACCATCTGCGAGATGGATGCGGGCGTGCTCACACAGGTAAAATAAAAGTGAAAATGTACTTCTGAGATATACGGATGCCGGCGGCTGGATAGTCTGCCGGCTTTCCGCTGTTTGAAAATAAGCTGAGATAAAAAAATAATGCCACGGCGGATGCAGTATGGTATACTTTATGAAGAAGATGGCAGTGTTCAGTTTATGAGGAGGTGTAGATTATGAGTAAAAGATCCATGTCAATGATCCTTGCAGGCCTTGCCCTTTTTCTGACCGCCTGTGGAAGTCAGGCTCCGGAAACCAATTCTCCGGATGATCCGTCGGAAGGGGCGGATGTTCAGGCTGAGCTCCCGGCCTGGCTGGACAAATTTTATAATGGCAGTTATGAGTATCTGAACAGCACGATCGATCCGGAAACAGGAACTGCTGTCACTGTTATGTCGGGAAAAAGGATCTCATCTCCATATACCGAATATGTAAAAGTGGTTGAACCGGGAGACTCTGTCTGGTCGGAAGCGTATTTTCACGGCGACGGGGATGAGATTGAGGCAATTCTCAATACGGAGGACGGATATGTGACCCAGCAGACGAAGCGTGGATATCCGTATGGGTATGGAGAAGAACTGGAATTTACGGAACCGGGGAAAGAGCAGCTGGGCGATGTGGAATGCGATGTCTATGAGACGGAATATACGGTGGATCTGGCGGAAGAGATGAATGAGGATGCGGGCGAAGAGGTGATCAGCGAACCTTTGACGGCGGTTGTCACCCAGAAGTATTACGTGGATCCCGGGAAGGATGAGCTGATCCGGGTTGTGACGGATCTGACCGATCAGACGGCTAAGACGGAAGCGTCCGTGTTTATGATGTCCCAGGGACTTTCAGCAGAGGAAGCGCTTGAAAAGACGAGCGGAGATCAGCTTCAGGAATTGATTGAGATCACAGCTTATGATGATGACCTGAGCATCGAGATCCCGGATGTCTGATAATTTTTAAATCAAAGGAGAGATGACAATGAGAACGATCAAAGCAGAACCGATCACCTGTGAGGCTTACGCGCCTTACGGTACATTTTACAGCATGACGGAGCCTTCCGGCTATTCATTAAACGGTGAGATCCACCGCTTTTTCCCGGACCGGATGACCGAGTCTTATGTGTCCAGAGCGGCATTTTCCCCAATTCTGGTGAAGAAGCCGGATGTGATGAAGATCACCCAGGCGGAGTATCACACGACCACGCCGGAGATGATCCTTCCGCTCAATGACGACATGATCATCCATGTGGCGCCGGCATCCGCAGGCACGCCGGTGCCGGAACTGACGAAGGCGTTTATCGTGCCGAAGGGCACGCTGGTGAAGATTAATTCCGCGATCTGGCATCTGGCGCCGCTTCCGGTCCATGCAGACGAGCTGCAGGCGATGATCATCCTGCCGGAGTGCACCTATGCCAACGACTGTACGGTTGTAGATTATCCTGAGAAGGACCAGTTTGTTATTGAACTATAGCTGAAATGCATATCTCTGTATGACCTTCAGGCATTAGACATGGAGTTATGCAGGAATTATATTGTTAATCAGAGAGCATGTTTTTACAGAAAAGAGGGACTGATACGATGATTTACAGAGATTTTCAGGATTTAAAGCTTTCCGCACTTGGACTGGGGACCATGCGTCTCCCGGTTATGGATGGAGATGATTCAAAGATCGATACCGCAGCTGCGGACGAACTGATCGGCTATGCGATGGAGCATGGGATCAATTACTATGACACTGCATGGGGATATCACGACGGACATTCCGAGACGGTCGTGGGCGAGGCGCTGAAGAAATATCCGAGGGAGGATTTTTATCTGGCGACGAAGTTCCCGGGATATGACCTCGCCAACTTTGGCAGGGTGGAAGAGATTTTTGAGAAACAGCTGGAGAAATGTCAGGTAGAGTATTTTGATTTCTACCTGTTCCACAATGTGTGCGAGATGAATATCGACCATTATCTGGATGATGACACTTATGGTACATACAGATACCTGATCGAGCAGAAGAGAAACGGCCGGATCCGTCACCTGGGCTTCTCGGCTCACGGGGAATATGATGTGATCAGACGTTTCCTGGAGGCATACGGGAAGGATATGGAATTCTGCCAGCTCCAGATCAATTATCTGGACTGGACGTTCCAGAGGGCAAAGGATAAGGTCGAGCTCCTTAAAGAGTACAATATCCCGGTATGGGTGATGGAGCCGGTGCGGGGCGGGAAGCTGGCCTTGCTTTCTGAGGAAAATGAGCAGAAATTAAAGGCGCTCCGTCCGGATGAGACGATCCCGGCATGGGCGTTCCGCTTCCTGCAGACCATTCCGGAAGCCACGATGGTGCTCTCCGGCATGTCCAATATGGAACAGCTGAAAGCCAATATTGAGACCTATAAGGAAGACAAGCCGCTCAACGACGAAGAAATGAAGACGCTGCTGGGCATTGCGGACCAGATGCTGGGCAGGAAGACGCTTCCCTGTACGGCATGCCACTACTGTGTGAGCCACTGCCCGCAGGAGCTGGATATCCCGACGCTTCTGAACCTGTACAATGAGCACTGCTTCACAGAGGGCGGATTTATCGCGCCGATGGCCCTTTCTTCCTACCCGGATGACAAGAAGCCGGGGGCATGCATCGGCTGCAGGAGCTGCGAGGCTGTCTGTCCGCAGCAGATCAAAATATCAGAGGCGATGGCGGATTTCGACGAAAAACTTGCAATGTAAGAAAGGAACTGGATTATGAACATTCAACGCGTAGAAAATATGGCCGGCGGGAAAGGCCATGTAATCATCAAGCACATTCTTGGAGATAAGGAGATGCACGGAAACTGCCGGATGTATGCGGAAGTGACGCTGGAACCGGGATGCTCCCTCGGTTATCACGAGCACCACGGAGAGAGCGAGACTTATTATATCCTTTCCGGGCAGGGAAATTATGACGATGACGGGCGGATCCGTCCGGTAAAAGCCGGCGATGTGACATTCACGCCGGACGGCCACGGCCACGGACTGACCAATTCCGGCAATGAGGACCTGGTGTTCATGGCGCTCATCATCATGGACTAGAAGAGGAGAGCGGTACATGAGGACAATGGAATTTACGATCGAGGACACCGAGGCGCTGAAGCCGGGCATGGAAGTAAATGTGTCTGAGGGTGTGCTTCCCACATCGTATTATTACATGATCGAGCATGCGCTCGGGATGAGTGCGAATTTCAAACAGGCGGAGCGACTGAAGACCAGGCGCGGCGTGGTGAAGGAACTGAAGGAGACGCCCCAGTTCCATATCGCCGTCCTTGAATTCGACGAATAAGGCAGGAAATAAAGAGCTGCATCGGCAAAAAAATGATGAAAAATTTTCCGGATGCGGCTCTTGTTTTTATATTTACTAAATGTTATAGTATGAATAATACATATAACATTTATAAAGACTTTTTGCGTACAGGGAAGGGAGGGGCATCTGTTGAGCCGGGAGTCTGAACAGCAATATGTCGATCTGAAAGTGTGGGATCTGTTCCGGAACCGTTTTAAAAGCCCGACGACCGAAGCGTCTTACTGGTCCGATATCATGGAGTTCTGCCGGATGACGGGGAAGCCGTTTGCGGAGACGACACGCGCAGATGTGAAAAAGTATTATGACCGGATCACAGACCGGATGAGGAACGGGCGCATCAGTCCGATCACGCGGACGAAGAAGTTCCGGGAGCTTCATTCTTTTGCGTCATTTCTGATGGAGCAGGGCGATTATATGCCGGGAAGTGAGTTTGACCATTTCTATCCGTATCTGAAGAACATGAAGAAAGAAACCGTCCGGGCCGGTTCTGTCCCGGTGGAGGACATGGACGCCCTTCTGAGCGCTGCATCGGATGACCTTATGGCATACACGATCCTGACGCTTATGTACCGGGCAGGACTTACGTCGACGGAGATCATTGAATTGGAAAGCGAGGATGATTTTGCCGGGTATGAGCGGGGCGCGCTGGCAATGCTGAAGTCAAGACAGGATCCCTGCTACATTCCGGAGGATGCATGGAAGATCCTGAAGAAATATATGGCCTGCCGGGATGTCCACGGGACGCTTTTTTATAACCGCAGCGGCCGTCCGCTGAATACAATGTATGTCAGCCGGATGATGAAAAAATACTGTTCGGCTGCCGGGATCCGCAATTACAGCGCCCAAGATGTGCGCAACAGCTGCGCCTTCAATCTCTTTGCCTACGGCGCGGATGATGCACAGACGGCAGAGCAGATGGGCCGGACCGTACAGCAGATCCGCAGATACCGCGGCGCGTCATACCGGGGCAATCTGCGGAAAAAAGCAGCGGATCTGGTGAAGATCCGCATTGAAGAGCCCTGATTTAAAAATGACTTATCCGAAATATTTCCGGACAATGCAGGAAATAACGCCGGCCGCACATAGCCCGAAGAGGACGTTGTGCATGGAGCCGTAGACGTCAAGGGCGCCTTTCAGTCCATAGACCGCTTCCGGCGCGTCCGGAAGGAACGGGCTGAACAGAAAAGCCAGATAGGAGAGGGCGAATACCAGGATGAAGGAGAAGAGTCCCCGCCCGGTATCTTCCTTCCATGTATCAAGCCCGTCCCGCACCCGCGTCCGTGTCATGGACCAGAGAAGCGAGATCAGCTCAAAGAGCAGGAAGAGGAGCGCTGCGCACATGTAGACGAGGAGGGTAAGGGACGGTCTCATTGTCTCCAGCGCTTCCAGGATATCGCCGTAGGGCGTGCTGGCCCGCCAGAACGTCCACATGACATAAACCGTAACAGCCAGGATCAGGACGGCGGTCAGGCTCCGTACCAGTGCAGAAGCAAGGCGCGAGAGCGTCCGCCCGCCTTTCCGGATCGGCGCTGCAAGAGGGACGCCGCGGCTGCGGCGTTTTTTTGATAACTTTTTTTGTTTTACAGATCCGGGAAGCGTGTCTTCATCGTCATAATCTGTATCGTAATCTTCTATATCATCTGTGTCATCCGGCATATCCCAGGATTCTGTATCCGGATCCGGCTGGTTGTAACCGGAAGTGCGCCGGCTGCGGGGCGCGATATCCGTATCCGTCATGTATTCATCATATGTTACTTCAAAATCATCATCAAAATACTGTGAAAATTCTGATTCCTTTTTCATGGAATACCCCTTTCATTCAAATCCCCATATTGAAAATCCATTCTATGTTAGCTCGATTCTGTCAATACTACAAGCCTCATGTGGCAGATTTAAAGAAAATTTCAGATTTGCACCCTCATTATCCGGACAGCTTACGAAAGTGTAAGACATGCCGGGGAAAATGTAAGTCATTGAAATGGAAGAATACTTCTATGAGTTATACGATAAATATGCACTGAACAGTAGTAGTAAAAAATCAGGGAAGGTGAAGGAATGAAGACTCAGAATGGAAATCAGAAGTTTGCAGGCAGGCTGGCAGGCATCGCGGTGATGTTGTTCCTTATACTGATCATTATTCCGGCCGGGACGGTCATGTTCGTGATCTCGGGACTCTGGTCGGCGCTTGACCGGTTTCTCCTAAAATTTGAGAGATAACATTTTTAACATTTTTGTGAAAATCTTTTCTAAATCTTAAGATTTACCTTCCGGTTATCTTAAGAACACTTTTGTACGATATCTGTATGAAAGATATTGAGCATATTGGATTTGGAGGGATTGAGATGAAATATATTACATTTGCCGTTCCCTGTTATAACTCACAGGATTACATGAGAAGATGTGTGGATTCGCTGCTTGCCGGCGGGCGTGATGTGGAGATCATCCTGATCAACGACGGTTCGTCCGACGACACCGGCAAGATCGCAGATGAATACCAGCTGAGATACCCGGACATTGTACGCGCGGTGCACAAGCCGAATGGCGGTCACGGATCCGGGGTGAATAAAGGGCTGGAGCTGGCCCGCGGGCTCTATTACAAAGTGGTGGATTCTGACGACTGGCTGGACGCCGGTGCATACCGGATGCTGCTCGGGCGCATCCGGGAACTGTGCGGCGGAGGACGCGCGGAATTCGGGGAAGGCATTCCGGATCTTTTCGTGTGCAACTATGTGTACGACCATCTGGATGAGGGGCGGAAGCGGAGCATGGATTACCGTAATATATTCCCGGCGGACGAAATGTGCGGATGGAATGACATCGGGCGGTTCCGGCCGTCCCAGTATCTGATCATGCATGCGCTCATGTTCCGCACGGATGTCCTGCGGGCGTCGGGTGTGAAGCTTCCGGAGCATACGTTTTATGTGGACAATCTGTTTTCCTATCAGCCCCTTCCTTTTGCAGAGCGCATCTACTATATGGACATTGACCTTTATCACTATTATCTGGGCAGGGATGACCAGTCGGTCAATGAAAAGGTGCTGATGAAGCGGATCGACCAGCAGATCCGGGTGACGGAGCTGGTTGCGAAAAGCGTGGACCTTAAAGAAGTGAAGAAGACATACCCGAAGCTTGCGGCCTATATGACCCGGAATATTTCGATCATGCTGTCCATCTCTTCGATCCATCTGCTTTTGATCGCCACTTCTGAGGCGGAGCGCAAACGGAGGGAGATGTGGGAGCGGATCCGGGATTACGATCCGGGACTTTACTGCCGGCTCCGGTATTCGACTTTAAGCGGACTTACATATCTGCCGGGGCGGATCGGCGGGAAGCTGACGGTGGGCGGCTACCGTTTTGCAAGAAAGATCTATCAGTTCCAGTAGGGGAAAATACATAAGAGGGGAAGAGCATCATGGCAAAGATATACATTGCATTCGTAGATACACCGGGGCTGTTCGCCGGGATCATCCGGCGGGTGATCCGGCAGAAATACATTCACGTGGCGCTGTCGCTGGATCCGTTTCTGGAGGAAACGTACAGCATCGGGCGGCGGCATCCGTCCGTTCCGCTGATCGCCGGTTTTGAGAAGGAAGATAAATATAAGATCCTCCGGGCATTCCCGGATGCGGACTATCTGGTCTGCAGCATCGAGTGCAGCGCGGATCAGAAGGCGTACATTGAGCGGGAACTGAATGAAGCGATGGATAACCGTTTCCGGTATCATTATGCAGTCCTGGGACTTCCGTTTATCCTGATGAATGTTCCGTTTTATCAGAAGAACCATTATACATGTTCATCCTATATCGCCCGTCTGCTGGAAGAGGCAGGCGTCTGCACATGGGACAGGCATTTTTCACTGGTGACGCCCCGGGATTTCCTGGAATATGAAAAGAAAGAGAAGATCTTCGAGGGCAGTCTCTATGAACTGACGGCAATGGTCGGCGGCCGCCGGACAGTACACCGCCGGACGGGAAACATATTCCTGCGGCCGGCATATGCGGGCGCTGCGTATCTTAAACATTTTCTGAGGAGGGGTGTGAGCCATGAGCGTTAAAAAGCGTGTGCTTCAGATCGCTGTATTTCTGGTGATCATGTTCCTGACTTTCTACGCCCTTTTCAGCGGCCGGGACCTGTCGGAGATCGGCCGGGCGCTTCAGCGCATGTCGCCCTGGTATCTGATCCCGTCCGTCGGACTGGCCGTCTTCTTTGTCTGTGCGGAAGGCTTTATGATCTGGTATCTGCTCCGTTCCATGAAGTCACAGAAGGAAGGCCGCAGGGCAAGTTCCCTGATCCGCTGCATCCAGTATTCGTTCATCGGGTTCTTCTATTCCGGCATTACCCCTTCCGCCACCGGCGGACAGCCGGTCCAGCTTTACTATATGAATAAGGACGGCAACCGGGGCTCGGACAGCACGGTTGTCCTGATGACTGTGGCCGTGGCGTATAAATTCATTCTGGTCCTTATAGGCGTCGGCATTCTTTTGTTCTGGTATGCGCCGCTCCACACGGAACTGGGGCGGTATTTCCCGCTGTATCTTCTGGGGCTTCTGCTCAACGTGGTCCTCGTCGTGCTGATCCTGGGCGTGATGCTTTTCCCGAAGGTGATCCTGCATCTGGCCCTCCTGTTCGAAGGACTTTTTATCCGGATGCGGATCTGGAAGCCGTCGGATAAACGGGAAGAGAAAATCAACGCATTCATCGACAGTTATCAGCAGGCGGTGACCTGGCTTCGGGGACACCGCAGGAGTCTGGTCATTGTCCTTCTCGTAACATTCCTTCAGCGGTGCAGCGTCTTTGTCCTTACGTATATGGTCTATCTTGGATTCGGGCTGCAGGGCGCGGGCGCCATGCGGGTGATCCTCCTGCAGGCGGCCGTGTATATCGCGGTGGATATGCTTCCGCTGCCGGGCGCCCAGGGCATTACAGAGCTGATGTACCAGGCGGTGTTTATCCATGTATTTACGGGGGCGTACCTGATCCCTTCCATGATGGTGAGCCGGGGGATCAATTTCTATTTTCTGCTGGTCGTAAGCCTTGGTGTGGTACTGGTGAACCGGTTCATATTTGACCGCAGATCTGAAAGATGTTACGATATTAGCTGTGAATGAAAGATTTTTATGCAGGAGCTTCTTATATGAACATTATTAATATCGAACATATCAGCAAGATTTACGGAGAAAAAGTGATCTATGAAGACGCGTCCTTCGGCATCCAGCAGGGGGACAAGATTGGGATCGTAGGGATCAACGGAACCGGAAAATCAACTCTGCTCAGGATGATCGCCGGGGAGGAGACGCCGGATGCGGGGCAGATCATCCGGCAGAACGGCCTGAAGATCGCGTATGTGGCGCAGAATCCGGTATTCCCGGCTGATGCGGATATCCGTTCTTATGCATTTACCAGAGGGGCGGGAGAGGACTGGCAGGCAGAGTCCAACTTAAGGGAGCTGGGGATCACCCGGTTCGATGAGAAGATCAGTCATCTCTCCGGCGGCCAGAAGCGCCGGGTGGTGCTGGCGAAGACGTTGGCGGAAGATTTTGATGTGCTTCTTCTCGATGAGCCGACGAACCATCTGGACGGGGAGATGATCACCTGGCTGGAAGAGTATCTGCGCGCCTACAGGGGGACGCTTATTATGGTGACCCACGACCGTTATTTCCTGGACCGGGTGACGAACCGGATCCTGGAGATCAGCCACGGGAAAATGTACGGATATGACGCGGATTATTCCGGATTCCTGGAGCTGAAAGCGGCCCGGGAGGAGATGGAGCTTGCTACCGAGCGCAAGAGACAGAGCGTGCTCAGGATGGAACTGGAGTGGGCGAAACGGGGATGCCGGGCAAGGACGACGAAGCAGCGGGCAAGGCTGGAACGTCTGGAAGCATTGAAGAACGGCAAAGCTCCGGTGCAGGACCAGACCGTGGAACTGGGATCTGTGGAGACCCGGATGGGGAAGAAGACCATTGAACTCCATCACATCAGCAAAAGCTACGGGGAGAAAAAGATCCTGGAAGACTACAGTTATATCGTTCTGAAGAACCAGCGCCTTGGGATCATCGGACCGAACGGATGCGGGAAATCCACGCTTCTGAAGATCATCGCCGGTCTGGTGGAGCCGGATGCCGGCCATGTGGAGATCGGAGAGACCATTAAGATCGGTTATTTTGCCCAGGAAGAACAGCATATGGATGACAGCCAGCGGGTGATCGATTATGTGAAGGATATCGCAGAGTACATTACGACAACGGACGGGAAGATCAGCGCGTCCGCCCTTCTGGAGCGGTTCCTTTTCACGCCGGATATGCAGTATGCGCCCATCGGCAAACTTTCAGGAGGAGAGAAGCGCAGGCTGTATCTGCTGGGCGTGCTGGCGGAGAATGCCAATGTCCTTCTGTTCGATGAGGCGGGCAACAACCTGGACATTCCCACGCTCACGATCCTGGAGGATTATCTGAATTCCTTTAACGGGATCGTGATCACCGTTTCCCATGACCGGTATTTTCTGGATAATGTGGCGGACCGGATCCTGGAACTGGACGGAAACGGGCATGTGAGTCAGTATGAGGGAGGATATACGGATTACCTGCGTGCAAAAGAAGAGCGTGGCGGACAGGGCAGTGCGGACGGCATACAGGCGCGGGAGTTGCCGAAGACTGAAAAGACAGTGCAGGAAACGGATACATCTTCCGATAGTTTAAAAACATGGAAGCAGCCATCCCGAAAACTGAAATTTACTTATAAAGAACAACGGGAGTATGAAACGATCGATGATGATATCGCCGCACTGGAACAAAAACTCGAATTCATAGAGCGGCAGATCGAAGCGAACGCAACGAATTCAGTAAAACTAAGAGAATTAATGGCGGAGCAGGAGGAGACCCAGACTCTTCTTGATGAGAAGACAGAACGCTGGGTATATCTGAATGATCTGGCAGAAAAAATCGCGGGGCAATAAGCCCCGCGATCGTGATTCTTTTACGAATTAAAGTCTTGACAAAGAAGACCTCTGTTGTTAATATATTAAAGAGAAAACAGAGTGCAATCTGTTTTTAAGGACGGGAAGGAGTAATATAGAATGAGAAAACAGGTGTTTTCCTTACTTGTAGACAATAATCCCGGAGTCCTGAGCCGGATCGCGGGACTGTTCAGCCGCCGGGGATACAGCATTGACAGTATCACGGCAGGTATGACGGCAGACCCGAGATTCACCCGTATCACCGTTGTCTCTTCCGGAGACGAGCTGATCCTCTCGCAGATCGAGAAGCAGGTCCGCAAGCTGGAGGACGTGGTGGCGATCAAAGTGCTTAAGGACGAAGAATCTGTATGCCGCGAGCTGATCATGGTCAAGCTCCGCGCAGACGCATCCCAGAGAGGCGAGATCATCTCTGTTGCGGATGTGTTCCGTGCGAAGATCGTTGACGTGGAGGAGGATTCCCTGATCGTTGAGCTTACCGGTACACAGAGCAAACTTGAAGCATTCCTGAATCTTCTGAAAGGATATGAGATACTGGAGCTGGCAAGGACCGGCATCACAGGTCTTTCCAGAGGAAGCAAGGATGTAGCATATTTTTAAATTTTTAGGAGGAATGCAAAATGGCAGCAAAAATTTATTATCAGGAAGATTGTAACCTTTCACTTCTGGAAGGAAAGACGATCGCGATCATCGGTTACGGAAGCCAGGGACATGCGCACGCTTTGAACTTGAAAGAATCCGGATGTAATGTTATAATTGGTCTGTACGAGGGAAGCCGCTCATGGGCAAAGGCTGAAGCTCAGGGATTTGAGGTGTACACATCCGCTGAGGCGGCGAAGAAAGCCGATATCATCATGATCCTGATCAACGATGAGAAACAGGCTGCATTATATAAGAATGACATCGAGCCGAACCTGGAAGAGGGCAACATGCTGATGTTCGCTCACGGATTCAATATCCATTTCGGACAGATCGTACCGCCGAAGAATGTAGACGTTACGATGATCGCTCCGAAGGCTCCGGGCCATACTGTAAGAAGCGAGTATCAGGCAGGCAAAGGAACGCCGTGTCTGGTGGCTGTACATCAGGACTACACAGGCAAAGCGCTTGACAAGGCGCTGGCATACGGACTTGCCATCGGCGGAGCGAGAGCAGGTATCCTGGAGACTACATTCCGTACAGAGACCGAGACAGACCTCTTTGGTGAGCAGGCTGTTCTCTGCGGCGGTGTATGTGCGCTGATGCAGGCAGGATTCGAGACGCTGGTTGAGGCGGGATATGATCCGAGAAATGCATACTTCGAGTGCATCCATGAGATGAAGCTGATCGTTGACCTGATCTACCAGTCAGGATTCGCAGGAATGAGATATTCCATCTCCAATACAGCGGAGTACGGCGACTACATCACAGGCCCGAAGATCATCACAGAGGATACGAAGAAAGCGATGAAGAAGATCCTTTCCGATATCCAGGATGGTACATTTGCAAAAGACTTCCTGCTCGACATGTCAGAGGCAGGCGGCCAGGCGCACTTCCGTGCGATGAGAAAGCTTGCTTCCGAGCATCCGGCTGAGAAGATCGGTGAAGAGATCCGGAAACTCTACAGCTGGAGCGATGAAGATAAACTGATCAATAACTAATATTTGTCATACAATAGGTAAGCGGCGGGACGCCCGGCAGATTTCTGCCGGGCGTTTCGTCATCCGTCCGGACCTTTGGCGTCCGGCAAAGCGGGGAAGGGGATCCTGAAATGAGTGCAGTGACAGAAGAAAGAAATGATTTCAGCAGGGGAAGCGTGGTGCGGCATATATTGAGCCTTGCCGCGCCCATGACGCTGGCACAGCTTATCAATGTGCTCTACAGCGTGGTTGACCGGATCTATATCGGGCATCTGCCCCATGCATCAGCCCAGGCCCTTACAGGGATCGGACTGTGCCTGCCCGTCATCACGATCATTTCCGCTTTTGCCAATCTGTTCGGGATGGGCGGAGCGCCCCTTTGCTCCATCGCCCGGGGCGGCCACCAGGAGGACCGGGCGCAGAAAGTGATGGGCAATTCATTTTCCATGCTCCTGCTGAGCGGCACGGTGCTGATGATCCTCTGTCTGATCTTCAAAGAGCCGGTCCTGTATCTGTTCGGGGCGAGCGAGGAGACATTCGGCTATGCGGATGCGTATCTGACGATCTATCTTCTGGGAACGGTCTTTGTTATGACGAGCCTTGGGATGAACAACTTTATCAATGCCCAGGGATTCGGGAAAATGGGGATGATGACGGTCCTTCTCGGCGCTGTCATGAATATCATCCTTGATCCGGTCTTGATCTTCGGATTCGATATGGGCGTGCGGGGCGCGGCCATCGCCACGGTGATCTCCCAGGGGGCGTCCGCGGCGTGGGTGTTCTTCTTTCTTACCGGGAAGAAGGCGCTGTTTAAACTGACCCGGGAATCCATGAAGATCAGGCTCTCCCTGGTGAAAGAGATCACATTCCTGGGGACTTCCGGATTCGTAATGTCGGTGACCAACGGGACGGTCCAGATCGTCTGCAATGCGGTGCTTGCCAGATTCGGCGGGGACATCTACGTGGGGATCATGACCGTGATCAATTCGGTGCGAGAGATCGCCAGCCTTCCGCTGAACGGACTGACTTCCGGGGCGCAGCCGGTCATGGGATATAATTACGGCGCCGGGTGTTACAGAAGAGTGCGGACTGCGATCCGCTTCATCACGGCGGCCGGGATCGGCTTCTCCCTGGTCGTGTGGGCGGTCGTATTTGTGGAACCCCGGTTTTTCCTGCATTTGTTTACGCAGGAACAGGAGCTGATCACAGAGGGGATCCCTGCCATGCAGATCTATTTCTGCGGGTTCTTTATGATGGCTCTGCAGTTTGTGGGCCAGTCCACCTATGTGGCATTGAACCGGCCGAAACAGGCAGTGTTTTTCTCCCTGTTCCGCAAGGTGATCATCGTGGTGCCGCTTACGATCCTGCTGCCGCTGGTCGGAGGGCTTGGAACGGACGGTGTGTTCTGGGCGGAGCCGGTGTCAAATGTGATCGGAGGAACGGCCTGCTTCGTGACCATGATGCTCACCGTGTGGCCGACATTAAAAGAGGCATCCGCCTGACGGTGCGGATGCCTCTGCATTTTAAAAAATATGATCTTCTATGATTAAGCAATGCTGTTAACAGCTTTGGACAGACGGGAGATCTTTCTTGAAACCGTTCTCTTGTGGTAAACACCTTTTGTTCCGGCTTTGGAAATCTCCACGATCGCTGCATGAAGAGCAGTCTTAGCTGCCTCAGCGTCTTTTGCCGCGATTGCTGCGTCAACTTTCTTTACAGCAGTTTTCACTTTAGACTTGATTGCTTTATTTCTTGCAGCCTTTGTCTCGTTTACTAAAATTCTTTTCTTAGCAGACTTAATGTTAGCCAATCTGTACACCTCCAAATATGACATGAATTTTCAAATTGTGTTCATGTGTTCCGGCAGATTCGGACACGGACGCTCCGCTGGAACATACTCATTCATTTTATGCCAACGATCTGGTGATGTCAATACATAATTTGCGAAATCTTACAAAAAATATCACTATATGAAACGTTGAGCTGGAGGATTGACGATGGTGAGAAATTACAGTGTGCGGACCGATCTGGCGCTGGAGGAGCGGGAGCGCTTTGAAGCGGACAATGTGGAAGTCCAGGGGGTGGTGCTGGAAGAAGAGTATGACGAGGAACGTCAGATCCGGGTGACGCGGGTGGAGATCCGGACGGAGAACGGCGCGAAAGCCATGGGGAAGCCGGTGGGTACGTATCTGACATTTGAGACGCCGGATCTGGCGCTTCCGGATGAAGATATACATCAGGACATTTCTAAAAGGCTGGGCGGTTATGTCCGGGAACTGATCCGAAGGAATACCGGACGGAGCGAGAAGGACCTGTCTGTCCTTGTGGTGGGGCTCGGGAACCGTTCCGTGACGCCGGATGCGCTGGGGCCTTATGTGGCGGACCATCTGAACGTGACGAGGCATGTCATCAAAGAATACGGGAAATATGCAATGGGCAGGGACCATGTCAATATGGTGAGCGCGGTCGTGCCCGGCGTCATGGGGCAGACCGGCATGGAAAGCACGGAGATCGTGCGAGGCATTGTGAGCGAGACCCACCCGGATCTTGTGATCGCCGTTGATGCGCTGGCGGCCCGCAGCAGCCGGCGGCTGAACCGCACGGTGCAGATCGCGGATACCGGGATCCATCCCGGCTCCGGCGTGGGCAATCACCGGAGCGGGCTCACGGAGAAAACGCTGGGCGTGCCGGTCATCGGGATCGGCGTGCCGACTGTGGTCGATGCGGCGACGATCGTCAATGATACGATGGAAAATTTTATCGCGGCGCTGGAATCTTCGGATTCGCTGAAAGGCGTGGGCAATGTGCTCCGTTCCTACAGCGCCGGGGAGAAGTATGAGTTTGTGAAGGAACTGATCGCGCCCCACCTTAACGGCATGTATGTTACGCCGAAAGATGTGGATGAGATGATCCATCAGATCAGCCACACCCTTGCCGAAGCGCTGAATATGGTTTTCGCCGGAGAGGCATAACCCGTCCCTCTGCCGCATATCATTTCAGGAGAACGTAAAAAGGGAGGGGCCGCCACGGGTACGGGACGGACAACAGGGACAAACATCAGATACGCGGAAAAAGCTTTTCCGGCGGCGCTTCTGGCGGCGCTGATCATCTGCCTGGGGTCTGCGGGCGAGGGGGCGCTTTACGGTCTGCCGGAACAGATCAGCGCATCTGCCCGGCGGATGTATATGCCGGCCCTGTCATGGGAAGCGGACAGAGCGGATGCAGGCTTCGGAGAATGGGTGCGGGAGAGGGCCCTTGCCTGGTTCCCGCTTGTATCCTATACAGAGGATCAGCCCGATCAGGAGGTAGCGATTGAAGACGGAGATACCGTGGCCATGATCCTGGAGGCCCAGTCCGAAGCAGAGGCCGGAACGGAAGCCTCTCGGGAAGCCGGGGAAGAAACGGAGACCGGAAGCAGCGCATCGGATGCGGCCCCCGCAGCAGACATCCCGATGGATAAGCTCCGGGATTTTGAATACCTTCTTTCAAATTATTATACAGTGGACAGTTCTACCGTCATCGGGGCGGACCAGCTCGATGCAGAGAAGATGCTGGAGCAGGATATGAAGATCGACACAGAGACAGGCGGTCCGAAGATCCTCGTCTTTCATACCCATTCTCAGGAGGAGTTTGTGGATTCCACGCCGGGGGATCCGGCGACGAGCATTGTCGGCGTAGGGGCGTACCTGACGGAACTTTTGAATGAAAAGGGGATCGAGACGATCCATGATACAGGCGTATATGACATTATTGACGGGAAACTGGACCGGAGCATGGCCTATGATTATTCCGAAGCGGCCGTGAGAAAGATCCTGGAGGAGAATCCGTCGATCGAAGTCCTTATCGACCTGCACCGGGACGGCGTCGCGGAAGATACCCGTCTTGTTACGGAGATAAACGGCAAGCAGACGGCGCGGATCATGTTTTTCAACGGTCTGAGCAGGACCCGGACGAACGGGGAGATCAGCTATCTGAAAAATCCTTATATCCAGGATAACCTGGCTTTTTCATTTCAGATGCATCTGGCGGCGGAGACAAAGAATCCGGGTTTTACCAGGCACATATATCTGAAAGCCTACCGGTACAGTCTGCACATGAAACCGAAGTCGCTTCTGATCGAGGCGGGCGCCCAGACGAATACGGTGGAAGAGATGATGAATGCCATGGAACCGCTTGCAGATGCGCTGTATGATGTACTTATTTCAAGTTGAAAACCACAACTGCTTGTGTTATAGTATCAGATGGATTGTTCTGCATTTCTACAGGCAGGACACGTAGAAGGACGAAAGGAAGAATGTAAATGGCAGGTAAGAATACATATGATGCCGGAAGCATCACGGTGCTGGAAGGGCTGGAAGCTGTCCGGAAACGTCCCGGAATGTATATCGGAAGTGTTTCCACAAAAGGACTGAACCATCTGATCTATGAGATCGTGGATAATGCGGTGGATGAGCATCTGGCCGGGTACTGTACAGAGATCCATGTGACGCTTGAGAAAGACGGGTCTGCAACGGTTTCTGATAACGGGCGCGGGGTGCCGGTGGGCATGCATGAAAAAGGAGTGTCAGCTGCCAGACTTGTATTTACCACACTCCATGCAGGCGGAAAGTTCGATGATGCCGCCTATAAGACAAGTGGCGGACTCCACGGCGTGGGCTCCTCGGTGGTGAATGCGCTGTCCGCTTATATGGATGTCCAGATCAGCCGGGAAGGATACATCCATCATGACCGGTATGAGCGGGGGATCCCGGTGGTTGAACTTGAGAAGGGCCTGCTGCCCACGATCGGGAAAACGAAAAAGACCGGGACGACGATCAACTTCCTCCCCGATGATACGATCTTTGAGAAAACGAAGTTCCGCGCGGAGGAAGTGAAGAGCCGGCTCCACGAGACGGCGTACCTGAATCCGGAGCTGAAGATCATTTTTGACGATAAGCGCCTGGAACAGCCGGAGCATATCGAGTACCATGAGCCGGACGGGATCCTGGGATTTATCAAGGATTTAAATAAGAAGAAAGATACGCTGCACGATCCGGTCTATTTTAAAGGGACCGCAGACGGGATCGAAGTGGAAGCGGCGTTCCAGTATGTCAATGAATTCCATGAGAATGTCCTCGGCTTCTGCAACAATATCTATAACGCCGAGGGCGGGACGCATCTGACCGGATTCAAGACCACGTTTACGACGGTGATGAACCAGTACGCCAGGGAGCTCGGCATCCTGAAGGAAAAGGATGCGAATTTCACCGGCGCGGATATCCGGAACGGAATGACGGCGATCATCTCGATCAAACATCCGGATCCCCGGTTTGAGGGTCAGACGAAGACCAAGCTGGACAACCCGGACGCTTCAAAAGCGGTGAGCAAAGTGGCCGGCGATGAGATCGTCCGGTATTTCGACCGGAACCTGGACACGCTGAAGACAGTGCTCTCCAGTGCGGAGAAGGCGGCGAAGATCCGGAAGACCGAAGAGAAAGCGAAGACCAATCTGCTGACCAAGCAGAAATATTCCTTTGACAGCAACGGTAAACTGGCCAACTGTGAAAGCCGTGATCCGAAGAAATGCGAGATCTTCATCGTGGAGGGTGACTCCGCCGGCGGTTCGGCCAAGACGGCGCGGGACCGGAACTATCAGGCGATCCTTCCGATCCGCGGAAAGATCCTCAATGTAGAGAAGGCGAGCATCGACAAGATCCTTGCAAATGCAGAGATCAAGACCATGATCAATGCATTCGGATGCGGATTTTCCGAAGGATACGGCAATGATTTCGACATCACGAAGCTCCGTTACGACAAGATCATCATCATGGCGGATGCGGATGTGGACGGCGCCCACATTTCCACGCTGCTCCTGACCCTGTTCTACCGGTTCATGCCGGAGCTGATCTATGAGGGGCATGTCTATATCGCCATGCCGCCGCTCTATAAGGCGATGCCGAAGAACGGTGAGGAAGAGTACCTCTATGACGATAAAGCGCTGGAACGCTACCGGAAGAAACATACCGGGCCGTTCACGCTTCAGCGGTACAAAGGTCTGGGCGAGATGGATGCAGAACAGCTCTGGGAGACCACGCTGGACCCCAAGCGGCGGCTCCTGAAGCTGGTTGAGATCGAGGATGCCAGGATGGCCTCCAGCGTGACAGAGATGCTCATGGGCACAGAGGTCCCGCCGCGGCGCGCGTTTATCTATGAAAATGCGACAGAGGCGGAACTGGATGTCTGAGCAAAGGACTCTGGCGGGAATGACTCAGAGGATGAAGGAGAGATAGAATGAACAGCGAGACACAGATCATAAGGACCGAATATTCCGACCTTATGAAGAAATCATATATCGATTACGCCATGAGCGTGATCATATCCCGTGCCCTCCCGGATGTGCGCGACGGTCTCAAACCGGTACAGCGGCGCACCCTTTACGATATGTACGAGCTGGGCATCCGCTATGACAGGCCGTACCGGAAATGCGCCCGTATCGTGGGAGACACCATGGGTAAATACCATCCGCACGGGGACAGTTCGATCTATGAAGCGCTGGTCGTTATGGCCCAGGATTTCAAGAAAGGGCAGATCCTGGTGGACGGCCACGGAAACTTCGGTTCGATCGAGGGGGACGGCGCCGCGGCCATGCGTTACACGGAGGCCAGGCTGACAAAGTTTACGCAGGAAGTATGCCTTGCGGATCTGGATAAAAATGTGATCGATTTCGGCCCCAACTTTGACGAGACGGAAAAAGAGCCGCTGGTACTTCCGGTGCGGATCCCGAACCTGCTCGTAAACGGGGCCGAGGGCATCGCGGTCGGCATGGCGACCAGCATCCCGACCCACAATCTTGCAGAGGTCGTGGATGCGGTCAAGGCCTATATGAAGAATGACGCCATCAGCACCAGGCAGCTGATGAAATATATCAAAGGACCGGATTTCCCGACCGGCGGCATCGTGGTCAACAAAGACGACCTTCTCGATATCTATGAGACCGGGCAGGGAAAGATCAAGATCCGGGGGAAAGTGGAAGTTGAAGAATTAAAAGGCGGGAAGAAACAGCTGGTGATCAGCGAGATCCCCTATACGATGATCGGAAGCGGCATCAGCAAGTTCCTCAATGATGTGGCGTCTCTGGTCGAGTCGAAGAAGACCACGGACATTGTGGATATTTCCAATCAGTCTTCCAAAGAAGGGATCCGGATCGTCCTGGAACTGAAGCGCGGGGCGGATGTGGAGAACCTGAAGAACATGCTCTACAAAAAGACCCGTCTGGAAGACACCTTCGGCGTCAATATACTGGCCGTGGCGGACGGGCGTCCGGAGACGCTGGGGCTTAAGAAGATCATTGAGTACCATGTGGATTTCCAGTTCGAGCTGGCTACGAGGAAATACCAGACCCTGCTTGCAAAAGAGCGGGAGAAGAGCGAGGTCCAGGAAGGTCTGATCAAGGCCTGCGATGTGATCGATCTGGTGATCGAGATCCTCCGGGGAAGTAAATCAGTCAAAGACGCCCGGGCATGCCTCGTGAACGGTGTGACCGACAATATTAAATTCAAATCCAATATCTCGAAGAAGATGGCTTCCCTGCTGAGGTTTACAGAGCGTCAGGCGACGGCCATCCTGGAGATGCGCCTGTACCGCCTGATCGGGCTTGAGATCCAGGCCCTGCGCGCGGAGCATGAGCAGACGCTGAAAAACATCGCCCGCTATGAGGATATCCTGAATAATTATGACTCCATGGCCGGCGTGATCATGGATGAACTGGATTCCTATAAGAAGGAATACGGACGGAAGCGCCGCACGGTGATCGAAAATGCCGAGGAGGCGGTCTTTGAAGAAAATAAGATCGAGGAGCAGGAAGTAGTATTCCTGATGGACCGCTTCGGGTATGCAAGGACGGTTGACACGGCGGTCTATGAGCGGAATAAAGAAGCGGCGGACAGCGAGAACCGGTATATCGTGCACTGCATGAATACCGGAAGGCTCTGCGTCTTCACGGACACCGGCAAGATGCACCAGGTGAAAGTGCTGGATGTACCTTATGGAAAATTCCGGGATAAAGGTACGCCGATCGACAATATCAGCAACTACGATACGGCCAGCGAGCAGATCGTCATGGTGTGCGACGCGGAGCAGATGCGGTTCTCATGGCTCCTTTTTGCCACGGCAAAAGGCATGATCAAGAAGGTCGAAGGCACAGAATTCCAGGTTACGAAGCGGACCATCGCAGCTACGAAGCTGCAGGATGAGGACCGCCTGATCGAGGTGAAAGTCGTAAATGACAATCAGAATGCAGTGCTCCAGACGGCGAACGGCTATTTTCTCCGGTTCCCGGCATCCGAGATCCCGGTGAAAAAGAAAGGCGCCCTGGGCGTGCGGGGAATCCGGCTCCAGAAAAAAGATGAGCTGGAACATGTTTATCTGTTTGAAGAGGGAACGGAGACAAAGATCAGCTATAATGATAAAGAAGTGACGCTGAACCGGCTCAAGCAGGCGAAGCGGGACGGCGCGGGGACAAAATACCGCGGATAACCGCAGTTTTTTGAAATAACCCCTTGCATTTGGCGAAAGCCGGTGCTATACTAACCACAGTTACATAAAAGATTCCGGCAGAAGAGTGAACGAAAGTTCACTCTTCTTTGTTGGTGCGGCAATATACCGCGGAAAGGAAGTTGTAAAGTGTCCAGAAGAGAGGAATATGAACAGACGACGGAACGGCTTATCGAACCGGTCGTCACAGAACTCGGCTTCGAGCTCGTGGATGTGGAGTATGTAAAAGAGGGCGGCACCTGGTATCTGAGGGCGTACATCGATAAGCCCGGCGGGATCACCGTGGATGACTGCGAAGCGGTCAGCAGGCGGTTCTCGGATATCCTGGATGAGAAAGATTATATCGAGGATGCCTACGTATTTGAAGTGAGCTCCCCGGGGCTTGGCCGGCCGCTGAAGAAGGAGAAGGATTTTGCCCGGAGCATCGGCAGGGAAGTTGAGATACGCACGTACCGTGCGATCAGCCACCAGAAAGAATTTGTCGGGCTTTTGAAGGCATATGATGAGAATACCGTTACGATCGCATATGAAGATGATACAGAACAGACTTTTGAGCGCAGTGAAATCGCGCTGATCCGTCTGGCTTTGGATTTTTAAATTATATCAGGAGGAAGCAAGGAATGAACACAGAGTTAATGGAAGCATTGACAATTCTCGAGAAGGAGAAAAACATCAGCAGGGACGTTATGATGGACGCGATTGAAAATTCGCTTCTGAGCGCCTGCAAGAACCATTTCGGCACAGCGGATAATATCAAAGTTGTCATGGACCGCGATACATGCGACTATGCTGTATATGCAGAGAAAAACGTGGTGGAGGAAGTGATGGATCCGGCGCTGGAGATCTCACTGGAAGATGCGGAGAAGATCGATCCGGCCCTTCAGGTCGGCGATGTGGCGCAGATCCCGGTCCAGTCCAAAGAGTTCGGACGGATCGCGACCCAGAATGCGAAAAACCTGATCCTCCAGAAGATCCGCGAAGAGGAGCGCAAAGTCGTATTTGACCAGTACTTTGAGAAAGAGAAAGATATCGTGACCGGTATCGTTCAGCGTTATGTAGGAAAGAATATCAGCATCAATCTCGGAAGAGCGGACGCCATGCTGACGGAAAACGAGCAGGTCAAAGGCGAGACGTTCAAACCGACCGACCGCATCAAGCTGTATGTGGTTGAAGTGAAAAACACGCCCCGCGGACCGAAGATCCTCGTGTCACGTACCCATCCGGAACTTGTAAAGCGTCTCTTTGAGGCGGAGGTTGCCGAGGTGCGGGACGGAACCGTGGAGATCAAGAGCATCGCCCGCGAGGCCGGCTCCCGTACGAAGATGGCTGTCTGGTCCAATGATCCGAACGTGGATCCGGTGGGCGCGTGCGTAGGACTCAACGGGGCAAGGGTAAATGCAGTCGTTCAGGAACTCCGCGGCGAGAAGATCGATATCATCAACTGGGATGAAAACCCGGCGCTGCTGATCGAAAATGCGCTGAGCCCGGCGAAAGTGATCTCTGTCATGGCGGATCCGGAAGAGAAGATCGCCAATGTCATCGTGCCGGACTACCAGCTGTCTCTTGCCATCGGCAAGGAAGGACAGAATGCCCGCCTTGCGGCAAAACTTACCGGTTACAAGATCGATATCAAGAGTGAGACGCAGGCCATCGAGGCAGGAGATCTCCCGGAGAACTATATGGAGCAGCTCGGCATCACGAGTGAAGAGGGTTATACCGGGGATTATGATGAAGAGTATGATGATGAATACTACGATGATTATGAGGAGAACTACGAGGACAGCAATGTCTGACTGAAGGAGAGGATTATTTGGCAGTAAAGAAGAAAATCCCAATGAGAAAATGCGTAGGGTGCGGTGAAATGAAGCCGAAAAAAGACCTGATGCGTATACTGAAGACGGAGACCGGTGAGTTCCTGGTGGATGCAGACGGGAAGAAGAACGGGCGCGGCGCCTATATCTGCCGCTCGGTGGAATGCTTCCGCAAAGCGGTAAAGTCCAAAGGGCTGGAGCGCTCATTTAAACAGCAGATACCGGAAGAGGTGTACGACAGACTGGAAAAGGAGATGGACGGGATTGAATAAACGTGATAAAGCGCTGTCTCTGATCAGTCTGGCCATGAAAGCCGGCCGGTGCGCAAGCGGCGAGATGATGACCGAGAGCGAGGTTAAATCAGGCCGCGCCAGACTGGTGATCGTGGCGTCGGATGCATCAGACAATACGAAAAAGAAATTTCGGGATATGTGTAAATTTTACAGAGTTCCAATCTATATATACGGAGATAAAGATACCTTAGGGCATGCAATGGGAAAAGAATTCCGTGCATCTCTGGCGATATTGGACGAAGGATTTGCAGACGGGATTCAGAAAGAGCTTAATAATCAGATTGCATAAGGAGGTAGTTTGTATGACGAAAATGAGGGTACATGAACTGGCGAAAGAGCTGGGGATCGAGAATAAAGAACTGGTGGAAATGCTTCAGAAGAAAAATGTGGAGGTTAAGAACCACATGAGCGCGGTGGAGGACAGCGTTGCCGATGAGATCCGCAGTGAAATGTCTTCGAAGCATGAGGTGAAGAAATCAGAAGCCGGGGCGGCGGATAAGCCGGCTGAGGCGGAAGGGGCAAAGGAGAATGCCGCGCCGAAGAAGAAAAATCTGGCGTTCGTGATCCGTCCCCAGAATTCAAAGAACAGCAGCCGGATCCAGGGATCCCGTCCGCAGCAGAGGCAGGCCCGCCCGGCCCGTCCGGCAGGGGATCGTCCGGTGCGCCCGGCAGGAGAGCGTCCGGTACGCCCGGCAGGGGACCGTCCGGTACGTCCGGCAGGGGATCGTCCGGTACGCCCGGCAGGAGAACGTCCGGTGCGCCCGGCAGGAGAGCGTCCGGCCCGCCCGGCAGGAGAGCGTCCGGCCCGCCCGGCAGGAGAACGCCCGGCCCGTCCGGTGGAGGACCGTCCGGTACGTCCGTCCGGAGAAGGCAGGCCGTCCGGCGAGAACCGGACTGCAGAGTCCAGACAGCCCAGACAGGATCAGCGTCCGGCACGCCGGGATGGTGAAGACAGACCGGCAAGAGGCGGACGTCCGTTTGGCGGAGAGCGTTCCGGCCATCAGGAGAGAGGCGGCCGCGATCAGCGTTCCGGCGCTCCGGGAGGAAGGAATGACCGGAGAGATTCCCGCAGGGATGAGGTGGCTGCTCCGATGATGGATCAGCAGAAGAACCAGCGGAACAAGGCAAAAGATAAAGAACGCGACAATAAGAAGAAAGAATACAGAGATGAAGCCTTTGAAGGAAAAGGAAAGAAGAACCGCAAACAGAAGCAGACTGCCGAGGTGAAGAAACCGCAGCCGAAGCAGGAGAAGAAGGAGGAGAAGATCAAACAGATCACGATCCCCGAGGTTCTTACGATCCAGGAACTGGCGGACAAGATGAAAGTCGTTCCGTCCGTGATCATTAAGAAACTGTTCCTTCAGGGCAAAGTATATACCGTGAACCAGGAAGTGGATTACGAGACAGCGGAAGAGATCGCACTGGAATTCGATGTTCTCTGCGAGAAAGAGGAAGTCGTGGATGTGATCGAAGAACTGCTGAAAGAGGACGAGGAGGACGAAAGCCTGATGGTGAAACGTCCGCCGGTCGTATGTGTAATGGGTCATGTAGACCACGGTAAAACCTCCCTTCTTGATGCGATCCGCCATACAAATGTCACTGACCGCGAGGCCGGAGGCATCACCCAGCATATCGGCGCATATATGGTAGAAGTCAACGGGGAGAAGATCACGTTCCTTGATACACCGGGACATGAGGCGTTCACGGCCATGCGTATGAGAGGCGCAAGCTCTACGGATATCGCGATCCTCGTGGTCGCTGCCGACGACGGCGTGATGCCCCAGACCGTGGAGGCCATCAACCATGCCAAGGCGGCAGGCGTTGAGATCATTGTTGCGATCAACAAGATCGATAAACCGGGCGCAAATATCGAGCGCGTGAAACAGGAACTGACCGAGTATGAGCTGATCCCTGAAGACTGGGGCGGCAGTACGATCTTCGTACCGGTTTCCGCACACACCAAAGAAGGCATCCCGGAACTGCTGGAGATGATCCTCCTCACGGCTGAGGTTATGGAACTGAAAGCGAACCCGGACCGTGCCGCAAGAGGTCTTGTGATCGAGGCGGAGCTTGACAAAGGAAAAGGTTCTGTGGCGACTGTCCTTGTACAGAAAGGTACGCTCCATGTGGGCGACGCCATTGCGGCCGGAAGCGCGCACGGACGTGTCCGCGCGATGATGGACGACAAAGGAAGACGCGTCAAAGAGGCAGGACCGTCCCAGCCGGTAGAGATCCTCGGTCTCAACGAGGTGCCGAACGCAGGTGAAGTGTTCGTAGGATGCGAGAACGAGAAAGAGGCAAGAAGCTTTGCAGAGACATTTATCGCACAGAACAAGGTGAAGCTGCTTGATGAGACGAAATCCAGGATGTCCCTTGACGACCTGTTCAGCCAGATCCAGGAAGGCAACTTAAAAGAACTGGATATCGTTGTGAAGGCCGATGTACAGGGATCTGTGGAAGCGCTGAAGCAGAGTCTCCTGAAGCTTTCCAATGATGAAGTGGTGATCAAGGTGATCCACGGCGGCGTCGGCGCCATCAATGAGTCTGACGTGATCCTTGCGTCCGCCTCCAATGCGATCATCATCGGATTCAACGTGCGTCCGGATGCGACTGCAAAAGACATCGCAGAGCGCGAGGGCGTGGATGTACGGCTTTACCGCGTGATCTACAATGCCATTGAAGACGTGGAAGCTGCCATGAAGGGCATGCTGGATCCGGTATTCGAGGAGAAGATCCTCGGACACGCCGAAGTCCGTCAGACATTCAAGGCTTCCGGCGTCGGGACCATCGCAGGCGCTTATGTTCAGGACGGTATTTTCGAACGGAACTGTTCCTGCCGTCTGATCCGCGACGGAATCGTCGTATTCGACGGACCGCTTGCATCCCTGAAGCGTTTCAAGGATGACGTGAAGGAAGTAAGATCCGGATATGAGTGCGGATTTGTATTTGAGAACTATAATGACATCAAAGAGGGCGATCAGGTAGAAGCGTACAAGATGGTTGAGATCGAGCGCAAATAGACCTGATGCAGATAATATTAAAGGAGCGGCAATGAGAAAAAACAGTATCAAAAACACACGGATCAATGCTGAAGTGCAGAGAGAACTGAGCAATATCCTTCAGAACGGGATCAAAGATCCGAGAGTCGCGCCGATGACATCTGTCGTGGCGGTGGAAGTTGCTCCGGATCTGAAGACGTGCAAGGCATACATCAGTGTTCTGGGGGATGAGAAGGCACGGCAGGATACACTTAAAGGTCTGCAGAGCGCAGAAGGGTATATCCGCCGTGAGCTTGCACGGACCGTGAATATGCGCAATACGCCGGAGATCCGGTTTATTGCGGACCAGTCCATTGAATATGGCGTAAATATCAGCAGGAAGATAGATGAAGTAAACCGTGATTCATATAATGGAGCTGAGGATCAATGAATAAAATTGTCTTAAATGAGGTTATGAAAGGAAAGCGCAGCGTAGCACTGGGCGGCCATGTCCGCCCGGACGGCGACTGTGTCGGTTCATGCATGGGGCTGTATCTGTATCTGAAGGAGCAGTTCCCGTCCGTACAGACAGACGTCTACCTTGAATCCGTGCCGGATGCCTACCGGATCATTCAGGGGACGGAAGAAGTGAAGACCACAGTCAGGGAAGATGACGTCTACGATCTTTTTATCTGCCTTGACTGCGGGGACAAAGAGCGTCTCGGCTTTTCACAGCCATTGTTTGAGCAGGCAAAAGAGACGGTCTGCATCGACCATCATATCAGCAATGAAGCGTTTGCTGACCACAACTACATCGTGCCGGATGCAAGTTCCTCTTCAGAGCTGGTATTCACACTGCTCGATGAGGAGAAAATAAGCCGTGCGGCCGCGGAGGCGCTCTATATGGGGATCGCCCACGACACGGGCGTATTCCAGTATTCCTGTACATCGCCGGAGACCATGGAGATCGCGGCAAAACTGATGCGCAAAGGCATTGACCAGAGCGAGATCATCGAGAAGACATATTATGAGAAAACCTATATCCAGAATCAGATCCTGGGGCGCGCGCTGCTGGAGAGTATGCTGATCATGGATAAGCGGTGCATCGTTTCGGTGATCCGCCAGCGGTCCATGAAGTTCTTCCAGGCTGAACCGGCCGACCTGGAAGGGATCGTCAGCCAGCTCAGGCAGACGAAAGGCGTGGAAGTGGCTATTTTCCTGCATGAGTTAGCCCCGCAGAAGTTTAAAGTGAGCCTGCGCTCGAAAAAGATCGTGGATGTGAGCGAGATCGCCCGGTATTTTGGCGGCGGCGGCCATGTCCGCGCGGCAGGCGTGACCATGGAAGGAACCAGCTATGATGTGATCAACAACATTACGGCACGGATCGCGCTGCAGTTTAATGAAGCGGAAGAACAGGATGCAGAAGTATGATCAGCGGGATCCTGAATATTTATAAAGAAAAAGGTTATACGTCCCACGACGTCGTGGCGAAGCTGCGGGGGATCGTGGGACAGAAGAAGATCGGACATACGGGCACCCTTGATCCGGACGCGGAGGGGGTGCTCCCTGTCTGTCTCGGGCGGGCGACAAAAGTATGCGGCCTGCTCACGGATAAGGACAAAACCTATGAGGCCGTCCTCCTTCTCGGCAGGACCACGGACACCCAGGATGTGACCGGGCAGATCCTCTCCGAACGGCCGCTGATATCAGACGGCCGGGAGATCACACCGGAGACGGCAAAAGCCTGTGTGATGAGCTTTGAAGGGGAATATGACCAGGTCCCGCCCATGTATTCCGCCCTGAAAGTAAACGGGAAAAAGCTGTACGAACTGGCCCGCGAGGGGAAGACGGTAGAGCGGAAGAGCCGGAAGGTGTCGATCCGCAGGATCCGGATCACAGAGATCGACCTGCCGCGCATCCGCATGGAGGTGGAGTGTTCCAAAGGAACTTATATCCGCACCCTCTGCCATGACATCGGGGAGAAGCTCGGGTGCGGCGGGTGTATGGAATCTCTTCTTCGCACCCGGGTCGGCGGTTTTGCCCTGGCGGACAGCCGGAAGCTTGGCGAAGTGGAAGAATGGGTCCGCTCGGGGAGGCTTCATGAGATCCTGATCCCGGCTGACCGGGTATTTGACCGGATGCGCGAAGTCCGTACCAGTGAGCCGTACGACCGGTTCGTGCATAACGGAAGCCCCGTAGAACTTCACGGGCTGGATGCCGGCACAGCCGGCGGCGATGGACCGGCTTTTGAAGAAAATGAAATGGTCCGCCTGTATGACAGCCGGGGGATCTTTGTCGGTGTATACCGGTATGACCCGGCCGGGAAACGGTTCAGACCGGAGAAAATGTTCTATGATCCGGATCAGCCGGACAAATGAGAAGCAAGGAGTTGACAGCATGAAAGTGATCAGCGGGATCGAAGCATATAACGGAAACAGGAAGACGGCGGTCACGCTCGGGAAGTTTGACGGCCTCCACCGGGGCCATCAGAAACTGCTGGAGAAGGTCTTTTCCTACAGCGGGGACGGCTGCGAGTCTGTTGTCTGCGCCTTTGACATGCACCGGGATTCTCTGATGACCGTCAGAGAACGGCGGGCGCATCTTTCCGGAAAGGCGGACTGGCTGATCGAGCAGCCGCTGAGCGGGGACTTTATGTCCATGGAAGCGGAAAAATTTATAGAGGAAGTCCTGTATAAAAAACTCCATGCCGCACATCTTGTAGTGGGAACAGACTTTAATTTCGGACGGGGAAGACGGGGAAACGCCCGGATGCTGGAAACATATGCGGACCGGTACGGCTATACCGTTGACGTGGTGGAAAAAGAGCGGTATCTCGGCACGGTGATCAGCAGCACCTATATCAAGGACGCGCTGGCCCAGGGCGATGTGAAGCTGGCAGAGGCGCTGCTCGGCTATCCGTATGAAATCACCGGCGTCGTCCGGCACGGGAAGCAGCTGGGGCGCACCCTGGGCTTTCCGACCATGAATATTGAGCCGGAGGAACACAAGATCCTTCCCCGGTTCGGGGTCTATGCCTGCCGGGTGAAGATCGACGGGACCTGGTACAATGCCGTCGGAAATGCAGGGATCAAGCCCACGGTGACGGATGAGCAGCGGCGTCTCCTGGAAGTCTATGTATATGGTTACGAAGGGGATGCGTACGGCAAAGAGATCACCGCGCAGTTCTGTGATTTTGAACGGCCGGAGACCAAGTTCGGCTCCGTGGAGGAACTGAAGGAGAATGTGATGCGGGACATGCGTTACGGGGAGCGGTATTTCGGCTGTTAGGATCCATCCGGATCAGCGGAAAAAACCGCTTTACATTCCGCGGTGCGTGTGCTATACTGTGCAAGGTTACAAAAAGCCGGCGTTCGGTGACCGGATCACTCCGACCGTTGCTTAATGCCAGGCGTTTATCAAAAGTTTTATAAGGAGGACGCGAAAATGATCGCAAAAGAGAAGAAACAGGCAATTATCAAAGAGTATGGAAGATCAGAGGGAGATACAGGATCTCCGGAAGTACAGATCGCAATCCTTACAGCAAGGATCAACGAGCTGACAGATCACTTCAAGGCTAACCCGAAGGATCACCACTCCAGAAGAGGTCTTCTTAAGATGGTAGGTCAGAGAAGAGGTCTTCTTGCATACCTTAGAAAGATCGATATCGAGAGATACCGTTCACTGATCGAGAGACTCGGACTGAGAAAATAGTCTGAGGACCAGGTCTGAAAAAGACAGAGAGGCGGGGCAGAGAAATCTGCCCCGTTTACTATTTAATAATTGCTATACACCGTACGCTGTGGTATAATATTTAAGATTGTGGACAGTTAAACGTAACCGAGACCACTGAAAAGCACACAGGCTCTTTTTACGGTATGTTTTTCAGTAGTTTCGGAGACATCTGTCCGCAGGACAAAGAGAGATACAAAAAGGAGAACGATATGTACAAGAAGTATGAAATGGAACTGGCCGGCAGAACGCTGCGCGTGGACGTCGGAAGAGTGGCAAAACAGGCCAACGGCGCCGTTCTGATGCACTATGGCGACACGACGGTCCTCTGCTGTGCGACTGCTTCAGAGAAACCGAGAGAGGGGATCGATTTCTTCCCCTTAAGCGTAGAGTACAACGAAAGAATGTACTCTGTAGGAAAGATCCCGGGAGGGTTCAACAAGAGAGAGGGCAAGGCGTCTGAGAATGCGATCCTGACAGACCGTGTGATCGACCGCCCGATGCGTCCCCTCTTCCCGAAGGATTACAGAAATGACGTGACACTGGAGAATCTGGTCATGGCTGTGGACCAGGACTGCAGCCCGGAGCTGACAGCCATGCTCGGCGCGTCCATCGCGACCAGCATTTCCGACATCCCGTTCGACGGCCCGATCTCCACGACACAGGTGGGCCTTGTGGACGGAGAGTTTGTATTTAACCCGACGGCAGCGCAGAGAGCGGCTTCTGATCTGGCGCTGACGGTTGCATCTACAAAAGAGAAAGTGATCATGATCGAGGCCGGCGCCAATGAGGTCCCGGAAGACCGGATGATCGAGGCGATCTTCGCGGCTCACGAGCTGAACCAGAAGGTGATCGCATTCTTTGATACGATCGTGGCTGAGTGCGGCAAGGAGAAACACGAGTACCAGAGCTTTGCCGTTCCCCAGGAACTGTTTGATGAGATCCAGAAGATCGTGCCGCCGGCCGAGATGGAAGAGGCGGTATTTACAGATGACAAGCAGACGAGAGAAGAGAATATCCGCGTGCTGACCGACAAGCTGGCTGAGGCTTTCGCCGACAATGAAGAGTGGCTGGACAAGCTGGGCGAGGCGGTATACCAGTACCAGAAGAAGACGGTCAGAAAGATGATCCTGAAAGACCACAAGCGTCCGGACGGCCGTGCCATCGACCAGATCCGTCCGCTGGCCGCAGAAGTTGACCTGATCCCGAGAGTGCACGGATCCGCCATGTTCACCCGCGGACAGACACAGATCTGTACGGTGACCACGCTGGCGCCGCTTTCTGAGGCACAGAGACTGGACGGCCTTGACGAGGCGGCTACGTCCAAGAGATACATGCACCACTACAATTTCCCGTCCTACTCTGTAGGCGAGACGAAGCCGTCCAGAGGACCGGGACGCCGCGAGATCGGACACGGGGCGCTTGCGGAGAGGGCGCTCATCCCGGTGCTCCCGAGCGAGACCGAATTCCCGTATGCGATCCGTACGGTATCCGAGACCTTTGAATCCAACGGTTCCACCTCACAGGCCAGCGTCTGCGCATCCAGTATGTCGCTGATGACCGCCGGCGTGCCGATCAAGGCTGCCGTGGCAGGTATTTCCTGCGGACTTGTGACAGGCGAGACGGATGACGATTATCTGGTGCTCACTGATATCCAGGGTCTGGAAGACTTCTTCGGAGATATGGACTTCAAGGTTGCAGGTACGCACAAGGGTATCACGGCGATCCAGATGGATATCAAGATCCACGGCCTGACAAGACCGATCATCGAGGAGGCCATTGCCGCAACAAGAAAGGCAAGACTGCATATCATTGATGATGTGATGAACAAAGCCATCGCCGAGCCGAGACCGGAAGTCGGACCGTATGCGCCGAAGATCATCCAGATGCAGATCGATCCGCAGAAGATCGGCGATGTGGTCGGCCAGAGAGGCAAGACGATCAACGCCATCATCGAACAGACCGGCGTCCAGATCGATATCGAGGACGACGGATTCGTATCCATCTGCGGTACGGACAAAGAGGGTATGGACAAGGCAGCGAAGCTGATCCATACGATCGTTACGGATTTTGAGGCCGGCCAGGTATTTGAAGGCAAGGTTGTAAGCATTAAAGAGTTCGGTGCATTCCTTGAGTTCGCGCCGGGCAAAGAGGGGCTTGTACACATTTCCAAGATCGCAAAGCAGAGAGTCAACAAAGTAGAAGATGTTCTTGCGCTCGGCGATGTTGTGAAAGCCGTATGCCTCGGAAAAGACAAGATGGGAAGATTCAGCTTCAGCATCCGCGACGTGGCTGAATAAGACATAAAGCGAAACAAGAAGGACGTGTGGCGGTGCTGCTTAAGAAGGGCACTTCCGCACGTCTGTTTTTATCCGTCCGGGGTGCAGGGCATGTCCCGGAGAAATGGAGAGGAGAGAGCCGTGGAACAGATGACGTTATTCGGGAACAACAGAACAATGACGCCCCTGGCAAGCCGCCTGAGGCCGGATTCCCTGGATGATTTTGTGGGCCAGCAGCATCTGGTCGGCGAGGGAAAGATCCTGCGCCAGCTGATCGAACGGGACCAGATATCCTCCATGATCTTCTGGGGGCCGCCGGGCGTGGGCAAGACGACACTGGCCAGTATCATCGCGGGCAGGACAAAGTCGGAATTTATTAATTTCAGCGCCGTCACCAGTGGGATCAAAGAGATAAAGGAAGTCATGAACCGGGCGGAAATGAGCCGGAGAGTTGGGATGCGCACCGTGCTTTTTGTGGACGAGATCCATCGTTTCAATAAAGCACAGCAGGACGCCTTCCTCCCGTATGTGGAGAAAGGGAGCATCATCCTGATCGGCGCCACGACTGAAAATCCGTCTTTTGAGATCAACGCCGCGCTCCTTTCCAGATGCCGCGTCTTCGTGCTGAAGGCGCTGGAGGAGGACGACCTGGTAAGGCTTCTTGAAAATGCATTGAAGAATCCGGCCGGATTCGGAAGCCAGAATGTGGAGACCTCCCCTGAAAACTTAAGGGCCATTGCGGCCTTTGCAAACGGCGATGCCCGCACCGCGCTCAATACGCTGGAAATGGCGGTGCTAAACGGCGAGATCAGCGCCGGCGGGATCCGGATCACGACGGAAGGCCTGTCCCAGTGCATCAGCCGGAAATCCCTTCTCTATGATAAATCGGGTGAGGAGCATTACAACCTCATCTCAGCCCTGCACAAGTCCATGCGCAACAGTGATCCGGACGCGGCGGTCTACTGGATGATGCGGATGCTGGAAGGGGGCGAGAATCCTCTCTATATCGCGAGACGGCTGATCCGTTTTGCCAGCGAGGACGTGGGGATGGCGGACAGCCGGGCGCTCCAGGTGGCCGTGGCGGCCTATCAGGCCTGTCATTTCTTAGGAATGCCGGAGTGCGATGTGCACCTGACCCATGCGGTGGTCTATCTGTCCATGGCGCCGAAGTCAAACGCGCTCTATACCGCCTGTGAAGCGGTGAAGAAGGATGTGCGCACGCTCCGCGCGGAGCCGGTCCCCCTGCAGATCCGAAACGGCGTGACCGGCCTGATGCGGGAACAGGGTTACGGGAAAGGGTATGAGTACGCCCATGATACGGAAGAAAAACTGACCCATATGCAGTGTATGCCGGACAGTTTAAAAGACCGGACCTATTATCATCCGACGCAGGAAGGCGAGGAAAAGAAAACAGCCGAGCGGCTGGAAGAGATTAAAAAATTCCGGGAGGAATAGATATTTTCAAATATGTCCAGACTATCTGTGAATGCTTGTAAGAGAGGTTGCGGATCGTGAAACGACTGAGTGAATATTTATTTCTGGGAACGCTGGGCGGCGCCCTTTATTATACTTTTGAAATGCTGTTCCGGGGATTTTCCCACTGGTCCATGTTCCTGCTGGGCGGGATCTGCTTCGTGTTTTTCGCCCAGCAGGGGCTGTGGACGGACTGGGAAGAACCGCTCTGGAAACAGGTGGGCTGGTGCGTGGTCTTCGTGACGGCCTGCGAATTTATTACGGGGATCATCGTCAATAAATTCATGGGTTGGCAGGTATGGGACTATACGGACCAGCCCTTTCAGCTCATGGGGCAGATCTGCCTGCCGTTTACGGTCATATTTTCAGGGCTGTGCGCATTCGGGATCCTGCTGAGCGGGTATCTGCTCCATTTCCTGTACGGGGAAAAAATGCCTCGGTTCCATGTATTGTAGAGGGAGTTGAAGTCCATTCCCAGAAATGCTATAATACTTCCGCGGAAAATGAAGACCCGCGCATGAACTGTGCGAGCGGGTCCTGAACATAAAGGAGTACAGACGTGGCTGAGTTAACACCAATGATGAAACAATATATGGAGACCAAGTCCCAGTACCAGGACTGCATCCTTTTTTACAGGCTGGGTGATTTTTATGAGATGTTCTTCGACGACGCGCTGACGGCGTCCCGGGAACTGGAGATCACCCTTACCGGGAAAAACTGCGGACAGGAAGAGCGGGCGCCCATGTGCGGCGTCCCTTATCACGCTGTGGAAGGATATCTGAACCGTCTGGTGTCCAAAGGCTATAAGGTGGCCATCTGTGAGCAGGTGGAAGACCCGAAGACAGCCAAAGGGATTGTGAAGCGTGAGGTCGTGCGGATCGTGACGCCGGGGACGAACCTGGACACCCAGGCGCTTGATGAGTCCCGGAACAATTATATCATGTGCATCGTTTATATCGCGGACCGCTACGGCGTCTCCGTGGCGGATATCACCACCGGGGACTATTTTGTGACCGAGTTCACGGACAGCGGGAAACTGATGGACGAGATCTGCCGTTTCGCGCCGTCTGAGATCATCTGCAACGAAGCCTTTTACATGAGCGGAATGGATCTGGACGGCATGAAAGACCGGCTCGGCATTACGATCTATTCCCTGGACGCCTGGTATTTCGACGATGCGGTGTGCCGGCAGAAGCTTCTGGATCATTTTAAAGTCTCATCCTTTGCCGGCCTGGGGCTTGCGGACTACGACTGCGGCGTTATCAGCGCCGGGGCGCTCCTGCAGTATCTGCTGGAGACGCAGAAAAATGATCTCTCAAACCTGACCCACATCACGCCCTATGCAGCCGGAAAATACATGATGCTGGACAGTTCGACCCGGCGGAACCTGGAACTGTGCGAGACGCTCCGGGAAAAGCAGAAGAAGGGCTCCCTCCTCTGGGTGCTGGACAAGACGAAGACGGCCATGGGCGCCCGGACGCTCCGCAAATATGTGGAGCAGCCGCTGATCGAGAAGGCGGAGATCGAGCGCAGGCTGGATGCGGTGCAGGAACTGAAAGAGCAGGCTATATCCCGGGAGGAGCTGCGGGAATATATGGGGCCGGTCTATGACCTGGAGCGTCTGATCACCCGGATCTCCTACGGGACGGCCAATCCCCGGGATCTGACGGCATTTAGGACGTCTCTTGAGATGCTGCCGCCCATCCGCCTCATCCTTCAGGATATGGGATGCAGCCTGCTGAAAGAGATCTGTGAGGACCTGGATCCGCTGGAAGACCTCTGCAGCCTGATCACGGACGCGATCCGGGAGGATCCGCCCATCGCCATGAAAGAAGGCAATATCATCCGGGACGGGTACAATGAAGAGGTGGATAAGCTCCGGCGCGCCAAATCCGACGGCAAAGACTGGCTGGCGAAGCTGGAGAATGAAGAGCGGGAAAAGACGGGCATCAAGAACCTGCGGATCAAATACAACAAAGTATTCGGCTACTATCTGGAAGTGACCAATTCCTATAAAGATATGGTGCCGGATTATTATACAAGAAAACAGACCCTCGCCAACGCCGAGCGCTATATCACGCCGGAACTCAAAGAACTGGAAGACATGATCCTGGGCGCGGAAGATAAGCTTTATGCGCTGGAGTACGAGATCTATACGGAAGTCCGCGAGACGGTGGCCGCCCAGGTGGAGCGGATCCAGAAGACGGCCCGGGCTGTGGCGGCGCTGGATGTTTTCGCCTCGCTGGCGCTGACGGCCGAACGGAATAATTACACACGGCCGAAGATCAATGAAAAGGGCATCATCGATATTAAGGAAGGCCGCCACCCGGTGGTGGAGCAGATGATCCCCAATGACATGTTTATCTCCAACGATACATATCTGGATGACAAGAAGCATCGGATCTCCATTATCACCGGACCGAATATGGCCGGTAAATCCACCTATATGAGGCAGACGGCCCTGATCGCCCTGATGGCCCAGGTGGGCTCTTTTGTTCCGGCGCAGAGCGCCAATATCGCCCTGTCAGACAGGATCTTTACCAGGGTCGGGGCGTCGGATGATCTGGCGTCCGGCCAGAGCACCTTCATGGTGGAGATGACGGAAGTGGCGAACATCCTCCGGAACGCCACATCGAAAAGCCTGCTCATCCTGGACGAGATCGGGCGGGGGACAAGCACCTTTGACGGCCTTTCCATCGCATGGGCGGTGGTGGAGTATATAAGCGACAGCCGGCTGCTCGGGGCCAAGACGCTTTTCGCCACCCATTATCACGAGCTGACCGAGCTGGAAGGCAAGATCGACAACGTGAATAATTACTGCATCGCCGTGAAAGAAAAAGGCGATGACATCGTATTCCTCCGGAAGATCGTCAAAGGCGGCGCGGATAAGAGCTACGGCATCCAGGTGGCAAAGCTTGCGGGCGTGCCGGACCTGGTGATCAGCCGGGCGAAAGAGATCGTGGAGGAACTGAGCGACGAGGATATCACCACCCGCGTCAGCGAGATCGCGGAGCGGGACAGGGTTTCCAGAAAGAAACCGAAAGCGAAGAAATACGACGAGGTGGACATTGCCCAGATGTCACTTTTTGATACGGTCAAAGACGATGACGTGCTGGAGGAACTGAAAAACCTCGACGTCGGAAATATGACGCCGATCGATGCGCTGAACACCATCTACAGGCTTCAGAACAAGCTGAAGAACAGATGGTAGGGCATTCCGGTCGGAAAGAAAGGAGACGGCTATGCCGCACATACAAGTACTGGACCAGGTGACGATCGACAAGATCGCCGCCGGGGAAGTGATCGAACGGCCGGCCTCGGTCGTGAAAGAACTGGTTGAAAATGCCATCGACGCCGGAGCCACGTCCGTGACGGTGGAGATCAAAGACGGCGGGATCTCTCTGATCCGGATCATGGACAACGGATGCGGGATCGAACATGACGAGGTAAGGAGCGCCTTTCTCAGGCATTCCACGAGCAAGATCCGGACCGTGGAGGATATCGCCCACATCCGCTCGCTTGGATTCCGGGGCGAGGCACTCTCAAGCATCGCGGCCGTGACGCAGACCGAACTGATCACGAAGACGCCGGATGCCGAACTGGGCACCCGCTATGTGATCGAGGGCGGGAAAGAGGTCGCGCTGGAGGAGACCGGCGCGCCGAATGGCACCACCTTCCTTGTGCGCCAGCTCTTTTATAATGTGCCGGCAAGGCGGAAGTTTCTGAAGACGCCGGTGACAGAAGCCGGACACATCCAGGACCTGCTGATCCATCTGACCCTGTCCCATCCGGAAGTTTCCTTCCTGTTCATCAGCAACGGGCAGGAGAAGCTCCGCACGTCGGGGAGCGGTAAGCTCAAAGATGTGATCTATCAGGTGTACGGCCGTGACGTGGCCGCCAATCTGCTTGATATTGACTATGAAAAAGGGGGCCTGCGCATCAGCGGCTATCTCGGGAAGCCGGTGATCACGCGGGGCAACCGGAATTTTGAAAACTTTTTTGTAAACGGACGTTATGTGAAAAGCCCCATGATCTCCAAATCGCTGGAAGACGCCTACCGGGATTTTACCATGCAGCATAAGTTCCCGTTCGCTGTACTGCATTTCCATGTGGACGGCGAAGAGATCGATGTCAATGTCCACCCGACCAAGATGGAACTGCGCTTCCAGAGACAGCAGGAAGTCTACAATACAGTGTTTGAGGGGGTCCACCGGCGGCTGTTGGAGCCGGAACTGATCCAGAAGGCGGAAGTGCCGGATCCGGTGACGGTCCCGGAAGCTTCCCCACCGGAGAAAAAGCCGGAAGAACGGGTGAAGCCGGGGGAAAGCCCCTTCCTTCTGAAACCGAAAACTGCTGTGAAGCCGGAGCCGGCTGCAGCGACTTATGCCGCACCGGCGAACGGGCCGGCGGCCTCATCTGCGGCCGCACCGGCGGCGTCACCGGCTGCGGAAGCCCCGGATACGCAGGAAGCGCACGATGAAGATTACTTTATCCGGATGATGCGGGAGCGGGTCATGGCCTATCACGAACGGTCCTCTTCTGCGGAAGTAAGTGGCGCGGACCGAATCTACCGCCCGGAGAAGCAGGAAGAGCGGATCCGGGAATCTGTAAAATATGCGGCGGAGTCAAAGCCGGAACAGCTGGATCTCTTTGAGGAACATTTCCTGAAGCGGGAAGTCCGGGCGGAATATAAACTGATCGGCCAGGTGTTTGACACCTACTGGCTGGTCCAGTATCAGGACAGCCTGTATATTATTGACCAGCATGCCGCCCATGAACGGGTGCTCTATGAGCGTACGCTGAAAGGGATGAAGGACCGGGCGTTCACATCCCAGTATCTGAGCCCGCCCATTATCCTGTCCCTGACCATGCAGGAGGCGGAACTTCTGCGGGAAAATATGGACTGCTTCGCGCGCATCGGGTTTGAGATCGAGCCGTTCGGCGGGGAAGAATATGCTGTCCGGGCGGTCCCGGACAATCTGTTCAGTATTGCGAAGAAAGAACTGCTGATGGAGATGATCGACGACCTGGCAGACGGGATCAGCACATCCATGACGCCGGAGCTCATAGACGAGAAGGTGGCGTCCATGTCGTGCAAAGCGGCTGTCAAAGGGAACAGCCGGCTGTCCGCTCAGGAAGTGGACGCGCTGATCGGCGAACTGCTCACACTGGACAATCCGTATCACTGTCCCCACGGCCGTCCGACGATCATCGCCATGACGAAAAAAGAACTGGAAAAGAAATTCAAGAGGATCGTCTGATATGGAGAAGAAACCACTTATCATACTGACAGGCCCCACGGCAGTCGGGAAGACCGGACTGTCCGTCCGGCTTGCGGCGCAGATCGGAGCGGAGATCATCTCGGCGGATTCCATGCAGGTCTACCGCCGCATGGATATCGGCTCGGCGAAGATCATGCCGGAAGAGATGCAGGGGATCCCGCACTATCTGCTGGACGTCCTGGATCCGGAGGAAGACTTTAATGTGGTCCGGTTCCAGACACTGGCCCGGGAAGCCATGGAGCGGATCCGTGCAAATGGAAAGATCCCCATGGTGGTGGGCGGCACGGGATTCTATATCCAGGCGCTGCTCTATGATATTGATTTTACGGAAAATGACGGCGATACGTCTTTCCGGGAGATGCTTGAGCACAGGGCGGCCGCCGGAGAAGGGGAGGAGCTGCACCGGATGCTTCAGGCCTGCGACCCGAAGGCGGCGGAACAGATCCATCCCCATAATGTCAAGCGGGTGATCCGGGCGCTGGAATTCCACCATCAGACCGGAAGAAAGATCTCGGATCACAACGAGGCGGAGCGGCAGAAAGAATCGCCGTACAATTATGCGTATTTTGTCCTGACGGATGAACGGAGCCGGCTCTATGAGCGGATCGACCGCCGGGTGGACCAGATGATGGAGCAGGGGCTTCTCGATGAGGTGAAGGCGCTCCGGGCGTCCGGCGTCCCGCGCGGGACGACCTCCATGCAGGGTCTGGGATATAAAGAGCTCTACGCTTATCTGGAGGGCGAATATCCCCTCAGCGAGGCGGTCCGCATCATTAAACGGGACACGCGGCATTTTGCAAAACGGCAGCTCACCTGGTTCAAACGGGAGCGGGATGTGATCTGGCTCGACCGGTCGGCGTACGGACAGGACGAAGCGCGGCTGGCTGAAGCGGTGACGGAGCAGCTGTGCGCGAAACATATCCTGTAATAATATATTTAGAAATAAAGGAAGACAGAGAGATAAAATGAACGCAACAGAAACAAAATCGATATATGAACAGCTCGGGATCTCAGAGGAAGTGTGGGCATACGGGCAGAAGATCGAGGAAGGCTTAAGGGACCGGTTCCGCGTCTTCGACGAGACTGCAGAATACAACCAGCTCAAAGTGATCCGCGCCATGCAGGAAAACCGGGTAAGCGAAGCCTGCTTCAATTATGTGAGCGGCTACGGCTACAATGATATGGGAAGGGATACCCTGGAAGGGGTCTATGCATCCACGTTCCACACGGAAGTAGCCCTTGTGCGTCCCCAGATCACCTGCGGGACTCACGCGCTGGCGCTGGCGCTTTCCGCGAATCTCAGACCGGGGGACGAGCTCCTTTCACCGGTGGGCAAACCATACGATACGCTGGAGGAAGTGATCGGTATCCGGCCTTCCAGGGGATCCCTTGCCGAATACGGGGTCACCTACCGTCAGGTGGAACTTCTGGAGGACGGATATTTTGATTATCCGGCCATTGAAGAAGCGCTGAATGACCGGACAAAACTGGTGACGATCCAGCGGTCTAAAGGATATCAGACGCGGCCCAGCTATTCCGTGGAGAAGATCGGGGAACTGATCGCGTTTATTAAAGCGCGGCGGCCGGATGTGATCTGCATGGTAGACAACTGCTACGGGGAATTCGTGGAGCGGATCGAGCCCAGCGATGTGGGCGCGGATCTGATCGTCGGATCCCTGATTAAGAATCCGGGCGGCGGGCTGGCGCCCATCGGCGGCTATATCGCCGGGCGGGCGGATCTGATCGAGAACTGTGCGGTCCGTCTGACTTCCCCGGGACTGGGGAAAGAAGTGGGCGCCTCCCTGGGCGTGATGCAGTCTTTCTATCAGGGCTTTTTCCTGGCCCCGACGGTCGTGTGCGGCGCGTTAAAAGGCGCGGTCTTTGCAGCCGGGGTTTATGAGAACCTGGGATTCCCGGTGGTGCCGGACGGCAGCGAGTCCCGTCATGATATTATCCAGGCGGTGACGCTTGGAAGCCCGGAAGGGGTGATCGCCTTCTGTAAAGGGATCCAGGCCGCTGCGCCGGTGGACAGCTATGTGACGCCGGAGCCGTGGGCCATGCCCGGTTATGACAGCGATGTGATCATGGCGGCCGGCGCCTTTGTGCAGGGCTCGTCCATCGAACTTTCGGCGGACGGACCCATCAAACCGCCCTATGCGGTATATTTCCAGGGCGGCCTTACATGGAATCATGCGAAACTCGGCATCCTGAAATCCCTTCAAAGCCTGATCGACGACGGAGTGGTGCCGGTTGAGAAACTGAAGCGCATGTTATAGGAGGAGATTATGAGAACAGTTGCGGTGATCGGCGGCGGCGCAGCCGGGATGATGGCGGCGGTCACGGCCTCGCAGAACGGTGCGGACGTGATCCTGCTGGAGCATAAGGACCGGCTGGGAAAGAAGATCCTGTCTACGGGGAACGGGCGGTGCAATTTTACGAATATCCGTCAGGAGCCGGGGTGTTATCATTCAGATGATCCGGAATTTCCCTGGAAGGTGGTCGAACAGTTTGACGCCCGGTCCATTATTTCGTTTTTCCTTCAGCTGGGTGTTTATTCCAAAAACCGGAACGGCTATATCTATCCGAATTCGGACCAGGCATCCGCGGTCCTCGATGCACTCCGCATGGAAGTGGAGCGGCTTGGGATCGATGTCCGGACCGGTACAGAATGCCGGGAGATCCGTCCGGGCAGGAAGGGGTTTGCCATCCTGACAGACCGGGGGACAGTCCGTGCGGACCGGGTGATCCTGGCTGCCGGGTCGAAGGCGGCTCCGTCCACCGGATCAGACGGCTCGGGCTATACGCTTGCGAAACAGCTCGGCCACCGGATCGTACCGGTGCTCCCGGCGCTGGTCCAGCTTCGCTGCGGGGAGACGTTTTTCAAAAGCATCGCCGGCATCCGCGCCGAAGGGACTGTATCGATCCTGGTGGACGGACAGTGCATTGCTTCGGACAGGGGCGAGATCCAGCTCACCAATTACGGCATATCCGGCATCCCGGTATTTCAGGTGAGCCGCTATGCTTCAAGACTTTTGTATGAAAAGAGAGAAGTCCGGGCGGTCCTTGATTTTATGCCGGATTTCACCCAGGAGCAGATGCTGGATTTCCTGCGCGCGCGGGCGGATGCAAGACCGCAGAAAAAAGCAGAACAGTTCCTGATCGGTCTTTTCCATAAGAAACTTTCCGATCTGTGGATCAGGCTTGCCGGGATCCCGCGGGAGAAAGCGGCCGGATCGATAAATGAAGAAGAAATGGAGCGGCTCATCTCGCTTATAAAGAATTTTACTGTATCTGTGACCGGAACGAATTCTTATGACCAGGCACAGGTGTGCTGCGGCGGCGTTGATACAGCGGAAGTTGATCCGTGTACAATGGGCTCACGGTATGTTCCGGGCCTTTATTTCGCCGGCGAACTCCTGGATGTGGACGGGATGTGCGGGGGATACAACCTGACATTCGCCTGGGCAAGCGGGTATATCGCCGGCCGGTCGGCTGCAGAATAAATCGGACAGAAAGGCAGATAAATATGCTTCGGATCAATCAGTTAAAACTTCCGGTCAGTCATACGCCGGACCAGCTTCGGGAGAAACTGCTGCAGAACCTGCGTATAAGGGAGAAGGAATTAAAACAGTATACTGTAAGGAAACGCTCCCTTGACGCGCGGAAGAAGCCGGAGCTTTACTATGTATATACCATCGACTTTACGGCGACGGATGAGGAACGGCTCCTGAAGCGGCTGCGGGGGAAAGTGCAGCGGGTGAAGGAAATCCCCTATGCGGCGCCCGCCCACGGCTCTGAAAAGATGACCAACCGGCCGGTGGTGGTGGGCTGCGGCCCGGCCGGGCTTTTCTGCGCCTTTCTCCTGGCCTCCGAAGGGTACCGTCCCCTCATTGTCGAACGGGGCGCCCCGGTCCGGGAGCGGAAAGAAGATGTGGAGCGCTTCTGGGAACAGGGATGCCTGGATCCGGAGTCCAACGTTCAGTTCGGCGAAGGCGGCGCCGGCACTTTTTCAGACGGGAAGCTTAACACGCTTGTGAAAGACAGCTGCGGGCGGAACCGTTTTGTGTTGGAGACATTCGTCCGCTTCGGGGCGCCGGAGGACATCCTGTGGGAGCAGAAACCGCACATCGGGACGGATATCCTCATGGACGTGGTGGAGAAGATGCGGGAATCCATTATCCGTGCGGGCGGGGAATTCCGGTTCCACACAAAGGTGGCGGATGTGATCCCGGAGGCGGGCTGTCTGGTCCTGGATAACGGAGAGCGGATCCGGACGGACGCGGCCGTGTTTGCACCCGGACACAGCGCAAGAGACACCTTTCAGATGTTGAATGAAAGAGGCGTGGACATGGAAGCCAAGTCGTTCGCGGTGGGCGTCCGCGTGGAGCACCCGCAGTCGCTGATCGACGGGAACGCGTACGGGAGGACGGACCGGGGCGCGCTTCCCGCAGCTGCATACAAGCTGACGGAAAAGCTGGAGAACGGCCGGGGCGTTTATACGTTCTGCATGTGCCCGGGCGGCTACGTGGTAAATGCATCGTCCGAGCCGGGCATGCTCGCCGTCAACGGGATGAGCTACCACGGCAGGGCGGGAGAGAATGCCAACAGCGCCGTGATCGTCACCGTATCGCCGGAAGACTACGGCGGAGACCATCCGCTGGCAGGCGTAAGGTTCCAGAGGGAGCTGGAAAGACGCGCCTGGGAAGAGGGAAAGGGCAGGATCCCTGTCCAGCGGTTCACAGATTACTGCGGGGACCGGGTATCGGATCATTTCGGTGCGGTCCGGCCCAATATGAAAGGCGCGTACAGCTTCGGGAATGTGAGACGGATATTTCCCGGTGAGCTGGCGGCGTCCATCCAGGAGGGGATCAGCCGGATGGACCGGAAGATCCGGGGATTTGCCGGTGATGACGTCCTTCTTTCGGGGGTGGAGAGCCGGACATCCTCACCGGTCCGGATCCCGAGGGACGAGGCGTTCGTCTCTTCCGTGCCCTGGATCTACCCCTGCGGCGAGGGCGCAGGATACGCCGGAGGAATCACATCGGCCGCGATGGACGGCCTGAAAGTCGCGGAAGCGCTGATCCGGCGGTTCACAGAAATTTAATGTGTAATCTTCTATACATGGATTTTAAAGTGTGCTAAAATAAATCGTTGTATTATATCATCGCGGCAATAGCCGGTATACCGATATGAAAAACAACTGCACAATGAAAGAACTGTACCAGGATGAACGGCCGTATGAGAAATGTCAGCGGTTCGGCGCAGAAAATCTGACGGACGCCGAACTTCTGTCTGTTATTCTCAGGACGGGCACAAAAGGGGAGAATTCTCTGGAACTGGCCGGGAAGATTCTGCATCCCGATTTCGGGTGCGAAGGACTTCTCGCGCTTCACGGCTGGACCCTCGAAAGACTTGTCAGAGTCCGGGGGATCGGCCGGGTAAAAGCGGTCCAGATCCTCTGCATCGCAGAGCTCGCCAGGCGGATGGCGAAGGAGACGGCTGCGGAAGGCCTTGATTTTTCTTCTCCCGAGAAGATCGCAAGATACTATATGGAGGATATGCGCCATAAAAAAAGGGAGATCCTGAAGCTTCTGCTGCTGAATACCAGGTCAAGGCTTATTTCAGAGAGCAATGTGTCCGTGGGGACGATCGATATGGCTCTTGTTTCACCGCGGGAGCTTTTTGTCGAAGCGTTCCGTAAAGGCGCATCGTCCATGATCCTGCTCCACAATCATCCGAGCGGCGATCCGGAACCGAGCGGGGAGGATATCCGGATCACAAGGCGGATCTTTGAAGCCGGGATGCTGATCGGTATAGAACTTCTGGATCATATAATTATAGGGGACCAGTGTTTTGTAAGCCTGAAAGACAGAGGGGAGTTATCTGATGGCGGGAAATATATACGGTCTTGATCTTGGTACGTATGAGATCAGGATTTATGATAAAAAACGGGACCGGATACGGCGGGAGAAGAATACGGTCGCATTGAAAGACAGAAAGTATATTTTCGCCGCCGGGGATGAAGCATATGAAATATATGAAAAGAATCCTTCTGATATACAGGTCTTTTTCCCGATGAAAGACGGCGTCATTGCCCGGATAGACGATATGCAGTATCTGCTCTGCCTGATCCTAGGATCAGGCAGGCATGCCATCCGGGGCGTTCAGTATGTGGCCGCTGTGCCGACGGACATTACGGAAGTCGAGAAGAAAGCGTTTTATGATCTTCTCCTTCATTCGGAGGCAAAGGCAAGATCCGTGCGCATCGTAGAGAGAGGGATCGCAGATGCGCTCGGATGCGGCGTGGACGTGATGTCGGAAAAGGGGGTTTTCGTCGCCAATTTTGGCGGGGATACGACAGAATTATCCGTCATTTCCCGGGGGAATGTGATCATGAACCGCCTGGTGAAAAAGGGCGGGCATGACTGCGACCGGGAAATCGTTTCTCTCGTACGGCATAATATGGAATTCCTGATCGGGAATACGACGGCTGAAATGCTGAGAAGATCTTTTGGCGTTTTCAGTAAAAAAAATACACGGCAGGCCCCGGTATGCGTATCGGGACGTGATCTGATCACAGGCGTTCCGTCGCAGAAAGATATACCGGTCAGGCTTGTCCGTTCTGCAATGAAAGAAACGTTGGAGATGTATGTCGAAGTCATCCGTTCAATGATCGGGCGGACGCCGCCGGATGTCCGGAGCGCGATCATGGAAAAAGGGATCTGCCTGACAGGCGGAATGGCGAATATGAATGGAATGTCCGCTTATCTGAAAAAATATACTGGGCTTCCGGTGAAAAAAGTGAGGGCCCCGGAACTGTGTGCGGTGAAAGGACTCCGTAAGATCATTTCCGACAGATCGTATTATAAGCAGCTGACATATCCCATGTATGGTGAAGATAGTAGGTGGTTAAGATGAAGAAAAAGAATCAGACAACTCGCACAAACAGATATATATTGATCGGACTGTCTGTTTTCTGTGCATTTATGATGGTACTTTCGTCGTTTTCTGATAAGGCGGCCGGTCCGTTCAGAATAGTGGCAAATGTTACGGTTGTGCCTCTCCAGCAGGGGATCAACCATATCGGAGGCTGGCTTGGCGATATGAAAGATAATTTTTCGACGCTTCAGCAGCTTCAGGAGGAAAACAGCAGGCTGAAGGACCAGGTTGATGCGCTTACGACCGAGAATAATTATCTTCTGGAGGAAAGCTACGAATATGAGCGCCTGCAGGAACTCTATGAGCTGGACCAGAATTACGCGGAATATGAGAAGACTGCCGCTCATGTCATAGGAAAGGATTCGGGAAACTGGTTTAATACTTTTATGATCGATAAAGGCAGAAAAGACGGGATCGAGAAAGATATGAACGTCCTTGCCGGAAGCGGGCTTGTGGGGATCGTGACTGAGGTAGGGCCTACATGGTCAAAAGTCAGATCCATCATTGATGATTCTACGAATGTCAGCGGTATGGTCCTGTCCACCTCAGACACCTGTATCATAAGCGGGGATCTGTCTCTGATGAGCACCGGACAGATCGCATTTGATCAGATGGAGAACAATGACAATGTGGTAGCTGTGGGAGACCAGATCGTTACTTCCTACATCAGTGATAAATATCTCCAGGGCATCCTGATCGGGTCTGTCAGCGAGATAAATGTTGATTCCAATAACCTGACCCGTTCGGGTTATATCACTCCGGCGGTTGATTTCAGAAATATCCAGGAAGTTCTTGTGATCACGACGACCAAAGCAGAACTTACCGGTGAAAATGAGACAGGAGAACAGTAATATATGAGATCCATAAAGATCAGACGGATCATCGTGACCGCGGTGATCCTTCTTGCCGCATATCTGCTGCAGACAGCAGTCTTCCCTGCGCTTGAGATCGCAGGTGTTAAACCGAATTTCATGCTTATTGTGACAGCGTCTTTCGGATTCATGAGGGGTTCGAGAGAGGGGATGCTGGTCGGGTTTGTGTCCGGGCTTCTGATCGATATCCAGTCCGGGGATATGATCGGTTTCTATGCGCTTATTTACCTGGCTGCAGGATATGTGAACGGGATATTTGAACAGATTTACTTTGATGAGGATATTAAACTTCCGCTGTTTCTCATCGCGGGAACGGATCTTCTGTACGGTGTGGCGATTTATTTTCTGACGTTCCTGCTCAGAAGTGATTTTAATTTTCTGTATTATCTGAACCGGATCATTATTCCGGAAACGATTTATACGATTGTGATTACGCTTGTTGCTTATCCTCTGCTGCTGTATATCAATCAGCGTCTTGAAGAGGAAGAAAAAAGGAGTGGAAGCAGATTTGTTTAGAGAGATTATTGACAGGATCAAAGAAGCGGCTGAGTATGTAATGAAGTCCAGATTAATGGTGCTGATCCTGGTATTCTGTATGACATCGACCGTGCTGATCGGCAGGCTGTTTTACCTTCAGATCGTCAGGGGCGAAGACTATCTGGAGAATTATGAACTTCAGATCAGGAGGACCGATTCAACCGCGGGGACCAGAGGAAATATTTATGACAGGAACGGAAATGTCCTGGCGTACAATGAACTGGCGTATGCGGTGACGATCAAGGACACCATGCCGGCGGATACGGATACAGATGAGTATAATGAGATCCTGAACAGCACGCTGGACCAGGTCCTTGAACTGGTAGAGAAAAACGGAGATTCAGTGATCGACAGTTTTGGCATTATCCTGAACTCGGCGGGAGAGTATGAGTACGCCGAGACAAATGAAACGAGGAAACTCCGGTTTATAGCGGACGTGTACGGGCAGGCCTACGTGGACGACCTGACTCCGGCGCAGAGGAATCAGTCGGCCGCTAATCTGATACACTATCTGTGCGAGAAACGATACGGACTTAACGATGATCAAGATGATCCGGACTATGATCCGGCTTATATCCTGAAAATGATCAATATGCGTTACGCCATGGGGCTTAACGGATACCAGCAGTACAGATCCACCACACTTGCATCGGATGTGAGCAGGGAGACTGCTGCGGCCGTTATGGAGAACCAGGACTCTCTGGCGGGCGTGGATGTGGAAGAAACATCCCTGCGCCGCTACGTGGACGGTGAGTATTTTTCTTCGATCATCGGATATACGGGCCTCATGTCACAGGACGAGTATGACGCGCTGGACGAGGATGAAAAAGAAAAGTATTCCCGTTCCGATATCGTAGGAAAATGGGGGATCGAGCAGGTCTGCGACAGTACGCTCCAGGGAGAGAAAGGACAGTCCGTATACTATGTCGACAACCTTGGAAAAGTGACGGATACGATCAGTTCGACCGAACCGAAGGCCGGAAATGACGTATATCTTACAATTGATAAAGATCTGCAGATCAGTGCCTATAAACTTCTGGAAGAGAAGATCGCAGGCATCCTGCTCAGCAAACTGACGGATACATTAAACTACGATCCGGCGGATGCCGGTGATGCGAGCGAAATCCTGATCCCGGTCAGTGATGCTTATCATGCATTTATCGCGAACAGCGTGATCGACATGAAGCATTTCGCCAGTGAAGACGCGAAAACGGCAGAGAAAGCGGTTTATGCAGTGTTTACTGACAAACGAAAGAGTGTGACGGACCAGATCACAGATCAGCTCCAGGATCCTGGCGCGCCGGCATATAAGGATCTCTCCGAGGAGATGCAGGCTTATATGACCTACATTTACAGGCAGGTCCTGGTGGAAAAAACAGGGATCGTCATCTCTGACGCTGTGGACGCGACGGATGAAACGCTGCTTGCATGGACCCAGGATGGAACGATCAGCCTTCATGCATTCCTCAACTATGCCATTTCACAGAACTGGATCGATACGGCGATACTCGGGGACAGCACGTATTCAAGTTCCGAGGAGATTTATCAGGAACTGGTGGATTATCTGCAGGAATATTTGAACAGTGACAGTGATTTCGACAAACTTCTCTATGAATATCTTATAAAATCAGGGAGTATCACCGGCGGCCAGATATGTGCGATCGTATATGAGCAGGGTGTGCTTCCGATGGAGGAGGACAAGTATAACGGGCTCCTGGACGGATCCGTGGATGCGTTCGGCTGGCTCTACAATAAAATAGACACTCTTCAGATCACGCCCGGCCAGCTTGCCCTTGAACCCTGTTCCGGCGGGATCGTTGTAACGGATCCGAATACCGGCGATGTACTTGCCTGTGTATCTTATCCGGGATATGACAATAACCGTCTGGCTAACACGATGGATTCCGCATATTATAATCAGCTGGCAACCGGTACGGCCCGCGCATTTTATAACCGGGCGACCCAGGAGAAAACCGCTCCCGGATCCACGTATAAAATGATATCTTCGGCGGCGGGGCTTGAAGAAGGCGTGATCGACGCAAACAGCCAGATCTATTGCAACGGTGAATTTACAACTGTAACACCGAGCCCGAAGTGCTGGATCTATCCGGGCGGACATGGCTCGCTTGACGTAGTGGGCGCGATCGAAAACTCCTGCAACGTATTTTACTATAATGTGGGATATGATCTCAGCATTGATGCAGACGGGAACTATGACAGTACGCTTGGAACGGACCGCCTTGCAAAATATGCGGAAATGTTCGGCCTCGGCGAGAAATCCGGTCTGGAGATCGATGAGGCATCCCCGGAGATTTCGGATGAATATTCGATCCAGTCAGCGATCGGCCAGGGCACGAATAACTATACGGTCAGCCAGTTGAACCGCTATGTTACAGCGATCGCGAACAGAGGCACCGTGTACGATCTGACGCTGATCGATAAAACGACAGATTCCAGCGGAAACCTTCTAAGAGATAATGAGGCGGAAGTCGTGCGGACGATCGATGAACTGGATACGTCTACATGGGACCTGCTGCAGGAAGGTATGGAGCGGATGATCACAAGCAACTATTCCGTATTTGCCGGACTGGAATTCTCTATGGCGGGGAAGACCGGTACAGCGCAGCATAATGAACTGCATGCCGAGCATGTGCTGTTCGTCGGATATGCACCGGCGGATTCTCCGGAAGTATCGATCGCTGCACGTATTCCTTACGGCTATAATTCAGGATATGCGTCGCAGGTTGCCAGAGATGTCCTCAGGATCTATTTTGATCCGGAACTCAAGGATGAGCTGATCACGGGACATGCGGCGGAACTCGGCAGCGGAATCGCGGGAGACTGATGCCCAGGGTGATACAGATCAAATGACAGGTCTATAACAGGAGGAACAGATTATGGGTGAAGTGATCGTCATTACATCGGGAAAAGGCGGCGTCGGCAAGACGACGACCACGGCGAATATCGGGGCCGGACTTTCCGGTCTCGGGAAAAATGTCATGGTGATCGATACGGATCTCGGACTTCGCAATCTCGATGTAGTGCTGGGAATGGAAAACCGCATCGTATATAACATAGTGGATGTTATAGAAGGAAACTGCAGGCTGAAACAGGCTCTGATCAGGGATAAACGTTATCCCGGGCTCTGCCTGCTGCCGTCTGCGCAGACACGCGATAAGACCAGTGTATCACCGGAACAGATGAAGAAATTGATCAGTGAGATCCGGGATGATTATGATTTTATTCTTCTGGACTGCCCGGCGGGGATCGAGCAGGGCTTTCAGAATGCGATCGCCGGCGCCGACCGCTCCATCGTCGTGACGACGCCGGAAGTGTCTGCCATCCGGGACGCCGACCGGATCATCGGCCTTCTGGAAGCGTCCGGCATCCGCAGGAATGAACTGATCGTCAACCGGCTGCGTATTGATATGGTAAAACGCGGCGACATGATGTCCGTAGATGATGTGACGGAGATCCTTGCGGTCGATCTTCTCGGTGTGATCCCGGATGATGAACAGGTGGTCATTGCCACGAATCAGGGAGAAATGGTCACAGGAGGGGATTCCCCGGCCGGGCGTTCTTATATGAACATCTGCCGGAGGCTTACCGGAGAGGAGATCCCGATGGAAGATTATATGAAGCACGAGGGGATCCTGGAGAAGATATCCGGATTCTTCCGCCGTAATCAGGAGGCAGCCGGATGAGTGTACAGTCTGTCTTTATCGCAAGAGAACGGCTGAAGAACCTGCTTGTATCCGACAGGGTGCAGTGTACGCCGGACGCCGTGGAAAGACTGACAAAAGAACTGTATCAGACGGTTTCTAAATATATGGAGATCGAACCGGGACAGATCGATATTGAGATCACCCGGACGGATATACATATAAAATACATGGGAGAAAATCATTGAAAGCTTTTCTGAAAAAACTGAATCTGCATTATCATATAAAAGATTATAAATTCGGACTGGTCATACCGGTTGTTGTACTTGCTGTTTTTGGTGTATTCATGGTCTACAGTGCCCGGCCGGAACTGATGACGCGCCAGGTCCTGGGCGTGGCCCTCGGCATTGCCGCCATGGTCGTGATCTCGCTGGTTGATTATAATTGGGTGCTGAAGCTGTACTGGCCTCTGTATTTCCTGAACCTTATCCTTCTGGCGGCTCTCTGGATCCCGGGACTCGGTGTTGTTGCAAACGGGGCAAGACGCTGGCTCAGGATCGGATTCCAGTTTCAGCCGTCGGACCTGACAAAGATCCTGATGATCCTGTTTTTCGCCAGATTCCTTGCGGACAGGGAGAAGTCGATCAATAATCCGAAAGTGATCCTTCAGGCTGTCGGGCTCATCCTGCCTTCGCTGGCTCTGATCTATGCACAGCCCAACCTGTCAACAACATTATGTGTGGCGGCTCTTTTCTGCGCACTGATGTTCCTGGGCGGTCTGAGTTATAAATTTGTTGGAACGGTCCTTGCGGTCGCGGTTCCGGCAATCCTTATTTTTCTTGCCGTCGCCGTGCAGCCGAACCAGCCGTTCCTGCATGACTATCAGCAGGACCGTATCCTTGCATGGCTTGAACCGGAGAAATATTCATCGGATGAATCCTACCAGCAGCTGAATTCCGTTATGGCGATCGGTTCCGGACAGCTCTCCGGCAAAGGATATAACAATGATGCTACAACTTCCGTAAAGAACGGAAATTATGTTGCGGAACCGCAGACGGATTTTATTTTTGCAATAATCGGTGAAGAATTGGGATTTGTGGGTTGTTGTGCGGTCATATTTTTGCTATTATTAATTGTGATAAAGTGTATGATGATTGGCTTGAAAGCGAAAGATACAGGAGGGCGGATCATTTGCGGCGGGGTTGCCGCACTGATAGGTGTACAGAGTTTTATTAATATCGGTGTGGCTACGCTCATCCTTCCGAATACTGGTTTATCACTGCCCTTTGTAAGTTATGGACTGACTTCCGTTGTGTGCTTTTTTATGGGGATCGGTTTCGTATTGAATGTCGGCTTACAGCCTAACAAATACCAATAAGGAGTGACGATTATGAATATCGGACTGATCGCACACGATGCGAAAAAGAAACTGATGCAGAATTTCTGCATCGCATACAGGGGGATACTCAGCAAGCATGAACTGTATGCGACAGGGACGACAGGGAATCTTGTAGAGAGCGTGACGAACCTGAATATCCATAAGTTCCTGGCAGGACATCTTGGCGGAAAACAGCAGCTCGGATCACAGATCGAGAACAACAATATCGATCTGCTCATTTTCTTCAGGGATCCGCTTGCCCCGAGGCCGCATGAACCGGATGTCAATGACATTGTAAAACTCTGCGATATGTATAATATACCGATCGCTACCAATATTGCCACAGCTGAAGCGCTGATCCTGGCACTTGACAGAGGAGATCTAGACTGGCGTGAAATCTACAAATAACAGAAATGTCCGTAAAAGAAGCAGACGGGCCGCGGCGCGCCGGAAGCGGAGACAGCAGCGGATCCTTGCCGTCGCGCTGAGCTGTCTGGTCGTTCTGGCCGGGGCCGGGACGGCGGCAGGCGCTTTTATCCTGGACCGGATGCATGATTATATTGCGGAATACGAATATGAACAATACAACAGTGGTCTCTGGCAGGACGACCTCTTTGCCTCATCATTGTGCGTGACAGGGAGCGGTGAAGTAAAGCTCGACGGATTTGAACCTGATACAGAGCTGCACTCTGCAGGTCTGTTTGATGTGGGGCAGAGCAGTGTCCTCTGCGGATATAAGCTTTTTGATAAGCTTTACCCTGCCAGCACGACAAAGATCATGACGGCTTATGTAACGCTGAAGTACGGCAATCTGGATGATGTAGTGACAGTGAGCGAAAATGCCGTTGATTTTAACTGGGATGAAGTAACGTGCGGACTCCGCGCCGGTGATACGGTTACGCTGTATGACCTGCTCTGCGGACTGATCCTTCATTCGGGAAATGACTGCGGGGCGGCGATCGCTGAACATATATCCGGAAGCGTTGAGGCGTTTGCAGAGCTTATGAACCAGGAAGCGTCCGCGCTGGGCGCCACGGGTTCGCATTTTGTGAATCCCCACGGACTGCATGATGAGGATCATTATACAACGGCCTATGATCTTTACCTTATATTTAATGAATGTATAAAGGATGAGCGTTTCGTGGATATTATCACTATGGATTCTTATACCGGGACGCTGACCGGGGCGGACGGTGCTGAGCGTACCGAAACATGGACGCCCACGAATTTCTACAACAGTGGCCGGCATTCCATGCCGGAGGGCATAACCGTCCTTGGCGGAAAGACCGGTACGACGGATCAGGCCGGAAACTGTCTTATCATTTATGATCAGAACAGTGAAGGACAGCCGTTTATCTCGGTGGTCATGGGGGCGCCGAGCAGAGACGTGCTCTATGAACAGATGGATCAGATGATGATCAGCGGAATCAATGGATAAAAGCCTTCCGCATCCCGGAAAATAAGGATGCGGAAGGCTTTTTGCTGTACCGGTACTCTATTCAGACATTCCTCTGATCCTTCCGTACAGACTGAGAAGATAGAGTCCGCACAGGCCGACAAGAGTATAAATGATCCTTGATAGCCAGCTCATATTTCCAAAAAGGAAGGAGACAAGATCGAATCGGAATATCCCGATCAGGAGCCAGTTTACGGCGCCGATGATCACAAGAGTCAGAGCTGTGTAATCAAACCATTTCATGTTATTTCCTCCTTTACAGTCTCAATATTTTCAGTATTGCCATAAAAACTGGAAATATACATATTATCATGTTATACTGTTTAAGTTAGGGAGCCTGAATAATTGGCAGGAGGTGTACTCTGGATTGAAAAAAAGAAAAAGCAGTAAAAAGAATAAATCAATCAGTATAAAAAAATACAGAGGCAGGCTGGATCTGAATATCGGTATTATTCTTTTTGCAGTTGTCCTTTTTTATCTTCTGATCACGGTGGTGAGTTACCTTGGCAGGGATAAAATATCAGTCTATGAAGTGCGAAAGGGAAGCATTGTCCGGGACAACTCATATACCGGGCTTGTTATCCGCGAAGAAGAGGCTGTCAATGCGGAGACAGACGGCTATATCAGTTATTATCAGAATGAAAACAGCAAAGTAAAGACAGGGACCAATGTATATGCGGTATCCGCAGAGAAGATCGATACTGAGAAAAATGATAAAAATACGGCTGAGGGAATATCACTGAATCCCGACCTTCAGAACGCGATCATCCTTCAGCTTCAGAATTATAATGAAAATTATAACGGGAATGATTTTTCTACGGTTTATTCCCTGAAAAACGGGATCAACACCTCCCTTCAGGATACATATAATGTGACGCGTACGCAGCAGCTCGCAGCTGTGATCGAAGACAGCGGGATCGAAGTTACATCCTATCAAGCGCCGCGGGACGGTATTGTTGCATTTACAGTGGACGGATATGAGAATCTAACCAAAGAATCCTTCACCCCGGAACATTTTGATCTGACGGAATATGAGAGTACTGTCCTGTCGGACCAGATGCAGATCCGTGCGGGAGATCCGGCGTACCGTCTGATCACGAGTGAAAACTGGTCCGTGATCGTTCCGCTGGACGAAGCGACGGCAGAGAACCTTATTAAAGATGAAGTGACAAGTATACGGGTCCGGGTGGATAAAGACAGTGAATCGATGTGGGCTGATATCTCGCTGATCGAAAAAGACGGGGAATATTACGGATGCCTGGATTTTGATAATTCTATGATCCGGTATGCCGAAGACCGTTTCCTGAATGTCGAACTGATCCTTGAAGATGAAACCGGATTAAAGATCCCGAAGTCATCCGTTGTGGATCAGAAGTTCTATGTGATCCCGCAAGATTATATGACGACAGGGGGCAATAGCTCCTCGAGCGGGATCATGGTCAGAAATAAGGATGGAAGCATGGAATTCGTACCCGTGGATATATATGACGTCAGCGATGAAGGTGAGGTATGTATCAGCAGGGATGATGTGGAAGAAGGCACAACGATCGTGAAGCCGGATTCAGATGAGAGCTATGTGATTGGAAAGACCAGATTGCTTCAGGGGGTATATAATATCAATAAGGGCTATGCCGTTTTCAAAAAAGTGAGGATCCTCTGCGAAAACGATGAATATTATATCGTGCGCGAGGGAGAAGATTACAGCCTTTCCAATTTCGACCACATTGTTCAGAACGGAAAGAGTGTTAATGCAGATGATGTTGTATTTCAATAATATGAGATCCGGCTGTGCAGAAAGGAGAGCGTATATATGTTAAAGGAGAATCTGGAATCGGTCGAGGAACGGATCCGGGCGGCCTGTACAAGGGCCGGAAGAAGCCGTGATGAGGTTACGCTGATCGCCGTGAGCAAGACCAAACCCGTGGAAATGCTTCAGGAAGCCTATGGCCTGGGCGTACGTGTTTTCGGAGAGAACAAGGTGCAGGAAATCCGGGACAAGTATCCGCTGATGCCGGAGGATACGCAGTGGCATATGATCGGGCATCTTCAGACAAATAAAGTAAAATATATCGTGGATAAAGTGAAGCTGATCCATTCGGTGGATTCCCTGAAACTGGCTCAGGCGATCGAAAAAGAGGCGGAAAAACATGACCGGACGGTGGACATTCTGCTGGAAGTTAACGTGGCTGAAGAAACCAGTAAATTTGGGCTGAAAACCGTAGAAGTACTTCCGGTTTTTGAGCAGATTGCACAATTAAAGCATGTTAAAATCCGGGGACTTATGACAATTGCACCGTTTGTGGACGATCCGGAGAAAAATCGGCCGGTTTTTGCTGATTTACATAAATTATATGTTGACATTAAAGAAAAAAACATTGATAATGGTACTGTGAGCATACTTTCGATGGGGATGACCAATGATTATGAAGTGGCGATCGAAGAGGGCGCAACTATGGTCCGCATCGGTACAGGGATCTTTGGTGCCAGAGACTACAGCATACACTGAAGTGCTTCTGGTTGTGAAGGTATGGAACAATAAAACCGTACAGCAGTGTCTGTACAAGATAGGAGTGTAAAGATGGGCGTATTTGATAAATTTCTGGACATCATGAAACTGAATGATGATGATTATGATGATGATGAATTCTATGAAGATGATGACTTCTATGATGAAGATGATTATGATCAGAAACCGCGCCGTCATTCATTGTTCGGAAAGAAAAATACCAAGGAAGAGAATTTCGACGATTTCGATATGGAAGAGGAGAAGCCGGCAGCACGTACTTCTCTGAGCAGCAAAGTGACTCCGATGAGACATCCGGCTGCAAGAAAAGGCGGCAACATGGAAGTCTGTGTTGTAAAACCGTCTTCTGTTGATGATTCAAGAGAGATCACGGAGACCCTGCTTGCAGGAAGGACCGTTATCCTGAATCTTGAGGGGATGGACCTGGAGATCGCACAGCGCATCATCGATTTTATTTCCGGTGCGACATTTGCGATCAGCGGCAATCTTCAGAAGATTTCCAATTATATTTTCCTTGTAACACCTACGAACGTAGATATTTCAGGCGACCTTCAGGATCTTCTCGGAGGTTCCATGGAGACGCCGAGCGTAAGAGGAAGATATTGATCTGCTATGCAGATGCAGAGTCAGGAGAAGGACATCCGGAATCTCGAAAAGCGTTTTGCTGAACTGTCAAGGACGGCATATCAGCGTGAGATCATTACATATACGGATTTCCTGAATTTGAACGAACAGAATATATTACATACGCTTCCGAAAGATATGCTGTATACGCAGTTCATATCTTTCGGCGGCTATGAAACGGCAGAGCGTCAGATGACGGCATTCATCCCTGAGGCTCTTTATTTGCGTTACGGGAAAAAAGACCCTTTGCCGGAAGAGATCGGCTACCCCTTCTGTGCAGTGAGGATCTGTCCTGTAAACGCCCGGTTTTCCGAGCAGCTTACGCACCGGGATTATCTTGGGGCTGTGCTGAACCTCGGGGTGGAGCGTTCGCGTACAGGAGATATCATCCCGGATGAAAGGGAAGCGATGATCTTTGTTCATAACGATATTGCGGAGCTGATCCTGAACGAACTGACCAGGATCCGCCACACATCTGTGAAAACGGAACGTGTGCCCCTTTGTGATATCCGCTATGTCCCGCGATACAATGAGATCCGCGGCACGGTCGCTTCCGTCCGTCTGGACAGCCTTCTCGCCCTTGCATTCACGGGCTCGAGATCGAAGCTGTCCGGCCTTATCGAGGGGGCGAAAGTCTATGTGAACGGACGACTCATCACAAGCAACGGCTATCAGCCTGAAGAAGGCGATATTATCTCCGTCCGGGGGATGGGAAAATTCCGGTACGACGGATGCACCGGCCGGAGCAGAAAGAACCGGCTGACGGTTGCTGTCAGCAAATACATTTAAGATCAGACAGGATTAAAAAATGACTCAGAACCAAACAGGTGAAAACAGGAATAAAACAGCACGAATATGGATCATTTCTCTGATCGCCGTGGCGGGGCTTCTCCTTGCAGATCAGTGGACAAAACATCTGGCGGTCCTTCATTTAAAGGGACAGTCTGCGGTTCCGCTGATCGACGGTGTGTTCCAGCTGAACTATATTGAGAACCGCGGCGCGGCGTTCGGGATCATGCAGGGCCGGCAGCTGTTTTTTGTTGTATGTACGGTTGTCATCACACTGGCCATCCTTTACCTCTGTGTGAAGATGCCTTATGAAGCAAAATATAATCCGCTACGATTCTGTGCGGTGCTGATCTGGTCCGGGGCGGCCGGAAATATGATCGACCGGCTCCGGCTGGATTATGTTGTGGATTTCTTTGATTTCTGCCTGATCGATTTCCCGGTTTTTAATGTGGCGGACTGTTATGTTGTTGTGGCGTGCATCTTGTTCGCCGTGCTCATCCTGTTTTATTACAGAGATGAGGAAGACTTTGATTTTCTGAAACGCAGGAGAGGATAATACCGATATGGAAACGCTCACATTCAGAGCTGTACAGGACGGGGAGAGGATTGACAGATATTTAAGCGGATGTCTGGAGGACCTTTCCCGTTCTTATATACAGAAACTTGTAAAAGACGGAAATATCCGTGTTGACGGGCGCATTGTCAAAGCTAATTACAAGCTGTCCGCCGGCGAGGAGATCCGCGTCCTTGTTCCCGATCCGGAAGTCCCGGACATCCGTCCGGAAAATATCCCGCTGGATATCCTTTATGAAGACGATGACATCCTTGTGGTCAATAAGCCGAAGGGAATGGTTGTCCATCCGGCGCCGGGACATTATGAGCATACGCTTGTCAATGCAGTTATGTATCACTGTGGGGAACGGCTGTCCGGCATCAACGGGGTCATGCGTCCCGGGATCGTGCACCGGATCGATATGGATACGACCGGATCGCTCCTCATCTGCAAGAATGACCAGGCGCACCGGATCCTAGCGGAACAGCTGAAGGAACATTCGATCACCCGGCGTTATCATGCGATCGTCCACGGGAACCTGAAGGACGATCATGGCACGGTAGATGCGCCCATCGGACGTCATCCCACGGATCGTAAGAAAATGAGCACGAAAGCGCCCAATGCCCGCAGCGCTGTGACCCATTACAGCGTTCTGGAGCGGTTCGGGGATTATACGTATATTGAGTGCGAACTGGAGACCGGGCGGACGCATCAGATCCGCGTCCACATGTCGTCCATCGGACATCCGATCCTGGGAGATCCGGTATACGGTCCGGCCCGGTGTCCGTATAAGCTTCAGGGCCAGACGCTGCATGCGAAGATCCTGGGGATCACTCATCCTTCCACAGGGGCGTATATGGAGTTTGACGCGCCGCTTCCGGAGTATTTTGTGAAGCTTCTTGATGTGCTTCGGAAAAAATGAATTAATTTTCACGGAATCATTGTAATTGTATAAGCAATTCGTTATAATAATCATATGGTTTTTACGCAAAGGAGAGTGGCTTATAATGAAGACAAATACGATCATTACAATCGGACGTGAATATGGAAGTGCAGGAAGGGAGATCGGTTATAAGGTTGCCGATGCGTTTGGCATCAAGTTGTATGACAAGGAAATGCTTTCCCGCGCCGCGAAGGAAAGCGGCATCTGTGAGGAGATCTTTGAGACTCATGATGAGAAACCGACGAACAGTTTCCTTTATTCCCTTGTTATGGATACGTATTCCATGGGATATTCGGGAAATACGTATACAGACATGCCGATCAATCACAAAGTATTTCTGGCCCAGTTTGATGCGATCAAGAAGATCGCGGACGAAGGGCCGTGCATCCTGGTCGGACGCTGCGCGGACTATGCGCTGGAGTCTTACAAGAACGTGGTCAGCGTGTTTATCCACGCGGATATGAGCGCCAGGATCCGCAGGATCGCAAGACTTTACGATCTGACGGATGCGAAGGCGAAAGAACGGATCGTTAAGACGGATAAGAGCCGCGCAAGTTATTATAATTACTATACAAATAAAAAATGGTCCAATGCAGATAGCTACGAGCTGTGCCTGACCAGTTCAGAGCTCGGGATCGACGGGACCGCACAGGCGATCATCAATTACGTACAGTTAAAAGAGAGCATCGCCCGTGACAAACGGATCATTTAACAACAGGATCAAAAAATCTTCCGGTTTATTCCGGAAGATTTTTTTTGCCTTTGCGCGGCGGATTCGGCACCCGGATGATCCGGTCCGGCCATCCGCTGATATTGCCGTTCAGGATCGCGTGGAACATGCGCTCACGGGCGCCCGGATGCTCCAGGTTGATCTGCCGGAGAAGCTCCTTGGCATACTGGCGTTTGGTGTATCCGTCCACCGGGCATTTGCTTTTCACGACCGGCAGGTCGTATTTGTTTTTGAATCCGATCACATCCATCTCATCCACATACATGAGGGGACGGATCACAGTCAGGTCCATCCGGTCCAGGTAGGTGCGCGGGGAGAACGAGTGGAACCGGCCTTCGAAGATCAGGGACAGAAGCATGGTCTCAATGATATCGTCCTTGTGATGGGCGTAAGCGACCTTATTGCAGCCCATTTCCTTGATCGCCTGATTCAGCGCCCCTTTGCGCATTTTAGCGCACAGGGAGCAGGGATTGGACTCTTTCCGTATGTTAAAAAGGATGTCGTATATATCGGATTTTACGATCTTATAGGGGACATCCAGTTCCCGGCACAGTTCCCGGATCCCGGTCAGGTCAAAATCCTCGAAGCCCAGGTCCACGGTGATGGCGCTGAGCTCAAAATGCTTCGGGTAGAATCTTCTGAGGCCGTGGAGGGCGTACAGAAGGGTCAGACTGTCTTTTCCGCCGGATATGCCGACCGCGATATGGTCGCCTTCCTGTATCATTTCATATTCATCCACGGCTTTCCGTGTATAACTGAGTAATCGCTGCAGCTGCATGTTTATAAATTCCTTTCGTATTTTATGGTTTTTCAGTCTTATTTCTATACTTCCCGCAGTTTTACCGCGCCGGCGGCCTTCCTCCGCCGGTTTTCATCGATGGCGGCATAATGCTTTTTCGTTGTATTGACATCCTTATGGCCCAGGACATCCGCCACCAGGTAGATATCGCCGGTTTCCCGGTACAGGGCCGTGCCGTAGGTGCTCCGGAGCTTGTGGGGGGTGATCTTTTTATTCGGCGTCACTTCACGGGCGTATTTTTTGACCATGTTTTCGACCGCCTGTACGCCCATGCGTTTCCGCTGGGTAGAGAGGAAAAGGGCGTTCTCATGGCCTGGGAGCGGGAGAGTGGCCTTCCTCGTCGTGTACATATAGGTTTTCAGCGCTTCAGCCACTTCGTCGCCGAAGTATACAACCATTTCGTTTCCGCCTTTGCGCGTGACTTTGATGCCGTTGTTTTTAAAGTCTACGTCCTGCAGGTCAAGGCCGACACATTCCGAAACTCGGATGCCGGTGCCCAGAAGAAGGGTCAGGATGGCCAGGTCCCGGTTCTTTGTTTTCTCATAATAAGCCTTTCGCTGGCCGGTCAGATGATCCGCGCCGTGATCCACATAGTCCAGAAGCTTCGCAACCTCATCGGTATCAAGCCGGATGATGGCTTTTTCATGGAGTTTCGGCATATCCACGAGCAGCGTCGGATTTTTGGAGATGGCCTGGCGTTTGTAATAATATCCATAGAAACTCCTTAACGCCGACATTTTGCGCGCAAGCCCTTTTTCGGTGTTTGTGATCTGCTTTTTATCATCATTTTCATAGACCTTCAGGTATTCCTGGTATTCCTCGATATCGACGGGCTCCAGACGCTCCAGATCCTGAAGGGTGAACTGATCGATGGAATAATCCTTATAGAGCGGATTATTTTCCATTAAAAAATGAAAGAAAACGCGGATGTCATACGCATACGAGATCCGTGTCCTTGCGGATGTCGTCGGCTCAACGGCGCGGAAATAATCCCGTGCGAATGCCGGCAGCGTCTTCAGGATCGATCGCAGACGCAATGTATTGTCTACATATTTTTGTTCGTGATACGTTTTTGTATCTTTCTGATTTGTTGATTCCATATTATTATTTATAACCCCTTTAAACATGAATTTGCCGTTGTTAATGGCGGTTACGCCGGACCACCTGTATATTATAGCGGAAACCTTTGTTTTTGTCTATATCTTTTGGAAAAATCAGTATTTGTCGTATAGATTGAAATATATAAAGGAGAGCCGGTACAGCTGCTGTTCCGCGGATGTCCGGGAATAACGGCCGTACCGGCTTTTAATGGGGTTAATATATCAATACATAGGGATGTATATTGATACCTGAATATAAAGTATACAGATTACATATCACAGATTACATATTGTAGGCAACGATCAGATGCCGGCCGCTCTGGATGTCATCTGATCCCAGCCGGTTCATGTCTTTAAGGACCTGAACGTATTCAGCGGTCGATCCGCAGTCCGCCGGCTTTGTCTGTTTGGCGATATCCCACAGCGTGTCGCCTTTACGGATCTCAATGCTTTTATAATATGTATGCGTGTTATGATCTGATAAGCCCTGTGCAGATACAAGAAATGCACTTCCGGATACACAGATGATCAATGCACAGATGAATCCGGTGAATAACCTTTTTGCACGTTTTGCTCTTTTTGATAATTTCCTACGCTGTGTTGTTCTGGATGATCTTCTGTTCATAGTAATACGCTCCTTTTTTAGTAAAAATCCATCCGGACCGACCGGACAAAACTGAAAAATGAAATTGTATACATGTATAATGTGATTCGAATAAATGTTTGCGGAACAGATGTTCTATATTTGAGATTATATAACCAGAACAGATGTTTGTCAATATAAAATCGAACATATTTTCGTAACGAATGTTTGCTTTTTCATATGCGCTGTGCTATTATACTCCTATAAAGCACTTAAAGAGGAAGGAAATACGGGTTTTTATCATGTCAAAGGGAAAAATTAGTAAAAAACAAGAGGAAATTCTGGAATATATCAAGATGCAGATCCTTGAACGCGGATTCCCGCCGGCTGTGCGTGAGATCTGCGAAGCGGTCAATCTGAAGTCCACGTCTTCTGTACACTCTCATCTTGAGACGCTTGAGAAGAACGGATATATCAGAAGGGATCCTACAAAGCCCAGAGCCATTGAGATCCTGGATGACAGCTTCAACCTCACACGGCGTGAGATGGTGAATGTTCCGATCGTCGGTCAGGTGGCTGCCGGACAGCCGATCCTGGCGCAGGAAAATATCGAGGACTACTTCCCTATCCCGGTTGAGCATATGCCGAATAAGCAGACATTCATGTTGAAAGTTAAAGGTGAAAGCATGATCAATGCAGGGATCCTTGACGGGGATATGGTGCTTGTCCAGGAAGAACATACGGCTTCCAACGGAGATATGGTCGTTGCGCTTGTGGATGACAGCGCTACGGTAAAGACTTTTTATAAAGAGGAAGGCGTTTACCGCCTTCAGCCGGAGAATGATTTCATGGATCCGATCATTGTAAAGGACGTCTCCATTCTCGGCAAAGTGATCGGTGTGATCCGTCTGTTCAGATAAGATCAAAACCTGCCGGAAGATTTTATTCTTCCGGCAGGTTTTTTAATGCCATAATTTATTTATTATTCTGCAAGCTGTTCCGGAGCGATATCCTTTCCGTCTTTCCAGATCCTCTCCAGATCGTAGAAAAGGCGGTTTTCTTTATCGAATACATGGACGATGATATCGCCGAAATCAAGCAGGATCCAGCTGGCGCCGGAACGGCCCTCACGCTGTTTTAAATGATATCCTGCTTTGTGGAGTTCTTCTTCCACATTGTCTACCAGCGCGCTGATCTGGCTTTCGCTGTTACCGCTGGCGATGATGAAATAATCTGCAAGCACGGAGACGCCTGTGATGTCAATGATCTTGATGTCTTCGCCCTTTTTATCGCTGAGCGCCTGCCAGGCAATGCGTGCCATTTCTTTTGGCTGATTCATATGCGTATCTCCTTTTTGAATCTGTTATTTATAGTATTCACATGTGCTGACGGTCATGGGATCCACTGCTCTTCCGCCGTCTTTCAGGTAGCGTACGGTCCGCTGTGCGGACAGATATACGGCGCGGTTGATATCCTGAAATACCAGTCCGCGTATTTCCTGCAGCCCGGGGATGATCTTCCGGTTCGGCTCGATATAATCCGCGATGTAGATGATCTTCTCAAGCATGGTCATCCCGGGACGCCCGGTCGTATGGTACTTGATGGCGTCCAGGATATCCGGATCCTTGATCTTATATTTGTGGCTGGCCAGGTATGCGCCAAGCTTTGCATGGATCAGCGCAGGCATCTCCAGCTCGGACTCGGTCAGTTCGATGCCGTGCTTCCTGCACAGGACGATCTGGTCTTCTGAAGAACAGTATTTTGCACAGTCGTGAAGCAGTCCGGCCGTGAGCGCCTTCTCCACATCCTCGCCGTGGCACATGGCCAGTGAGGCTGCGGTGTACATTACGCCGATGGTGTGCTCGAAACGGTCCTTTTTCAGCTTTTTGGACAGTTTTTTGCGTATCTCAAGCAGTTCCTCTGTCATGGTTCCTCTCTCCTTCCGGTGCGTCCGGCCGGACATACGGTGCGGTCCGTGCCGTAAAGATGATTCTCCTGTATATATCCGGCCACGATGTCGGGCACCATATAACGGATGCTCCGGCCTTTTTCCGCCCGTTCCCGTATCGTTGTCGAGGAGATCTCAACGAGCGGGGCCTGAAGGAGCCGGATGTCCGAACCGTATTTCCCGTTCAGATAGCGGATCTGTTCTTTCATGCTTTTGGCATCCTTGTCGTCGCGCATGGCCGCAAGGATCGTGCATGAAGGGAAGATCTCCCGGAAGTTCTTCCACTGTTCGATGGAGAACAGGGAGTCCGCCCCCAGGATAAAATAAAACTCGTGATCTGGATAGAGCCCGCGGAGCGCCTTCATTGTGCTGAAGGTATAGGAATGCTTCTGTGCCGAGGCCTCATAGAGATTCACCCGGAAGTACGGGATATCCTCTGTGGCAAGGCGCACCATCTCGATGCGGTCCGCCAGAGATACTCCGCTTTCATCGGTCGACTTATGAGGCGGATTCCCGTTTGGCAGGAACCAGACCTCGTCAAGGCTGAAATTTTCATAGGCGAATTCGCCGAGGAGCAGATGCCCGATATGGATCGGGTCAAATGTGCCTCCCATGATACCGATCTTCATTGTAAACTCCATTCTGCCCTCAGAGCGGGAGCATGATCTTCTTCCGGTCATCCTTTCCCTCGCGGTAGAGGACGATCTTTTTGCCGATCACCTGGACGACCTGTGAGCGGGTGCGTTCTGCGATGATCTCCGCCAGTTCCCGGGGATCATCCGCGCAGTTGTTAAGGACGCTGATCTTAATGAGCTCGCGCGCGGCAAGCGCCTCCGAGATCGCTTCGGTCAGGCCGGGCGTCATGCTCGACTTCCCGACCTGGAAGATCGGATCCATCGTCATGGCCAGGCTTTTTAAATAAGCTCTCTGTTTGGTTGTCATAGTTCTCTCCTTCTGTTAAGGTTCATAGTTCCTATTTGTAATAATCAAACTGCAGGCCGTACATTTTAACGGTATCGCCTTCCTGGATGCCTTTGCTCTCCAGTTCGTCGAGAATGCCGGTTTCTTTCAGGAATTTCTGGAAGAATGCGAAGCCCTTTTCAGAATCCAGGTTCGTGTAGCCCAGCATTTTCTCGATCTTCGGACCTTCCACCACATACATGCCGTCTTCCACTTCAACGGTATACGGAAGTTCTTCGTAAATGAGCTCGTCCTCCGGAAAATATTCCTGTTCGAATACAACCGGGGCCTGATCCATTGTCTCAAGCTGCGCGCTTACATAATAAAGCAGTTCGGATACGCCTTTCCCGGTGGCGCCGGATATAGGAAATACGCGGATCCCCTTCGGCTCAAATTCTTTTTTCAGCCGCTCGACCGGATCGTCCTCGGGATCATAGATGAGATCTGTTTTGTTTGCGGCGATGACCTGCGGTTTTTTGGCAATCTCCGGATTGTATGCTTCAAGCTCGGCGTTGATTTTGTAGATGTCTTCGATGGGGTCCCGGCCTTCGCTTCCGGCTGCGTCCACAACGTGGATCATCAGCTTGGTCCGCTCGATATGGCGGAGAAATTCGTGGCCCAGCCCGACGCCTTCGGAGGCGCCCTCGATCAGGCCGGGGATGTCAGCCATGACAAATCCTTTCGCGCCGTCCAGATCTACCACGCCCAGGTTCGGGGTAAGTGTGGTGAAGTGGTAATTTGCGATCTTCGGATCGGCATTGGTCACTCTTGATAGAAGGGTTGATTTTCCTACATTCGGGAATCCGATCAGTCCCACGTCGGCGATCACCTTCAGCTCCAGACAGACTTCCAGCTCGCGGGCCGGCTGTCCGGGCTGTGCGTATTTCGGGACCTGCATGGTGGCTGTGGCAAAATGCTGGTTGCCAAGCCCGCCTTTTCCGCCCTTTAATACGACCTGCCGGCGGTTGTCGCCGGACATATCCGCAATGACTTTGCCGGATGAGGCTTCTTTGATCACCGTTCCTTCGGGTACATGAAGGACAAGATCTGTGCCGTCCTTCCCGTGGCAGCGGCGTTTGCCTCCCGGTTCCCCGTCTCCTGCCGCGTATTTGCGCCTGTGACGGTAGTCGGACAGGGTGTTGAGGCCTTCGTCCACCTCGAAGATCAGGTCGCCGCCCCGGCCGCCGTCGCCGCCGTCCGGACCGCCGTTCGGAACATACAGCTCCCGCCGGAAACTGCAGTGGCCGTCGCCGCCCTTGCCGGACCGGATATATATCTTTGCTCTGTCAGCGAACATAATGTCTCCTTTTCTGATAAAGGACTGTGAAACAGCCCGTGATTTATAATGTTACAAAAGCCCCGGACCATAAAGGTCTGGGGCCTCATCTTTTAAAGCTTACTCAGCTGCCGGATAGATAGAAACCTGTTTCTTATCTCTTCCTTTTCTCTCATATCTTACAACGCCGTCCACAAGTGCGAACAGAGTATCATCTCCGCCGCGTCCGACATTCACACCCGGATGGATCTTAGTGCCGCGCTGTCTGTAGAGGATATTTCCGGCTTTTACAAACTGTCCGTCTGCTCTTTTCGCGCCCAGTCTCTTAGACTCGGAATCACGTCCGTTCTTTGTAGAACCAACTCCCTTTTTGTGAGCAAAGAACTGAAGATTCATTTTCATCATGGTTCTTACACCTCCTTGAAAATCATGTCAATGTATGGTTCGTATTCACTGCTGTCTTCTATCTGTTCCAGACCAAGAACCATGGAATCCAGCAAAAGCGAGGCATCGTGCGACGGGATCCGGCTGAACCGGAATTCGATCCTGCCAGTCTCCTCATCGGAAATACAGCTCGTCTCATCATCTGTAAAACGTTCAATGGAATTGATCGTGTTGATGACCAGTGCGGAAACCGCCGCGCAGACGATATCCCTGCCCGATTCATCAAACCCGGCATGTCCTGCCAGATCAAATCCTGTATATTCATGCCCGCCGGTCTTATAGATCGTAACTTTAATCATCTGCCGGATTAAGCGTTGATCTTTTCGATCTTAACAGCCGTGTACTGCTGTCTGTGTCCGTTTTTCTTGTGGTAGCCTGTTTTTCTCTTGTACTTGTAAACGACAACTTTCTTTGCTTTTCCGTCGCCGATCACAGATGCGGTAACTGTAGCTCCGTCTACAGTCGGGTTGCCGATGACCAGCTTGTCGTTGTTCACTGCAAGAACCTGATCAAATGTGTAAGTTCCGCCTGCTTCGACACCGAGTTTTTCTACTCTGATGACATCGCCTTCAGCTACTTTGTACTGTTTGCCACCTGTTGCTATAATCGCGTACATATAGCACCTCCTATAAACATTACTCGCCAGCTTCGGTGCCTGCCTGTTCTGTGCAGGACTTAAAAAACCTCGCTGTGCGGCATACTAGTGTAGTATAGCATATGGATTTTTATCCCGTCAACTGTTTTCAGGGATATTTTTTAATTTTTCATAACAGTATTCGATAATGCTCTTTCTGGTCACGATGCCGATGAATTTCCGGTCATCGTCCACTACCGGAACAAAGTTCTGATTCATGGATTTCTGCAGAAGGTCTTCCATGTTGGAACTGATATATACCGGGGCATAATCGATCTTTCTCGGAAAATCACGGATGAATATATTTTCGGCTTTTTTCATATCGAAATCAGCATACTGTTTGATCCCCCAGAGCAGGTCGCCCTCGGTGATCGTGCCCACGTACTCCCCTGCCCGGTTCAGCATCGGGATGCATGCGTATTTGTGATATTCCATGGTCTCAAGGACCTGCCGGAGCGTGCCGTAGTCATGGACGTAGGCAACTTCGCTCTTTGGTTTCAAAAAGAACAGGATATTCATGCTTCTTTTCCTTTCGTTCTTGTGTCTGTCAGATCTGTGTCAGCACAAAGATTTCATACAGGGCGCGGATGGCGTCTTTGAAATCTTCATGGCGCACGCCGATGATGATATTGAGCTCGCTGGAACCCTGGTCGATCATCTTGACGTTGATATGCGCATGGGCCAGTGCGGAGAAAATCCTGCCGGCCGTTCCCCGTGTGGACTTCATCCCCCGTCCTACGACTGCGATCAGCGCCAGGCCAGAATCCAGTTCCACATGGTCCGGATGAACGGTATCGTTGATCTCGGCCAGGATCTTCTGCTCTTTCTCTTCGAACGTATCCTTATTCACAAGGATGGACATGGTATCAATGCCTGAAGGCATGTGTTCGATGGATACGCCGTTGTCCTCAAAGATCTGAAGGACTTTCCGGCAGAATCCGACCTCGGAGTTCATCATTGCTTTTTCAACGGTTACCGCTACGAAACCGTCTGTTCCGGCAATGCCGGTGATGGTGTATTTCGGCTGGCGGCAGGTGCTCTCCACGATCAGCGTGCCGCTGTCCTCCGGGCGGTTCGTGTTGCGGATGTTGATCGGGATCCCCGCTTTGCGCACCGGGAAGATGGCGTCTTCGTGAAGTACGCTTGCGCCCATATAGGAGAGCTCGCGGAGCTCCTTATAAGTGATCGTCTCGATGGACTTCGGCTTCTTGACGATTCTCGGGTCAGCAATCAGGAAGCCGGATACATCCGTCCAGTTCTCATACAGGTCAGCCCGTACGGCCAGCGCAACGAGAGATCCTGTAATGTCGGATCCGCCGCGGGAAAAGGTCACCACTTCGCCGCTCTCCTTTGCACCGTAGAATCCGGGGATTACGGCGTTCGGCTTGTCTTTCAGCCGGTCTGCGAGCAGACGGTTGGTCTCCTCTGCATTAAATGATCCGTCGTCATTGAAACGGACCACCTCCGCGGCGTCAATGAAATCAAACGCCAGATATGCAGCCATGATCTTGCCGTTCAGAAATTCGCCCCGGGACGCGGCGTAGTCCACGCCGGCCCTGTTTGCAAAATCTTCGTGGATCTTCTCAAAATCTTTATCAAGAGAAAAGCTGAGGTTCAGTCCGTCGATGATCTCCTGGTAGCGCTCATGGATCTGTACAAGCTGGTCTGAAAAGTCTTTCCCGCTGACGGCGGTCTCATAACATGCATAGAGCATGTCCGTTACTTTTGTATCGCCGGAGAACCGTTTCCCCGGTGCAGACGGAACGACATAGCGTCTTGACTCTTCCGCCCTGATGATCGCGCCGACTTTCTTGAACTGTTCTGCGTTAGCCAGAGAGCTTCCTCCGAACTTCACTACTTTCTTCATTCTATCTATTCCTCCAAATGTATGCTTCGAATGTTCATTATACCCCGATGTAAGCGGCTTGTAAACGGAAAAATCAGTTTTTTTCTTCTTCGTACAGCGGTCTTCTCACCTTTTTGCGTGTGACTTCCACAAGCCCCAGCGCGGTCATGTCCACCAGCGTCGCCTGGATCGGATCTTTTGCCAGATGGCTGCGGAATTCACTGAGGAGCCTTGCTGTACTTTCGGCGTCTGAAAGATTAATAAAATCGATCAGGATGATGCCGGACAGATTGCGGAGACGGATCTGCCGGGCGGCCTCTCTTGCCGCTTCCAGATTGACTTTCAGCGCGCCGGCTTCGATATCCGCTCTTGACCGCGCCTTTGCGGCGGTCTTGCCGGAATTGACATCGATCACGGTAAGGGCCTCTGTGGGCTGGATGATGAGATACCCGCCGGTCTTCAGCCAGGCTTTCTCGCTCAATGCTTTATCAAGCGCGGTCCGGGTGCTGTACAGCTTATCAAGCGGGAATGACGGATCATCGTATAATTTCAGCAGATCCAGCTTCTCGGGCAGTTCCGACTGAAAATAAAGCCGGATGCGTTTATAGAGATCCGGGTCGCCCACAATGATCGCTTCCATGCCTTCCATGTAGACGTTTTTCAGATCGGCGATGTAGGCGGGCGGCGCGGATTTCAGACATGTAAAGCAGGTCCGCGTTCCGGCCGTGCGTACAAGATCTTCGTATTCATTCTGCAGTGCGCGGATCTCCGCACGCACATCCTCCGGCGGGGCATCCTTGGCATTGGTCCGTATGATGATCCCGTAGGCGTCATTTTCCAGGGCGGAAAATTCCTTCTTAAATGTCTCCCGCATGGCTTTCGGGATCTTGGACGAAACGCCGATGCGGGTGTTCCCGTGGGTGAGGACCGCATACCGGCCGGTGAAGCTTAAGTTTCCGGTCACGGTCGGCGCCTTGCTTTTGACTGCTTCCCGGCTGATCTGCACCACCAGTTCGTCGCCGATGCAGAGGGCTTTCTTCCCGGATTTACGGGTGAATATGGCGTGATCTGCGTCCTTCATGTCATAGTAGCAGTTGACGCCTTTCTCAATCTCAATAAAGGCCGCGCCGATATTCGGGACGATATTGCCCACTTTTCCGATATAGATATCTCCCAGACGATGCCGGTCGTCTGTGTTTCCGGAGACGGAGGTGCTGTGGATCTCAACAATGTCATCATCCTCCAGAAAATAGGTCCGGATCCGGCCGTCTTTCTTTTCGATCAGTATTTTGCGCTTCAAATCTCTTCTCCAAGTGATTCCAGGGTTACAAGTTTCCGGTTCCCCTCTTCTCCCATATCGGCATACATCTCAAGCCTCCGGTAAATGAAGGGATGTGAAAGACGGTTTTCTTCCGGATGCAGATCCTTCAGAAAGGTATCCATGACCAGATCCGGCTTCAGGTTCTCCGTGCTCCCGGCGGCCAGTTTCATGAAGATCCCGCCGTCCCGGGATTCCCAGTCATAGATGAGTGGACGGATGTTGATCTCCCGCTCGCTCCGTTTCGTCTGTTTAAGCACGCGGATCTCCGGCTGTCCCATAAAGGCGGCGAACCGGTCCTGCCAGTCTTCGGGCAGTCCGGCATCCACGGACGGGGTGACGAGATAATCTGCTGCCGCGAGGATGGTCATGCCGGTCATCTTCTTCTCTTCTGCGATCTGCCGGAGCGAGACCACCTCGATCCCGTCCACGCCGGCTTCATTCATCCGGCGCACGGCCTCCCGGCTTTCAACCGGTCCGGTCAGCTCGATATCCAGATACTCCCCGTCGCTTTCCAGCCCGATCCCGAGCGGGCTTGCAAAGGACATGATCATGTGGGGGCTGTATCCGCCGGTAAATGCGATCGGAATGTCAGCCCGGCGCATCACTTTCTGGAAATACCGCATCACATCCAGATGTCCGATAAAACGGAGGACCCCGTATTTTCTGAATTTAATTCTTGCCTTCAACACAGACACCTCCTCCGAAACCTGCTGCCCCGCAGCCGGAACACTTCTCCCGGCAGTTCGGGGTCACGGTTTCATTCATTGCACGCTCCCACTCCCGGCGGAGGAAGGAACGGCTTACGCCGATATCGATAAAATCCCAGGGGAAGATCTCATCTTTTCCACGCACACGCTGATTGTAGAAAGCGATATCCACACGGGTGTTGTCAAAAGCCTGCATCCACAGGTCATTGCGGAAAGTCTCCGTCCAGGAATCAAACAGGCAGCCCAGGCGGTAGGCCTCTTCGATCACTTTCCCCACTCTTCTGTCGCCCCGGGCCATGACGCCTTCAAGCACCGTGCCCTGGGCGTCGTGCCAGTTGTATTTCAGGCTCTTGCGGTTCAGCTGCTCCCGGAATTCATCATTGACCAGATGGGCCCGGCGGTCATACTCTTCCGCCGGATACATGGCCGCCCACTGGAACGGGGTGAACGGTTTGGGCACAAAGAAGGAGGAACTTGCCGTGATCTGGCATTTCCCGTGCCGGTCCTCCTTCGGGATCTCGTAGTATCTGCGCGCCACCCGGTCGGACAGACGGGCGATCTCTTTCATATCCTTTTCCGTCTCTGTGGGAAGGCCGAGCATAAAGTAGAGTTTGACTTTTGTCCATCCGCCCTCAAAAGCCTGGCCGGCGCCGGTCAGGATCTCTTCTTCCGTCAGCCCTTTATTGATCACATCCCGCATCCGCTGGGAGCCGGCCTCCGGTGCGAAGGTCAGGCTGCTCTTGCGGATATCCTGGACCTTGCTCATGACATCCAGAGAAAAGGCGTCGATGCGAAGGGAAGGAAGGGAAATGTTGATCCCCCTGTCTTTGAACTCTTCGATCAGGAATGTGACGAGCTCGTTCAGTTTTGAGTAGTCGCTGGAACTTAAGGAACTTAAGGAAATCTCTTCGTGTCCCGTATTCTTAAGCATGGTGCGGGCATATTCTTTCAGAGTCTCCACGCTCCGTTCCCGTGTCGGGCGGTAGATCATCCCCGCCTGGCAGAATCGGCAGCCGCGGATGCAGCCCCGCTGGATCTCCAGGACAACCCGGTCCTGGGTCGCCTTGATATAAGGAACGACCGGCTTCATCGGATACGGCGCATCCGTCACGTCCATGACCACCTGCTTGCGCACTTTCGAAGGCGCACACGGATCATTCGGTGTAAATGCGGCGATCGTTCCGTCTTCGTTGTATGTCGCATCATAAAACTGCGGGACATAGAGTCCTTCGATCCGGGCGGCCTGCCTGAGAAAATCCTTCCTTGAGCCGCCGGACTTCTTCCATGCTTTATATGTGTCGAGAAGTTCATCGTAAATCGTCTCGCCCTCTCCGATATAGAAGATATCGAAGAATTCCGCCAGCGGTTCCGGATTGTACGCGCAGGGCCCGCCGCCGATGACGATGGGGTCCGCCTCCGTCCGGTCTGCGGCATGGAGCGGGATATGGCTTAAGTCCAGGATCTGAAGGATATTCGTGTAGCACATCTCGAACTGGATCGTAATGCCGAGAAAATCAAAGTCCCGGACCGGATCCTGGGATTCCAGCGCAAAGAGCGGGATATTCTTTTCGCGCAGCACTTTGTCCAGATCCAGCCATGGAGAATAGACACGTTCGCACCAGGTATCCTCCCTGCGGTTGAACATGTCATAGAGGATCTGGATGCCCAGATGGGACATGCCGATCTCGTAGACGTCCGGGAAGCACATGGCGAAACGGATGTCCACTTTTTCATTGTCCTTCATTACAGAATTGACCTCGCCTCCGATGTAGCGGGCGGGCTTTTCAATATTTAATAAAATGTCATCGTTTAATGCAAGTTTTCGCATAATAACTCCTGATTCTGATCAAAATTGGATTCAAACAATGCCTAGTATACACGAATCCGGCCGCCGTGGCAAATCTTTCATTCACAGGTTTTCAGTACGAACGCTTCATAGGGACGGATCCTCAGGCAGCCTGTTTCATCCCGGGAGACATCCCCGTAATTTCCGATCAGCAGTTCCGTCTTCTCCTGCGTCCATCCTTCAGGAAGTTCCATTGTCCGTGTATTCCCATAGAAGTTGCATACAACGAGCATTTTTTCACTTCCGAGTGTACGGGTGTATACATAAAGTTCTTTGTCATCCGGCAGGAGCAGGTCATAACTTCCGTACACGATGATCTCATGCTCTTTTCTGAGCCGGATCAGCTTCCGGTAATAATGGAAGACGGAGTCCGCTCTCTCCATCTGTTCTCTGGCGTTGATCTCCTGGTAGTTCGGATTCACCATGATCCAAGGCGTCCCTGTCGTAAAGCCTGCGTTTTCCGTATCATCCCACTGGAACGGCGTGCGGGCGTTATCCCGGCTTTTATACCGCAGGTATTTCATCATTTCCTCTTCCGTGAACACGCCCTGTCCGACCAGTTCGTGATAAGCGTTGATGCTGTCAAGGTCGCGGAAGTCAGAAATGTTTTTAAAGGGCACATTCGTCATGCCCAGCTCCTCGCCCTGGTAGATATAAGGAGTCCCCTGCATCATGTGGAGACAGGTGGCCAGCATTTTGGCGGACAGTTCCCGGTATTCGCCGTCATTCCCGAATCTTGAGACAGACCGGGGCTGGTCGTGGTTTTCCCAGAAGAGACTGTTCCATGCGATGGTATCCAGCCCTTTCTGCCATTTTGTCAGGATTGATTTCAGGTCGCGCAGATCCATCTTCTTATCCGACCATTTATTGGTGCCGTCGGCGTCCACATCCATGTGTTCGAACTGGAATACCATATTCAGTTCTTTTCCGTCGCTCCGGGCATATTTTTTTGCCTCTTCCAGCGTGACGCCGGAACATTCGCCTACGGTGAGGGTATCTCTGCCGTCCAGCACTTCTCTTCGCATCTCCTGGAGATATTCGTGGACACGGGGGCCGTTGGCGGGCTCGTTGAAGCTTGCGTAGCCGTTGATGCCCGGCGCTCCGTCCGGAAATGTCTGATCTTTGGAGATAAGACTGATCACATCCATGCGGAATCCGTCCACGCCCTTGTCCAGCCACCAGTTCATCATGTCGAATACTTCTCTTCTGACTTCCGGGTTGTCCCAGTTCAGATCGGGCTGTTTTTTCGAGAAGAGATGAAGATAATACATACCGGTCCTGCTGTCATATTCCCAGGCGGAGCCTGAGAAGCAGGAGCCCCAGTTGTTCGGTTCCCTGCCGTCTTTTGCTGGCCGCCAGATATAGTAATCCCTGTACGGATTCTCCTTTGAACTGCGGCTCTCGATAAACCATTTATGTTCGTCCGAAGTGTGGTTCACCACCAGATCCATAACGATACGGATGCCTCTTTTATGCGCCTCATCAAGCATCCTGTCGTAATCATCCATTGTCCCGAATTCTTTCATGATGGCCTGATAGTCGCTGATATCATACCCGTTGTCGTCATTGGGCGACTGGTAGACCGGCGAGAGCCAGACCACATCGATTCCCAGCTCTTTCAGGTAATCCAGCTTTTCCGTGATGCCGTTCAGATCGCCGATGCCGTCCCCGTTGCTGTCTTTGAAGCTCCGCGGATAGATCTGATAGACGACAGACTCTTTCCACCATATCTTTTCCATATCACAATTCCTCTTTTCTTTTTATTCTGACATCAGCATACACTGATGCTGAAGATGATCCATATAAACGAAAGAAACGGCCGCCGGGCTTTTTGCGCAAGTCCGGCGGCCATATGCCCTGTATTTATTTTACAGGATTTCTCCGTTGCTTTCTATTACTTTTTTGTACCAGAAGAACAAAGTTATGGCGACGCCAGCGTTTCAATCAGGGCATCCGCATCCATATCCTGCCCGATCTGTTCCGCGATCACAGAACTGCTGACCTGTGCGATCTCTGCCTGGCTCTGGTCCACGCATACGTAGAATACGAAGCAGAGGATGCCGATCACCAGCCGGACATAGAAGCTCCCGCCGGATGACGCGCTGTGTTCTGCGGCGGTACGGCCATCGCCGTACAGGCTGCTGCAGATCCTGCCGTACCGGGGATGGACGGCGGGGAGTTCGTTATGGTCATTGTAAAGTTTTCTGGTCTGCCGGAGCAGTTCCTGGCGGCGGAGTTCGGATTCGTTCATAAACAGCCTCCGGGGCATAAGTTCCTGTTTGTAAAACTTATGCCCCGGAATATCCGCTTAGAACGCAAGTCAGGCTTTTCTAGCGGTCCGCCAGTTCATTTGTGATATCTTCCCAGGTCACGCCCCGCTCCACCATGAGCACCATGGCATGGTACAGGAAATCTGAGATCTCGTATTTGATCTCCTCGGGATTGGGATTCTTGGCGGCGATCACGATCTCGGTCGCCTCCTCTCCCACTTTCTTCAGGATCTTGTCGATGCCCTTTTCAAAGAGATAGTTGGTGTAGGATCCTTCCTTCGGATTCTCCCGCCGGTCCAGGATCGTGTTGTACACAGATTCGAATACCTGGAGCGGATTCTTTGCGTCGTAGTCGGCGCCCACGATGGTCGTGTAGAAGCAGGAACGGTTGCCGGTATGGCAGGCTGCGCCGATCTGTTCCACTTTGGCAAGCAGGGTGTCTTTGTCACAGTCCACGGCCAGGGACTTCACATACTGGAAATGCCCGGATGTCTCTCCTTTGACCCACTGGCACTGACGGCTCCGGCTGTAATAAGTCATGCGCCCGGTCTTTACAGTATTGTCGAACGCTTCTTCATTCATATAGGCCATCATAAGCACTTCATTTGTCTTATAGTCCTGGACGATCACCGGGATCAGCCCGTCGGAATTCAGTTTGAATTCGCTGAAATCCATGATGCTCTCAAAGGAGGTCATCTGGATTCCGGCGTCGGCGCAGACATCTTTGAATTCGTTAAAATCCATGTTCAGGTCGCTTACAAACAGCCCGGATACACCCTTGATGCTGTCGCATTTCAGGATGCGCAGGATCTCGCTCTGCTCCATCGTATCGGTGAGTACGACGCAGGGAAGTTCGGTGATGTTCATGACCGAGTTGAGGTCAAGCCGGTGCATGAATACGATCTCCGTGCTGAATTCTTCGATCAGATGCTGCTGTTTGAACAGCGTATCAAAATCATTGAGGGATACCGCGATCCGCTCTTTGCCGAACCGCTGGGACACCTCCCGGATCAGGTCGATGGAAAGCGGTTTTGAGAAATTCAAGATCGCGCGTTTGGCTCCGGCGTACAGGATCTTCTTCACATCCTCTGATCTGCGGATATTTCCGCCGGCGATCATGGGGATGCTGATCACCCGGTTGATCCGTTTGATCAGGTCGATCGCTTCGTCGTGTTCTTCGTCGGATACAGACAGGTCGAAAACGATCAGTTCGTCCGCGCCCCGGTCACAGTACTGTTTTGCCAGTGTGACCACATCTTCGGAGAGCACGGTATCGTTGTCAAACCATTTTACGGCCTTCCCGTGATCAATGAAGATACAGGGGGTCAGTCTTTTATAGCTCATGTATGTCAGTCTCCTTTTTCATTTCAGTCTTAAAGTGTGCCTTTTGTGGACCACACGTCCTTTATGCGGGGCTCTTCGGATACTGCCGCATCAAGCGCTTTTCCGAAGGCTTTGAAGAGGGCCTCCGCCATGTGGTGGTTGTTGCCGGTTTCCATGATCTTCAGGTGCAGGTTCATTGCGGCGCCATAGGAAACCGCATAGAAGAACTCCCGGATCATTTCCGTGTCCATGGTCCCCAGGCGGGGGACGGTGAACTCCGCGTTGTATCTGAGATACGGGCGTCCGCACAGATCAATGGCGGACAGGGCCAGCACCTCATCCATGGGCAGGATGAAATAACCGTATCTGCGGATCCCGGCTTTTTCGCCGAGCGCCTGCCGGATCGCCTGACCGAGGACGATCCCGGTATCTTCGATGGTGTGATGGCTGTCCACGTCCAGATCGCCGCTCACTTTTACGTCCAGATCGAAAAGGCCGTGGCGCGCAAATCCGTCCAGCATGTGGTTGAAAAACGGGATGCCGGTGTCGATCCGGGTCTGTCCCGTTCCGTCCAGATTAAGCGTCAGGGTGATGTCGGTCTCTTTTGTTTTTCTTGTAATGGATGCGATTCTATTTTCCATAATGCTCTCCTTCAGTCCTTTCCGTCAAAGCGGACTTTGATGGAATTGGCATGGGCGGTCAGATGCTCCGCCTCCGCAAATTTTTCGATATCGGTGTGGACCTTCTCCAGCGCATCCCGGGAGTAAGAGATGATGCTGGATTTTTTGATAAAGTCATCAACGGACAGAGGCGAGAAGAATTTCGCCGTCCCGTTGGTCGGAAGTACGTGGTTCGGTCCGGCAAAATAGTCGCCCAGCGGTTCGCTTGAGTACTCTCCGATAAAGATGGCGCCGGCATTCCGGATCTTTGTCATGACTTCAAAAGGATCCGCGGTCACGATCTCCATATGTTCTGAAGCGATCTCATTTGCCGCGTCGATGGCGTCTTCCAGGGTGTCCGCCAGCAGGATGTGTCCGTAGTTGTCCAGTGATTTCCGGATGATCTCACCGCGGGAAAGCTCCCGGATAAAGCGGTCGGTCCAGTCGGAGACTTCCTTTGCAAGGGCTTCGCTTGTGGTTACCAGGATGGCGCTTGCAAGCTCATCGTGTTCTGCCTGGGAAAGCAGGTCCGCCGCCACATAGCGCGGGTTTGCTGTTTCGTCCGCCAGAACCAGGATCTCGCTCGGGCCTGCGACGGAATCAATGCTTACGTGCCCGTATACGGATTTTTTTGCCAGGGCAACGTAGATGTTGCCGGGGCCGACGATCTTATCCACCTTCGGGATGCTCTCGGTGCCGAAGGCAAGGGCCGCGATGGCCTGGGCCCCACCGGCTTTATAAATGCGGTCCGCGCCCGCTTCGTTGGCAGCCACCAGTGTGGTCGCCGTGACTTTTCCGTCTTTTCCGGGCGGGGTCGTCATAATGATCTCGTCCACGCCGGCCACTTTTGCCGGTGCGATATTCATTAGTACGGAGGAGGGATAAGCCGCTTTCCCGCCGGGGACATAGACGCCGATCCGGGCGAGCGGGGTCACCTTCTGCCCCAGGATCGTGCCGTCCGGCCTGCTGTCGAACCAGCTGTACTGGCGCTGTTTCTCGTGGTAGGTGCGGATATTGTGAAGGGAGCGGCGGATGATCTCCACCAGTTCCGGGTCTACTTCCCGGTAGGCTTCCCGGATCTCCTCTTCTGTGACAAGGATATTGTCGGCGCTGATCCGGGCGCCGTCGAACTTCTCCGTATATTCAAAGAGCGCCTGGTCGCGCCGGTCCCTGACGTCATCAAGGATCTCACGGACGCTCTGTTCATATGATCCGTAGCTGGTGGGGCTCCGTTTCAAGAGCTTCTCCAGCAGATCTTTTTTTGTATTCTGATCCAGTTTTTCGATTCGCATGGTCTGCCTCCTTTTGTCTACTGCTCCCGGTCTTCCCGGATGAGCGCACGCAGTTTTGTGATCAGATCCTTGATCCGCTCGTTTTCCATCCGCATGCTGACCGGATTGACGATCATGCGTGCGGAGAGCGGGCACACTTCTTCGAGGACGACCAGTCCGTTCTCTTTCAGGGTTGAGCCGGTCTCCACGATGTCCACGATCACTTCGGACAGCCCGACGATGGGCGCCAGCTCGATGGAGCCGTTCATTTTGATGATTTCAACAGTCTGATGCTTCTTATTGTAAAAATAATCTTTGGCGATCTTCGGATATTTTGTGGCGACCCGGATCAGTTCATGGTGCTTCAGAAGCTCCGAGGCCTCCTCATGCCCGCAGACGCACATGCGGCATCTGCCGAACCCCAGATCCAGTACTTCATGGACTTTCCGTCCTTCTTCGATGATCGTGTCTTTTCCCACGACGCCGATATCGGCTGCGCCGTATTCCACATAGGTCGGGACATCCGGCCCTTTTGCGAGAAAGAATTTCAGTTTCAGTTCCTCATTTGTAAAGATCAGCTTCCGGGAATCTTTATCTTTCATTTCATCGCAGGTGATCCCCAGTTTCTCCAGCATATCCAGCGTTTTGCTGGCGAGTCGCCCTTTCGTCAGCGCAAATGTCAGGTATTTCATAGGTTATGCTCCTTTAATCCGGAATGATAAGGTCTGTTGACCGTTTCTCACCGGTCTCCAGATTGATCATTTCAATCTTCATGTCGTCATTTAAAAACAGAAGGACTGTTGTCCCGCTCCGGCGTGCATGCGTTTCATATACGACGCGGTCCGTTCCCGGGACATTTTTCATAAGTTCGATATTGCGTCCTTTGGCGCGGAAAGCCCGGGCCAGGGTGATGGCCTCGTCTTCCGCTGCTTCTGTGTATACGATCAGGTTGCGGTGTACGGTGTCGGTCGGGATCTTCTGCCTGGAAAGGGCGCTCATCAGTTCGTCCACGATAATGGCAAAACCGATGGAAGGCGTGCTCTTCCCGAATTTCTCCAGAAGATGGTCATAGCGTCCGCCCCGTACGATGGCGTCGCCGGTCCCGTATGTATAGGCGCGGAAAATGACGCCGGTATAATAACCGTAGTTCCCGCTCATGCTCAGGTCAAATGTAATATGGTCTTCCGCTTGGTAAAGCTCCAGCAGGCGGAAAATGTCCTGAAGACGCTTCACGCCCAGGCGGGCATTCTCATCCGGCGCGCAGTGGAGGGCCTGGTCGAGGATCTCCGGCCCGCCGACCAGTTCCGGAAGAATATGGAAAGCCTGGCGGACAGGCTCTTTCACGTCTCTGCCGTCCAGAAGCTCCTCTACTCCGAAGTAATTGCGGTTCGTGATCAGGGAGCGGATCTCCCGGCTTTCTTCTTCGCCAAGGTCGGCCGCAGCCATAAGGCTGCGGATATAATCCGCGTGGCCGATGCTGACCTGGAATTCAGTCAGCCCGGTTTTCTTAAGCCCGTCCACGACCATGGCGATCATCTCGGCGTCGGCTTCGACCGAATCAAGCCCGATCAGCTCCGCGCCGAGCTGGGTGTTTTCTTTCAGACGGCCCTGATAGCTGGAATGGTTGATAAAGGTGTTCCCTGCATAACAGAGACGGATCGGGAAATCCTCCTGCTCAAACAGGGTTGCCGCGGCCCGCGCGACCGACGGGGTGATATCCGGCCTGAGGGCCAGGATATTGCCGTCCCGGTCGAAGAACTTATAAAGCTCCTGGGTGGAGGTGGAACCGATCTCCTCGCGGAATACATCATAATATTCGAATGTCGGCGTCTGTATGTCCTGATAGCCGTACAGATGGAGTACGGTGCTCAGGTTTTTCTGAAGTGCAAGTTTGGTTTCGCATTCTCTGTTGTAGATATCACGGACTCCTTCCGGAGTATGAAGTTTCTGTTCCATATGCTCTCCTCTTTCACTTTAATGTGCTAATACGTTAAATTCCTATGTAATTATACGGACTTTCTCTGAATCTGTCAATCCCCGGCCCGAAAACAAAAGGTCTATTCATCCCGGCAGTCCAGGTCTTTCTGGATGCACTCCAGATAGGGGACAAAATATCCCTGCTTCAGTTCCATAAACCAGCCGGGTTCCAGTTCGTCGTACCGGAAGCTTTTGCGGCCGCCTTTTAATCCCCGCTCCCAGAATTTCAGGATCTGTCCGTAGCGCATATAATAAAGCTCTTCTCTTGTGCTGAAGTAGATCAGGAGAAATGCGATGCCGCCCTGTTTCTCGAATTTTCCCATGAAATCCATCTGGTGTTCATGGATATTCTGGAGCGGGAAGGTATCCGCTTTGCATTCTTTGGCGTCAAAACATACCGGGATGCCCTGGACGGCTCCGATATAGTCCACCGTACTGATCTTGTCAAAATAGGCCAGTGTGATGTGGCGGTTTTCCTGATCGATCTTTACCGGCGTGATGGGGGTCGGGATCTTCTGGATCAGGGCAAGCCCCAGTTCCGTATAGCGTTCATTCGTGTGGTTTATGAATTCTTCCAGGGTGGATCCCCGGAGTCCTCTTGAATTCCATGTGGCCATGTGAGATATTCCTTTCCTATATGACTGTCCAGGCAGATGTGCCGGAACAATTCCGGAAGCGGTGCATAGACCGTTTTTCCGGACAGCCCGGCGAGCACGCCGTCCTGCTGCGGAATGCAAAGCCGCGCGGCGTGCAATAGCTGGGACGTAAGCCCGTATGTGCTGCGGTACCGGTCATTGATCTTCCGGTTCCCGTATTTGTAGTCGCCGATGATGGGATGGCCCTGGGCGGCCATGTGCGCACGGATCTGGTGGGTCTTTCCGGTGATCAGATGGACTTCCAGAAGCGTTGCGCCCTCTCCTTCACAGAGCGGACGGTATTCTGTCTCGATCCGGACGGATCCGGCGGTTCCGGTTTTCGAGAAAGAAACCCGGTTCGTTTTCGGATCTTTCACAAGATATCCGTCAATGTGTGCACCTTCCTTTACGGATCCGGCCACAAGGCACCGATAATATTTCCGGAGGGTGCGGTCCCGGAACATGGCGCTTAATTCCTGCAGGGCCGCAAGCGTTTTCCCTGCGGCGACGATGCCGCTCGTATTGCGGTCCAGCCGGTTGCACACGGCCGGGTGGAAAGTGCGCAGTTCATCGTCTGTGATCTGTCCGGACTTCAGGAGATATCCGGTCACATATTCTACAAGGGAGACGTCATCTGCCGAGGCTTTCTGGGAAAGCATGCCTGCCGGCTTATTTATAAAAAGGGTATGATTGTCTTCGTAGAGAATATCCAGTTCAACAGACGGTACAGCCGGACTCTTATGCTGCTGCTTTTCAGTTGTCCGTGCAGGTCCGGTAAATTTTGAGACCGTCTCGTCCGACAGAAAGAAGCGGATCCGGTCGCCTTCTGCAAGCTTTTCCTGACCGGCGGCTTTTTTGCCGTTCAGTGTGATATTCTTTTTCCGGAGCATCTTATAAAAGAAACTTTTCGGTGCCAGGGGCATATATTTGCCGAGGAATTTGTCGAGCCGCTGTCCGGCTTCATTGCTTCTGATCTCGTGTTCAATCATCTTTTTCTTTTACCTTTTGTCTGAAAATCTGATCATCCGTTTTTTAGAAACAGGCTTTCCGCCCGGAGGATCAGGCCGTGCGGGAGAAGTTTCGAGCCGGCTGCCGCCGCTTTCATGGGGAGTCCGTATACGGAGACTGCTTTTCTTTTCCGGCTGTCTGTCAGCGCTCTGCGGACGACGGCCTGCGCTTTCGCAAGGGTCAGTTTCTTAAGCGGGGATGTAAGCTCTCCGCTTGTCCGGAAGAATTCTGTGTCGACCGGACCGGGACATACCGCCGTCACGATGATGCCCCGGGGACGGAGTTCCTCGAAGAGCGCCCGCGAGAGGCTTAAGACAAAGGATTTTGTGGCCGCATAGACGGCAAAACCGCTCTGTGGACAAAAAGCCGCTGCCGAGGCGATATTGAGGATCCGGCCGCCCCTTCCCATATATGGAAGGGTCAGCTCTGTCATCCGGGTCAGAGCGACGCAGTTCAGGCGGATCATATCCGCATGGGTTTTCCGGTTCTCGGATGCGATGTCCGTAAAACCGCCGGATCTGCCGAAACCGGCGGCATTGACCAGCATGCGGACCTCAGGCCGGAATTCTTTTAAAGCCCGGCGGTATTCTTTATAAACCGGGTTCTTCTGCAGGTCTCCGGCAATGATGCGGACCGCTGTGCGCGAAGTCTGTTCCAGCTGCTTCAGCCGGTCTTCTCTGCGCGCGATCACCCAGATCTCGTCAAGCTCTCTGTAAAAGAAAGGGATCTGACGGACAAATTCTCTTCCTATGCCGGATGATGCTCCGGTTACTACTGCGATTTTCATGGGACTGCCTCACTTCTTTTTATGGATGTTCCGTATGGTTTTCTTCTTTGTTATTTTCTTTTTCCGTCCTGGATTGCCGGCGGGGCTGCCCGTTTTCTTATTCGTGTTCACGGACTTTCCGGCGGGTCTCGGCCGGATCAGGCATTTTGGGCCGTATCCGATCAGATCGGTGCGGCCGGCTTTTTTCAGGGCCTCTTCGACCAGTCTGTATAATTCCGGATTCCGGTACTGGATCAGGGCCCGCTGCATGGCCTTTTCATGCGGATTTTTCGGGACATATACGTTCTCCATGGTCCGCGGATCCACGCCGGTGTAATACATGCAGGTGGAAAGGGTGGACGGCGTGGGATAGAAATCCTGGACCTGCTCCGGCATATAGCCCAGATCCCTGCAGTATTCGGCCAGTTCCACCGCCTCCTTCATGGAGCATCCGGGATGGGATGACATCAGATACGGGACCAGATACTGCTCTTTCCCGATCTTCCGGTTCATTTTCCGGAATTCTTCTGTAAATGCTTCGTAGACGCTGTGCTGCGGTTTGCCCATGAGGGCGAGCACCGGTGCGGCTACGTGCTCCGGGGCCACTTTCAGCTGGCCGCTGATATGGTACCGGCAGAGTTCACTGAGAAATTCCCGCTTCCGGTCGGCCAGCAGATAATCAAACCGGATGCCGGAACGGATAAATACCTTCTTTACACCGGGAATGTCACGGAGCTTTTTCAGCAGGCTGACATAATCGCTGTGATCCGCATTGAGATTCCTGCACGGCGTCGGGAACAGGCACTGCCGGTTCCTGCATACGCCCTGCTCCATCTGCTTCGCACAGGAAGGGTGCCTGAAATTGGCGGTTGGGCCGCCCACATCGTGGATATACCCCTTGAAGTCTTTTTCCTGTGTGATCTTCCGGGCTTCTTTTATAAGTGAATCGTGGCTGCGCACCTGGACGATCCGTCCCTGGTGAAAGGTCAGCGCGCAGAAACTGCAGCCGCCGAAACATCCCCGGTTGCTGATCAGGCTGAAGCGGACTTCGGAGAAAGCCGGCACGCCGCCTTTTTCATCGTAGTCCGGATGCCATGTCCTTGTATAGGGCAGATCATAGATATCGTCCATTTCCTCCGTGCTGAGCGGTTTTGAGGGCGGGTTCTGCACCACATAGAGATGGTCGGAATAGCCCTCGGCCAGCCGGCGGCCGTTGAACGCATCGGTGTTGCAGTACTGGGTGTAAAAACTGCGTGCATAATTCAGCCGGTCTGATCTGAGCTCCTCGAAATCCGGGAGAAACTCCGCATCATAGATGCGGTCCCGGTCTTTGATCTTCACCACTGTGCCGTCGATATAGCTCAGTTCACTGACCGGGATCCCGGCGTCAAGGGCGTCTGCGATCTCGACGATGGAGCGCTCGCCCATCCCGTAGGATATAAGGTCGGCGCCTGAATCAAGAAGGATCGAACGCTTCATGCGGTCGGACCAGTAATCATAGTGGGCCAGACGCCGGAGGCTTGCCTCGATCCCGCCCAGGATGACGGGGGTTTTCTTATAGGTCTGCCGGATCAGGTTGCCGTAGACCACGCAGGCATAGTCCGGACGTTTCCCCATCTCGCCGCCCGGCGTATAGGCATCGGTCTTCCGGTGCTTTTTCGATACGCTGTAGTGATTCACCATAGAGTCCATATTGCCGGCAGACACGAGGAAGCCGAGCCGGGGTTCGCCAAAGACGCGCACGCTTCCCGGATCCCGCCAGTCCGGCTGGGAAATGATCCCCACGCGGTAGCCGTGGGATTCCAGCACCCGGCTTATTATGGCGGTGCCAAAAGAAGGATGGTCTACATAGGCGTCGCCGGTCACATAGGCGAAATCCACCCGGTCCCATCCGCGGGCCAGCATATCTTCTCTGTTTACGGGTAAAAAATCACTGCGTGTCACTTCTCTCTATCGCACCTTTCATAGCTGTGTGTGAAGATCTCATTATAGTCATGGATAAAATAATCGGCCAGCCGTTTCTTTTCCGCTTCCAGCGGACGGGAGAAATCGTCGTCCACCGCGCAGACCTCCATGCCGGCGTTTTTGCCGGCCAGGATGCCGTTTGGAACATCTTCGAATACCAGGCATGCGGAAGGATCTACCGACAGATCCTCCGCCACTTTCAGGTAGACGTCCGGCGCAGGCTTCCCGGCTGATACTTCGCAGGATGTGCGGACCGAATCAAAATACGGCGTAAGTCCCCGGGCCTTAAGAGCCGCGTCGGCGATCCGGCGGTCATTGCTCGTTGCGATCCCGAGGGCGATGCCTCTTTGCTTCATGGCGTCCAGGAACCGGACAGCGCCGGCTTTCGGATAAACCCTTTCGGAATAAAGGCGGATCGTCATATCGCGCCATTCCTGCATGACCTGTTCGACGGTGCGGGACATCCGGAAGGTATCGACAAAATACCGGGCTGTCTCGGTATAGCTCATCCCCTCGATGTCCCTGTGGAAGGAATCCGGCGGCGTCAGTTCATATTTCTTCATAAAGATCCGGTCGACTTCCGGCCAGATCCACATGGAATCCACCAGGGAGCCGTCCATATCAAAAATTACTGCTTTCTTTCCAGTGAGCATAGTTCCTCTACCTCTTTTTCCGTGAGCCGGCGGTACTCTCCCGGCTTTAAACGTTCATCCAGCATAAGGGGGCCCATCCCGAGCCGTTTCAGATAGACCACTTCTTTGCCGACCGCCTGGAACATCCGCTTTACCTGATGGAATCGGCCTTCCCGGATCGCGAGGGTGATCTCTGATATTTCCCCGGATGAGCAGATCGTAAGATCCGCCGGCAGGGTGGGCTTCTCATCTCCGATGTCCAGTCCCCGGGCGAAGCGCTCCTTATCTTCCTCTGTCACTGCCCCGCGGACCCTGGCAAAGTAGAGCTTGTCCACGTGCTTTGCCGGGGCAAGCAGCCGGTGGGCAAGGGCTCCGTCATTGGTGATCAGGAGCAGTCCTTCCGTATCTTTGTCAAGTCGTCCGACCGGGAAAAGGTCATCCCGTTTCCGGTCCCGGATCAGGCTTACCACGGTCGTCTCCCGCCGGTCTGTCACAGCGGAGACGGTGCCGGACGGTTTATTCAGCATGAAGTATTCATACGCCTCATAGGAGACGTTCCGGCCGTCCAGTTCGACCGTGTCTTTCTCTGTGTCTATTCTGGTTTCCGGACGTTTCGTGACCGCGCCGTTTACAGCGGCTCTGCCCGCCCGGATGGTTTTCTTAATCTCGCTTCTTGTACCGGCACCCATGTCCGCCAGATATTTGTCCAGTCTGATCATCATGATGACTGCCACCGCCATCCCGGAAGATATTTGTTCTTCAGTGTCTGGCCCGCCAGTTTGCCGAATCCCAGGGGATATCCGTCCACACAGACCAGATGCCAGCCCTTCTCTTTGGCAGAGACAAGGTCCGATACATCCAGCGTCTCTCCTTTCAGATATCTGATGACGCGCTCATCGGATGCGGAGAGGTCGATGCATGCACGGTATTCCTCCTTTTTCAGGTTCATGGCAAAGGCCTGGCTCGGTTCAAAACGCCGTTTCTTCAGTTCGCCGATGAGCAGGCCGGTGCGGAGGAAGCGCACGCCGTTTAAGGCGGGCAGGCCTTCCGGCATATAATAGACTTTGTCGCCACGTATATCGAAACGGGCAGGATCAAATTCCCGGTCCACGCCGGAGAGAAATTCGCACAGTTCATCGGGAAGCGCTCTCTTTCTTGACGGAGCCGGCTTTCTCTCCGCCTTTCCGGCATCCGCTCCGGCGGGAGCTTTACCGCCTTTTTTCAGGAGCGCAAGAAAATGCCCTTCCCCTTCCATCCGGTGCGGGAAGATCCGGACCGTGCGGCGCAGGCGCTCATCTCCGGAAATCGATGCTTCCGGGATCCCGCTGGAAAAGCCTTCGTAGCCTTCAATCTCACAGAGCTCGAATTCCGGATATTCCTGCAGCAGGTATTCGATCGTCTGCTCATTCTCTTCCGGGGAAAATGTACAGGTCGAATACAGAATCATACCGCCCGGTTTCAGCATCTGCGCGGCCTGTGTGATGATGCTCCGCTGGATCTTCGCGAAAAAGTCCGGCCCGTGTTCTTCCCAGGCGCGGATCATCTTCCGGTCTTTTCGGAACATGCCTTCACCGGAACAGGGGGCGTCGATCAGGATCTTGTCGAAGTATTCTGTGAAATACGGGATCAGTTTCCCCGGTTCTTCGCTCAGTACGAGAACGTTTCCGATGCCCATCAGTTCAATGTTCTTAAGCAGGCCTTTTGCGCGGGAATTGCTCAGGTCGTTGGCCGTCAGCATTCCGCTGCCGTTCAGTTTCGCCCCCAGTTCAGTCGCTTTTCCGCCGGGGGCCGCGCATACGTCCAGCACCCGGTCTCCCGGATCAACGGGAAGACGGTCTGCCGGCGTCATGGCGCTCGGTTCCTGCAGATAGTAAAGTCCGGCGTAATAATAAGGGTGTTTGGCAGGCTGGACCTGTTCGCCGTCATAATAGAATCCGTTGCGGATCCACGGAACCGGTTTGAGAGGCCAGGGCGCGATCTTCAGGAAATCTTCCACCGAGATCTTCGCTGTATTGACCCGGAGCCCGTAATGACGCGGTTCATCAAAACAGTCAAGGTAGCGTCTGTACTCTTCTTCACCGAGTAGCTTTATCATTTTATCTTCAAATGCTGCTGGCAGATTCATTTTATTTCCTCCATAGTGGATATTGTACCATGTTTTCAGACCGGCCGGAACCCTGCTGTACATAAAGCGGATCCGTGATTCATATATTAGGGATAACGGTCCTGTCTCTGAATGAAGGTATAGTGATGAAAAGGATACTCCCGGTCTGTCTGTTTTTTGCAATGCTTGCCGCACCGGAAGCGGTGTTCCAGGGTGCGCAGGACGGGCTCCTTCTCTGGTTCCGGACGGTATTCCCGACTTTATTTCCCTTCATGGCCGTCTCAGGGATCATGATCTCCACAGGCGGACTGTCTGTCATATCCGCCCTGTTCGGAAGGCTGTCCTCGGCTGTATTTGCTACATCGGGAAACGGCACCTTTGCCGTGCTGACCGGGTTCCTGTGCGGGTATCCGGCCGGTGCGAAGACAGCGGCGGATCTGGTGCGGGAGGGAAGGATCACCCGGGAAGAAGGCGCCTATCTGCTGTCTTTCTGCAATAATGTAAGTCCCGGCTTTGTCATCAATTATATCGTGCTGAACATGATCGGCGATAAAAAATTGATAATGCCGACGATGCTGATCCTGAACATCGTACCGGTCGCACTCAGTTTTCTTTTCAGGCGGATATACCTGAAAGGAAAGAAAAGATTCACTGATCCGGGCGCCGGGCACAGGTGTAGTGCGGATAAGTTTAATTTTGCAGTGCTGGACAGATGCCTTATGGACAGTGCCGGATCTGTTGTAAAAGTAGGGCTCTATATCATTGTATTTTCCGTACTGATCAGTCTGGGTGATCTGACAGGAAAAGAATGTATCGTTATAAGATCCATGCTCCCGTTACTGGAAATAACGAACGGGATCGCGATGATCCATGACATGTTTCCGGATCCAGGGATCAGTTATCCGTTTATCCTGGGCCTTACATCATTCGGCGGGATCTGCGCCGCGATGCAGACAAAGTCCATGCTCACCGGGAGCGGCATATCATTTTTCCCGTACATCACACAAAAACTGGCTGCCGCAGCGGCAGCCAGTCTCCTTGGTTTTTTGTATATACGTTCTATGTGACAGGACTGTACCGGAAAATCAGTTTACAGATTCATCTGCCGGGATTTCCAGTTCAGCACGGTTTGTACGTACAGTATCATAGCATTCCTGAAGAGAATTAATAAGACTGTCGTATTTTGTCGCATAACTGTCAAGTGTATGTCCGATAATGCTTTCAGCGTTTGCGAGCAGATCGTCTGTATACTGGATCGCTCCGAGACGGATCTCGTTTGCGTCACGCGTGGCGTTATCAACGATCTCCTGCGCCTGTGCTGTGGCCTGTGTCACGATCTCATTGGCCTGTGCATATGCCTGCTGCATGATCTCATGCTCGCTGACAAGTTCGGTTGTCTGCACCTGTGCCTCTTCGATCATTGCGTCGGCTTTTGCCTGGGCGTCAGACAGGATCGCATCGCGGTTTGCGATGATCTTCTGATAACGTTTGATCTCATCAGGCGTCTTCATGCGAAGTTCTCTGAGGAGTTCCTCAAGATGTTCCTTGTTGACGATGATCTTGGTCGTGGACAGCGGCTGGAATTTACAGTCACGGTCGATATACTCTTCGATCTCATCAATAATCTGCTCAATACGGCTGCTCATTTGTTACACTCTCCTTTTGTACTCATCTTCTTCCTGAGTTCTGCAGCGACTGCTTCCGGCACAAACTGTGACAGATCTCCCCCAAAAGCAGCGATCTCTTTTACCGTCGTGGAACTCAGATATGAATATTCAATGCCGGTTGTCAGGAACATGGTCTCGACATTCGGTTCCAGCTTATGATTGGTCTGTGACATCTGTAACTCGTATTCAAAGTCCGTGATCGCGCGCAGTCCCCTGATGATCAGGCCGGCTTCCATCCTGGATGCAAAGTCGACCAGGAGGCCGTCGAACGGTATGATCCGGACGTTTTTGAGATCCTTCGTCACTTCCTCTAACATTTTAACACGTTCTTCTACAGAAAACAACGGCATTTTCGCTTTATTACACAATACGCCCACAATCAACTCGTCTACAAGATTATGTGACCGTTCAATGATGTCCATGTGCCCGTATGTGACCGGGTCAAAGCTGCCCGGATAGATCGCTCTTAACATATGTCTTCTACTCCTGCCTTTTCTATAAATACATGCTTGTTTGTCTTGTAAAGTTTTTCTCTGATCACGGTAAACCCGAGCTGTTCTGCATATGAAAAGTCCGTATCACGTGAAGCTTCTACGATGATCGTTGTATCGTCATATACAAGCTCTGATCCGGAAAGATAGTCCAGCACTTTATGCTCCAGCCCCCTGTCATAGGGCGGGTCCATGAATATAATGTCGAATACTTTCTCACCTTCGAGCTGATAAAGCGCGTTCATGACGTCGCCGGTTATCGTAGCCGCTTTATGCTCGAGGCGGGTAAATTTCAGATTATCCTTAATATATCTCATGGCTTTCGGGTTATTCTCGACAAAAACCGCTTCTTTTGCACCGCGGCTGAGCGCCTCGATGCCGATCCCGCCGCTCCCGCTGAAGAGATCAAGAAACACGGAACCGTACACAGACGGACCGATGATATTGAACAGTGTCTCCTTGATCCGGTCTGTAGTCGGTCTTGTGTCCAGCCCGTCCAGTGTTTTCAATCGAAGGCTTTTTGCGCTTCCGGCAATTACTCTCATCCTGTTTCACCCCGTTTCATATGCTGAATTTTAGCAGAAAAAAGCGTCCGGGTCAATCCCGGGCGCTTTTCCCCTGATACAGAAAATCGAGATGTTTTATATGCGGCTTATTTGCCTGCCATCTGTTTTTCCTGCTGTTCGATCATTTTCTTGACCATATATCCGCCTACTGATCCGTTCTGCTTGGAAGTAAGGTCGCCGTTGTAACCGTCAGATAACGGTACCCCCAGCTCGCTGGCCACTTCGTATTTGAATTTGTCCAGTGCGCCTTTTGCCTCAGGCACTGCTGCTCTGTTAGATGAACGACTTGCCATGATCATTTCCTCCTTCTGCAACTTCGTAACGTTTCCGTTACTTTTCTTGTGTTTTTTGTAACGCATCCGCCGGCCGCTTCTGCATGTATCCGGCTGTTCTGATGAGTGTTCTGCCCGTCTTCGCGGCCGGTACTGTGCGTCTGCTTCCGTTCGTCTGTGTTACACTGATAGTATATGGAGGAATGCTTCTTTTACTCTGGAAATTCATAGCAATTTTTATTGGTTTTCGGCTACAATGTGGCCTCCAGGTTCTGATCTGTGATATACCGCTCAAGGGCGGCTGAGAGCTTCCTGTTTTCCGGGGATCTCAGCTCCGGATCCTCCCGGAGGATCCCGCCGGTGGCCTCAGCTGCCTGACGCAGTATCACAGAATCCTGGAATACGTCCCCCAGCTTAAAATTCATGATCCCGCTCTGTCTGATCCCGAACAGATCACCCGGTCCTCTCAGACGCAGGTCCTCTCCGGCGATAAAGAATCCGTCGTTGGAGTGGTTCAGGATGTCCATACGTTCCTTTGTCTCTTTTGCTTTTGAAGCAGTCATGAAGATACAGTAGGACTGATACTTTCCGCGCCCTACACGCCCCCTGAGCTGATGGAGCTGCGCCAGCCCGAACCGCTCGGCATTCTCGATCATGATGACCGTTGCATTGGGGACGTCTATTCCGACTTCGATCACGGTAGTCGATACGAGGATCTGGATCTCATTTTTCCCGAACGCCTCCATGATCTCATCCTTCTCCTGCTGTTTCATCCTTCCGTGAAGGCATCCGACACTCACCTGTCCGCCCATGACCTCAGCCAGCATCCGGGAGTAATCAAGCACATTCTCCGCGTCAAGCGCCTCGCTCTCTTCCACCATGGGGCAGATCACATAGCACTGGCGTCCTGCCGCCACCTGCTTTCTCATAAACTCATACGCGGTCTTTCTGTAGCCTGTATCTACGACACAGTTTTTGATCGGAAGCCGATTCTTCGGCAGCTCGTCGATCACTGAGATATCCAGGTCGCCGTAGAGGATGATCGCCAGTGTCCGAGGGATCGGCGTCGCGCTCATAACAAGGATGTGCGGTGTGTTTCCCTTGCCCGCCAGAGCTTCCCTCTGCTTTACTCCGAATCTATGCTGTTCGTCCGTGACTACGAGCGCGAGATTTTTATAAACCGCTTTCTCCTGGATCAGCGCATGTGTCCCTATGATGATCGAGACCTCTCCGCTCTCGATCCGCCCGTAAGCTTCCCTCTTCTGCTTCGCTGTCATGGAACCGGTCAGCAGCTCGGCTTTCAGCGGAAGTCCGTACTCATCAAGCATGCCCGAGATGTTTTCAAAATGCTGTCTCGCCAGCACCTCTGTGGGAGCCATCAGCGCACCCTGACAGCCATTCAGACCGGCCAGCAGGAGGGCGAGAAAGGCAATGACTGTCTTGCCGGATCCCACATCTCCCTGGACCAGTCTTGACATGACATGGCCGCCCTGCATATCCTGCTTTATCTCATTCCAGACCTTCATCTGCGCTCCGGTGAGGCTGTACGGCAGCGACTCGAGGAATTGTCCGATCTCCGGCTGATCCCGGAGGACGAACCTGTTTTCCGCACGGTTCTCTTCGTCTCTCAGCCGCCGCAGCGAAAGGACGAACACGAGAAATTCTTCAAAGACAAACCGTCTTCTCGCCTCGGCAAACTCCTCTTTTCCGTCTGGAAAATGCATTTTCACGACCGCGTCTTCATAGGGGATAAATCCATATTTTTTCACCAGACCCTCCGGCAGGATATCCTGCCCGGCATTCATATGGTCAAGGGCCTGGCGCACTGCTTTTATGACCGCATTGTTGCTGAGTCCTGCCGTCAGCCCGTAGACCGGCTGCATTGTATTTCTCTTCTCTTCATACTTGGAAGACGGGTAGTAGATATCCGGATGTTCCATGACAAGGCCGTCCCGCCTTCGCACGATCCTTCCCCGCAGCGTAAGCGTGCCTCCCTTTCCGAGCGTATTCCTCAGAAACGGCATCCTGAACCAGATCACCTTCAGCGTTCCGGTGAGATCTTTGAGATACAGCGTCGTCACCTGCATATTCCGATTCCCCGATACCTGGATCCGGCCGAACACAGCGCCTGTCACCGTACAGGTACGCCCCTCACAGGCTTCTCCGATCGGGACCGGATCCTCAAATATCTCATAAGACCGCGGATAATAGCGGATAAGGTCTCCCACCGTGCGCACGCCGATCTTTTCGAACAGCTTTTCCGTTTTCTCCCCGATTCCCTTCAGTTCACCGATCTTTGATCTTTCATTCATAATCTTCTCCCTGAAAACTTGTCTCTAAAAAATGAGGACACCCTCC
>DXIS01000009.1 GCA_019112735.1 Candidatus Mediterraneibacter guildfordensis
GCAGCCTTGACACACCCTGATCCTGCAGATATGATACGGACAAGCAAGCAAAGCCTCTCTGCGGTCCAGATCCTGAGCCCCATCCCGACACATTCTTTGGCTATTGTTTGTCGAACTGATCCTGGTAACTGCAGCACAGAATCTTAAAAGAATTTCTGATCGGATGCACCTTTCACGGAATAAGGGATAAAGCCGGACCGGTGACTGTGAAGCGGCTGTAGAAAAAGTAAAAAACGGAGCGCTGATTTTAGGAGCAGAGATGAAGTTGTCTGAGCGAATGCGAGTTCTTCATCTCTGCTCCTGTTCTTTGTCAGTGTTCCGTTTTTGTAGTTTTTCTTAAGCTGCGGAACCGGAGACGGGAAGGCTTTATCCCTTATTCCGTGAATCCGCATTCTCATAGAAATTTATTGTTGTATTCTATGTTGCAAGTTCCGTCAGTTCGACAAACAGGAATTTCCTTGTCAGGACGATCCGACTGTGCTATCATATGTATAACACACCAGAGAAAGGAGCTTATTATGATCATCGAAGTTGATTTTAACAGTGATGAAGCAATCTATGTTCAGCTCTGCAATCAGATTATTCTGGGGATTGCGACTTCTGTCATCCGGGAGGGGGATTCTCTTCCGTCCGTGCGGCAGCTTGCCGATACGATCGGCGTGAATATGCATACGGTGAATAAGGCATACAGCGTGCTGAAGCGGGAGGGTTACATCAGCCTTGATAAACGACGGGGCGCGGTGATCGCGATCGACGCGGATAAGCTGGAACAGCTGGAGGAGATGCGGCGTGAACTGCGGATCGTGCTCGCGCGGGGATGCTGCAAGAATATTTCCCGAAGGGAAGTGCATGATCTGGTGGATGAGATATTTGATGAATACGGTCAGCCCGGACTGACGGACTGACGTTAAAACTGACAGCAGCAGGAGGACTATATGCATATTTCATATACGAAACAGGCGGAGAACGCCATTAAATATGCGGAGAAGAAGGCGGCTGAGATGCAGCACCCGTACATCGGGACGGAGCATCTGTTGCTGGGGCTCCGCAGCGAGTACGCCGGGGTGGCGGGACAGATCCTTGCGCGGCATGGCGTGGATGAAGAGAAGATCTGTCAGCTTATGGATGAGCTGATCGCACCGCAGGGAGATGCGGCCGCAGGACGCCCGGAACGGAGCCCGCGCTATCAGGATATCCTCGAGAGCAGCGGGAAGGAGGCGCACCGGCTCCACACGGAGGAAGTGGGGACGGAGCACCTGCTTTTATCCATCATCCGGGATGTGGACTGCGTGGCGGCCCGGATCCTGATCACCCTGAATATCAGCCTGCAGAAGATCTTCCAGGATATTATGGCGGCTGCGGGGATCGACCCGAAGGAATATCAGGATGAAGTCCAGGAGGACGGGAGAAGCGCCCACTCTATGATGGATCAGTTCTGTACAGATATGACCCGGCGGGCGGCTGAAGGAAAACTGGATCCGGTTGTTGGCCGTGAGGAGGAAATGCACCGGCTCATGCAGGTGCTGAGCCGCCGGACGAAGAATAATCCCTGTCTGGTCGGCGAGCCGGGAGTGGGCAAAACGGCTGTAGTGGAAGGCCTGGCCCAGCGGCTGGCGTCCGGCATGGTCCCGGAGAAGATGAAGGATAAGAAGATCTATACGCTGGATCTCCCGGGGCTCATCGCAGGATCGAAATACCGCGGAGAGTTTGAGGAGCGGATGAAGGGCCTGATCGCCGAGGTTGAGGCGAACGGGAACATTATCCTGTTCCTGGATGAGATCCATACCATGATCGGAGCAGGCGGGGCGGAAGGCGCCATTGATGCGTCCAGTATTTTAAAACCGTCGCTTGCCCGCGGGGAGCTTCAGCTGATCGGCGCGACGACGATCACGGAATACCGGAAATATATTGAGAAAGATGCGGCGCTGGAGCGTCGTTTCCAGCCGGTTTCGGTGGAGGAGCCGACAAAGGAGCAGTGCCTGCAGATCCTTGAAGGACTGAAAGCACGGTATGAAGATCATCACAGAGTAAAGATAGAAGAAAAAGCGCTGGAGGCCGCGGTGCAGATGTCGGAGCGTTATATCACGGACCGGAACCTTCCGGACAAAGCGATCGACGTCCTGGATGAAGCGTGCTCCAAAGTCAGCCTGAAGAGCTATAAAGTGCCGGACAATCTGACCGCGCTGGAAGATTCGCTGAAAGAACTTGCCGGAGAAAAAGAAGAAAGCATCCGACAGGGTGATTTTACCGAAGCGTCCCTGATCCAGAAAGAGCAGGAGCAGGTACAGCGGAAACTGAATGACGTCAGAAAGCGGTTCGAAAAGAAAACGGCGGCAGGACATTTTTCCGTGACGGAGGACGATATCGCGGAAGTAGTATCGGCATGGACGAAGATCCCGGTGCAGAAGCTGGCGGAAAGCGATGTGGACCGGTTGAGGAAACTGGAAAGTGTACTGAAAAAGAGAGTGGTCGGGCAGGATGAGGCAGTGAGCGCCGTGTCCCGTGCGGTCCGCAGAGGCCGCGTGGGGCTGAAAGACCCGCATCGTCCGATCGGCTCCTTCCTGTTCCTGGGACCGACAGGTGTGGGAAAGACAGAACTTTCAAAGGCGCTGGCGGAGGCGCTGTTTGGTACGGAAGAATCCATGATCCGCGTGGATATGTCGGAATACATGGAGAAGCATTCGGTAGCAAAGATGATCGGATCTCCTCCGGGCTATGTGGGCCATGAGGATGGCGGCCAGCTGAGCGACCAGGTGCGGACGCATCCGTATTCGGTCGTGCTGTTTGACGAGATCGAGAAAGCCCACCCGGATGTATTCAATATCCTGCTGCAGGTGCTGGATGACGGACGGATCACGGATTCCCAGGGGCGCAAAGTAGACTTTTCCAATACGGTGATCATCATGACCTCCAATGCCGGGGCCAAGGCCATCGTGGAGCCGAAGAAACTCGGATTCGCCACGGGAGACGATCCGGCAGGGGACTACAGACGGATGAAGCAGAACGTGATGGATGAGGTGAAGACGATCTTCCGTCCGGAATTCCTGAACCGTATCGATGAGACGATCGTATTCCACGCCCTTGACAGGAGTCATATGAAGAAGATCGTGACCATGCTGTGCAGGAATCTTTCAAAACGTCTGGCAGAGCAGATGGATATCCGTCTCACGCTCCGGGATTCGGCTAAAAATCTGATCGTCGAGAAGGGAACGGATGCCAAATACGGGGCAAGACCGCTCCGGCGCGCCCTGCAGACAGAACTGGAGGATAAACTGGCGGATGCGGTCCTCAGCGGAGCAATCCGGCCGGGAAGCCGGGTACAGGTCTGTGCGCGGAATAAAGAGATCCGGTTTATCCCGGAGACGGACGGAGAGATTTCCGAAGAATAAAATCCCGGGGATTTCATGGAAGTATCTGTGGAAAAAACCAGGCCTTTATATTATAATATCGATAACGAAGATGCCACGTGCATCGGAGGATACCATACCAATCAAGAATGACTCAGGAGGAACTACAGATGGCAGCGGTAAAAGAATTATTGCGTGCGGAAGCGGACGGGACACTCAGTTTCGGAGACTTTACGCTCGGAAGCAAGACGAAGAAAGACAACTTTGAGTTTGAAGGCGATATTTACAAAGTGAAAACTTTTTCAGAGATTACGAAACTTGAAAAGAACGGAATGTTTGTGTACGAGTCTGTTCCGGGAAGCTCTGTTGAGGAGTTTCGGGAGACGGCGGACGAGGTTTCATTTACAGTTTCCGCACAGACGGATGTGCAGTTCACGCTGGAGCTGGAGCCGGAAAGCGAATATGAAGTGTTTATCGACGGCGCGTCAGCCGGTACGATGAAGACGAATCTGAGCGGGAAGCTGAGTGTGAGTGTGGAACTCTCAGCTGATAAGAGCGCACAGGTGAAAGTGGTAAAATGCTGATCAGATCAAAATGATATTTTAACTATTCAATGCCCCGGAAGCAGGATGCTGTCCGGGGCGTATCCCTGTCATTCAACGGATGATTTTCCGGAATCCGGAATAATAATCGTGAAAGGAAATATAAAAGTGGCTAAAGCAAAGAAAAGCGTATTTTTCTGTCAGAACTGCGGACATGAAGAATCGAAGTGGCTGGGACAATGCCCGGCCTGCGGAGAATGGAACAGTTTTGTTGAAGAGAAAATAGACAGCGGTATTACGAAGGGAATATCATCGGGCGCACGTTCTGTACGCGAATCCGTGCGGGAGGCGAAAGTTGTCCCGCTGAACAGTGTTTCAGCGGATGACGACGCCCGTGTCCGGACCGGGATCCGGGAACTGGACCGAGTGCTGGGCGGCGGGATCGTGCCCGGATCGCTGGTGCTGGTGGGCGGTGATCCGGGGATCGGAAAATCAACGCTCCTCCTCCAGGTATGCCGGCTGCTCGCCGGGGAGAAAAAAGTGCTTTACATTTCCGGGGAGGAGTCCCAGGCACAGATCAAGCTTCGGGCAAACCGGATGGGAGAATTTTCCTCCAATCTTTATCTTCTGTGTGAAACCAATCTGGAGATCATCCGCGGGGTGATCGAGAAAGAAAGACCGGAATTGGTAGTGATCGACTCGATCCAGACCATGTACAGCGAAGAGGTGTCCTCTGCGCCGGGAAGCGTTTCTCAGGTGCGGGAGTCAACGAATGTATTTCTCCAGCTGGCGAAAGGATTATGTGTCCCAATCTTTATCGTGGGCCATGTGACGAAAGAGGGAACGGTCGCAGGTCCGAGGGTGTTGGAACATATGGTGGATACGGTGCTGTATTTCGAGGGGGACCGGCATGCGTCCTACCGGATCCTCCGGGCGGTGAAGAACCGTTTCGGGTCGACCAATGAGATCGGGGTGTTCGAGATGCAGCAGTCCGGCCTGGTGGAAGTGGAAAATCCGTCGGAATATATGCTGAGCGGACGGCCGGAGCATGCCTCTGGTTCGGTGGTGGCCTGTTCCATCGAGGGCACGCGGCCGATCCTGATCGAGATTCAGGCGCTGGTCTGCCAGAGCAATTTCGGGATGCCCAGGAGAACCGCTGCGGGAACGGATTATAACCGGGTGAATCTTCTGATGGCAGTTCTGGAGAAACGGCTCGGTATGGCGCTGGGTAATTCCGACGCCTATGTCAACATTGCCGGAGGTATCCGCATGAATGAGCCTGCGATCGATCTTGGCATTGTGATGGCGATCGTGTCCAGCTTCCGCAACCGTCCGGTGGATGAGAAGACCATTGTATTCGGTGAGGTGGGCTTAAGCGGAGAAGTCCGGGCGGTCAACATGCCGGAGCAGCGTGTGGCTGAGGCGAAAAAGCTGGGATTTGAGACCTGCATCCTGCCGGAAGTTTCCCTGAAGATGGTGAAAGGGATCAAAGGGATTAAACTGGTAGGGGTGAAAAATATCGGGGACGCGGTGCGGGAAATCTGAGCATGTAAAGCGGTCTGAAGATGCACCGGATCAAAAGAAAGGATGACAGAAATGAAACCGTATATTATAAAAGCGAGATACTACGAGACAGATCAGATGGGGATCATCCATCACGCCAATTATATCCGGTGGATGGAGGAGGCGCGGATCGATCTGATGAATCAGATGGGATATCCGTACCGCCGGTTTGAGGAAATGGGATATTTAAGCCCGGTGCTCCATGCGGAATGTGAATATAAGAAAAGCGTCAAATTCGATGATGAAGTAAAGATCGTTGTGAGCCTTCAGGAATTCGGCCGTCTCAAATTCACATTGAAATATGAAATCTACAATATGTCCCAGGGCGGCGTGCTGAGCGCAGTCGGATCCACCAGACACTGCTTCCTGAACAGTAAGACGGGATTGCCGGTGCTGATGGATAAGGAAATGAAAGAGTTCTCCGAAACCATGGAAAAAATGATTAAGGCAGATTAGATGGGTTTTGGATCACGGACAAACTGACCGCGGTATATACCGCGGTTTTCCTTTTTATGCGATGATAAAATAAATGATATAAACAGTATATAACAGTTGACAACAGTTCTATACTGCTATATACTGTTTATCAACAGGAGAGCACAATATGAAGATTATAATCAACAGTTCATCAATGGTACCGATATATGAACAGATCGTGGATCAGGTAAAAGCGCAGATTGTATCCGGAGACCTGAAGGAAAATGATATCCTTCCCTCTGTCCGTGGACTCGCAAAAGATCTGAAGATCAGTGCGCTGACTGTCAAGAAAGCGTACGACAATCTTGAACAGGACGGTTTTACTGTTACTGTACATGGCAAAGGAACTTATGTGGCGGCGGCCAATCCGGAACGGATGAGAGAAGAGCAGATGCGGGGCGTGGAGGCGGAGCTGGACCGGACTGTGCAGAAGGCGCGCCGATGCGGTCTTACGGATGCAGAGATCCGGAAGATTTTTGAAATTATTATGGAGGACTAAGATGATGCTGGAAATAAAAGATCTGGTAAAAAATTATGGGGATTTCAGACTGGAATGTTCACTGCAGGTGAAGCCTGGGCAGATCACCGGATTGATCGGGGAGAACGGTTCCGGAAAGAGCACGACCTTTAAATCTATTCTCGGACTGATCCGGCCCGACAGCGGGACGATCCGGATATTCGGGAAAGAAAGATCCGGGCTGAATCAGACAGACCGTCAGCGGATTGCCGCGGTGTTGTCGGATTCCGGGTTCAGCGGCTATCTGACGATCCGGGATATCATTCCGATCCTGGCCCATATGTACCGGCGTTTTGACAGGGAATATTTTCAGCATCAGGTGAAGAGATTCGATCTTCCGGAGAATAAGATGGTGAAAGAATTCTCCACAGGAATGAAAGCAAAGCTAAAGCTTCTGGCAGCACTTGGAAGCCGTGCAAAGCTGTTCGTTATGGATGAACCGACATCGGGTCTTGATGTCGTTGCCAGGGATGAACTGCTGGATCTGATCAGGGAGTATATGGCAGAGAATGAAGACAGTTCGGTACTGATCAGTTCCCACATATCCGGGGATCTGGAGTCTTTATGTGATGATGTATACATGATCCATGAGGGAAAGATTGTCCTGCATGAGGATATGGACACACTGTTAAGTGACTATGGGATCTTAAAAGTTGATGAAGAGCAGTATGCTGCCCTGGATAAACAGTATATAATACGTACAAAGCATGAGGCGTTTGGCTATGTGTGTATGACGGACCAGAAGCGGTACTATATGGAGAATTATCCGGGAGCAGTGCTTGAAAAGGGTTCTCTCGACAGTGTGATCACAATGATGATAAGGGGTGACGAATCATGAAAGGATTGATCGTGAAGGATATAGAACTGACAAAGAATCAGGGGAAAATGCTTCTGATCCTGGCCGTAGTCATTGGAGTATTCCTGGAAATATCAGGAATAGGCAGCGATTTTGCAACTGCATATATAACGATCATATTTTCGCTTTTTGCGTCAACAACGGTTTCCTATGACGAATATGAAAACGGGTTTCCGTTTCTTCTTTCCCTGCCGGTGAGCAGACGTGACTATGTAAATGCAAAGTATGCATTCAGCGGCATACTTATCCTTACTGCGTGGATCATCGGCACGGTATTTGGTATGGTTTTCAGAGGCATCCGGGGAGAGGAGGTCTTTGCACCGGATAAACTTGGAGCGACGATCGGATATCTGGTGGTGTCGGTTGTCTTCGTGGCGGTGATGCTGCCGCTCCGCCTGAAGTTTGAAGGAGATAAGGGAAAACTCATCCTTCCCCTGGTGATTGCCGGCGCAGGGATCATCCTCTACGGAGGCGTAAAGCTTGCGGATTTATCCGGGATTGATGCTGAAAAAGAGGCGCTCCGAATCCTGAATGGCATGGGGACTGCAGGAATCCTGGGAATGCTGGCAGCCATTATGGTGCTGGCGGCAGGAATATCGTGGCTGTGCAGCAGACAGATCATGATGAAAAAAGAATTTTGAGATATTAAAAAAGCAGGTTATCAACATCAGGAGCATAACTTTTTACAACTCCTGTAAGTTTGTTGATAACCTGTTTTTCTGTTCAAAAGTGATTGTATTGCTATATAAAACGTGGTATTGTGGACACACTCAAATATTTGACCCAATTCAGCACCCGCTCGCGGGTTCTGTAAATCTGCAGATTTCAACAGGCCTGTCCGGCCGGCTTTCCAAAATGTACAAACAGGTATTCCTTAAGGAGAAACAACATGATAAAATAAGGAGAAGAACCAGATGAAAAAATAAAAACAGAACGATGACAATTTTATAATGCTTCCCACGGTGGATTTTTGTTTTAAGGAATTAATGAGGAATCCGAAGGTGCGGAAAGGATTTATTGCAGCCGTACTTGGAAAGAATCCTGAGGAGATCCGGGATACGACCCTCATCCCGACCGAACTCCGGAAGGAAAGTGAAGATGACAAGCTTGGGATCCTGGACTTTATCCATTTTTCGCAGGATAAGAAATGTTTCAGGAAACTCGCCTTCTGTGACGTGGAAACAGGCGAACAGTATACCGACCTGATGGAAATGTATGTGCTGGAGCTGCAAAAGCTTCCGCCGGAAGATTTGAATGAAAAAGGCATCATCCGCTGGATGCGGTTCCTCGGTGGGAAGAACAGGGAGGAATTTGAGGACATGGCAAAGAAAGATGAATACATTGAGGAAGCGTATAATGAATTGAAAAAACTCAGCCATGACGAACAGATGCGGATGGAATACGAACTCCGGCAGAAAGCGATACGCGACCACAACATGATGATGAAGACCGCCAGGAAACATGGATATGAAAGCGGATATGAAGTGGGCGAGAAGCGCGGCCTTGAGATTGGCGAAAAAAAGGGCGAAAAAAGGGGTGAACGTCTTGCGCTGAAGAAGATTATTGATAAGTTGACAGGAGACGGCAGGACAATCGAGGAGACGGCAGAATTGCTCGGGCTTGAACCGGAGATGGTGGAAGAGATAAGTAAAGCAGATTAGGTATTTATATGAAAGGCAGGGAGAAGATTGTTTTCTCACCTGCCTTTAGTTTTTTTGGATCATTTCAGGAAACGGGCATATTCCGGATGCTTTTCAAACCAGCTTACCGCATATGAACAGGTGGGGACTGCTTTGAGATTTCGTTTTTCCAGTTCGCTGATCAGTTCGGTCATCAATTTGCCTGCTATACCCTGCCCACGGAGTGAAGCGTCTACAAAGGTGTGGTTTATTTCTACAGTTCCGGCATCGATATATGGAAATGTGATTTCTGCGAGCGGTTTCCCCTTATCTGAAAATGATACGATCTGATTTTCATTGTGTATGAACTCCATGCTGTGATTACTCCTTTCTGCAAGTGCTATGTGCGATGCTTTATTCTAACATAAAATATAATTGCCGGAAAATATAATATGTTGAAAACGTCAGATTAATCTGAATTGTGCGAATTGTCTGAAATAAATAAAAAACAAAAAAAACGTTGACAATTACATTTTCAGGTGATAAGATAGCACCTGTCGCTGATGAGGGACACAACAACAGCCTGAAAACAGCTCAGCCGGAGACGCGGAGGCGGAACGTCCGGGGAGATGAAAAAACAGAAAAAAGTTGTTGACAGAATCCCGAAGATGTGATAACCTATACAAGCTGTCGCTTGAGAGAACGACAGGAACCTTGATAACTGAACAATAGACAACAACCCTTGAAAATTTCTTTAAAGAGAAAATTTCTAAGAACGGTTCAAACGAACCAACACAGTAAAAAGGGAAGAATTAGCTAGTAGTTAGTTCTGAACTGGACACAAACACTTTTAACGAGAGTTTGATCCTGGCTCAGGATGAACGCTG
>DXIS01000010.1 GCA_019112735.1 Candidatus Mediterraneibacter guildfordensis
GGGTTTTTGACCACTTTTGATAAAGTTTAGCGCTTGCTGAACTGCGGAGCGCGACGGGCAGCCTTGAGGCCGTATTTCTTACGCTCTTTCATTCTCGGGTCACGAGTCAGGAATCCTGCGCTCTTAAGGACCGGTCTGTAATCAGCGTCAGCCTCAAGGAGTGCTCTCGCGATGCCGTGGCGGATCGCTCCTGCCTGTCCTGTGTAACCGCCGCCTTTTACATTTACAAGTACATCGAACTTATCTGTTGTGCCTGTCGCAACAAGCGGCTGGCGTACGACAACTTTCAGAGTCTCAAGTCCGAGATACTCATCGATGTCTCTTTTATTGATCGTGATCTTGCCTGTTCCCGGTACAAGATACACTCTTGCTACTGATTTTTTTCTTCTTCCTGTTCCGTAGTATTTTGCGTTAGCCACTGTTATATCCTCCTTTCAAACTCTACCTAAAATGTCAGAACTTCCGGTTTCTGTGCCTGATGTGCATGATCCGGTCCAGCGTACACGTGAAGTTTCTTGATCATGTCTCTTCCCATAGGTCCTTTCGGGAGCATTCCTTTAACAGCAAGCTCGATAACCTTCTCCGGTTTCTTAGCCATCATCTCAGCGAGTGTTGTCTCTCTCATTCCTCCAACATAATCGGAGTGATTGTAGTAGATCTTCTGCTGAAGCTTCTTACCTGTTACTTTTACTTTCTCTGCGTTTACAACGATCACATAATCGCCTGTGTCGATATGCGGTGTGTACTCCGGTTTGTTCTTTCCTCTGAGCACTTTTGCAACTTCAGAAGCAAGACGTCCGAGTGTACATCCGTCAGCGTCAACCACATACCATTTTCTTTCAATCTTGTCAGGGTTAGCCATATAAGTTTTCATGGGTGTTCCTCCTATAAAATCATCAGATAACGTTGCTTTTGTAGCTTATTTATTTGAAATCAGCATACTCCGGGGCTATGGCGCATACTGTTTCTCCTTTAGTCATGCTGTAATATTATAGTCCGGCCAAAACCCTGTGTCAAGATTTTTCTTTATTTTCTTCTTTTTATTATGATAATAATTCCCGCGATCACCGCTGCCGCCGCCAGAACCGTGACGCCGCCCCAGATAAATACGGAGTAGTCATCGCCGGTCAGCGGAACTGACGTGCTATATTTCAGGGACGCCGGCAGCGCGCCGGATGTACGGGAGCCTGACGGATATACTTTTGTCAGCTCCAGCCGGTCAACTTTTGACGTCATCTCAAGGGATGCAGGGATATCTTTCCACTGCTTTTCTTCAGCGATCACGAACAGCCCGCTGTGGTCTGTCTTAAATACAGCGCCGCCGTTTATGTTCTGATAAGTAATTTCTGTCCACGCCGGCGTCTGCGAGCCAGCACTCTGCCCGATCTCGGCCACAACAGTCCTTGAGGGATCATAGCCCTCCGGGATCGCAAGCGACACCTCTACCGCTTCTTCCGGAACCGTCGGCTGCCATGCAGACGGGTCAGAAGGATTGGTCGGATCTGTCAGTTCCACAACCGCAACCGTATAAATCTGGAACCGGTCCGCGATGAGTGTCAGAAACTGCTCCAGCTGCGCATACATAGGATCTGACGTATCCATCGGCACTGCCATCGCCATCGGCGGGATCGTCACCGGCGGGATCACAGGTGTTTCTGTTCCCGGCGTTTCTGTTCCGTCAGGATCCTCTCCTTCCGGATCTCCCGATTCTGTCGGATCTTCCTCTTCCGGATCCTCCGGTTCTGTCGGATCTTCCGTGTCTGTCAGTTCCTCGGTTTCTGTTTCTGTCGCCTTCTCCGTATCCGTACTTTCTTCCTCTTCCGGCGTCTCCGCGTCTGTGATCTCTTCCTCTTCCGGCGTCTCTGCCTTTTGAAGTTCTGTTTCAGAATTTTCTTCTTCCATGATCACAGGATCGTCCTGAGTCTCCGCTTCCTGCGCAAATGCTGCCGCCGGGACCGCCATGCCAGATATGAGCGCCGCTGCCAATACGGTTACAAATATTTTTCTTATGGATGATATGCGTTTTTTCATGCCGTTCCCTCCATATTTTCAAACAATTCGCCGGATGAATACTATATTTTCAGTATATCCCTGCATCGGCCCGGTGTCAATTCAGAGAAGGCGTCCGGCCGGTGTTTTTGCTTTTGTTTCCTTACAAAATATGGTACAATGTAAGACAGTGCCGGGGCAACCGGCTTTACGTTATCAAACACAAGGAAGGTACTGAATTTATGTGGGCTTATAATGAAACTTTTTATCAGATCTACCCCATCGGCTTCTGCGGCGCGCCCGTTCACAATGACGGCGTTACTGAGCACCGCATCCTGAAGCTTGCAGACTGGGCGGAATATCTCCAGGAACTTGGGATCGGCTCGATCATCCTGAATCCGATCTTTGAGTCGGACAACCACGGTTATGATACGAGGGATTTCAAAAAGATTGACTGCCGCCTCGGAACGAACGATGACTTTAAGGAAGTCTGTCAGACGCTCCACGATCACGATGTGAAGATCATGCTGGACGGCGTTTTTAATCATGTGGGACGGGGCTTCTGGGCATTTAAAGATGTACAGGAGAAGAAATGGGACTCTCCCTATAAAGACTGGTTCTGCATTAACTTTGACGGAAACAGCGGCTACAACGACGGTTTCTGGTACGAGGGCTGGGAAGGCCACTATGAACTGGTCAAACTGAACCTGCAGAACCCGGCTGTCGTTGACTATCTCCTGGAATGTGTGAAAATGTGGATCGAGGAATTCGGCATCGACGGGCTCCGTCTCGACGTGGCGTACAGCCTGGACCACAATTTCATGAAACGGCTCCGCCGCTACTGCGAGGAGATTAGACCGGGGTTCGCCCTGATCGGCGAGGTGCTCTTCGGCGACTACAACCTGATCGTTAATGACGAGATGCTGCACAGCTGCACGAATTATGAGTGTTACAAGGGACTTTACTCCAGCTTCAACAGCATGAACATGTTCGAGATCGCACACTCCCTGAACCGCCAGTACGGTCCGGAGCAGTGGTGCATTTACCGGGGCAAGCATCTGATGACGTTCGCAGACAACCACGACGTCTCCCGGCTGGCCACGATCCTGACCAACAAGAAGCATATCCCGCTGGCTTACGGGCTGCTCTTCGGAATGCCGGGCATCCCCTGCATCTATTACGGAAGCGAGTGGGGCGAGGAAGGCCAGAAAGCGCCGGACAACGACTACGCCCTGCGCCCCTGCTTTGAGGAGCCGAAACCGAATGAGCTGACTGCATTTATCAAAGCACTGATCGCTCTGCGCAGAGAGAGCGACGCGCTCTGCAACGGGACGTATCACAATGTAGTGATCACGAACCACCAGCTTGTCTTTGAGCGCAGGACAGACAGCGAGCGTGTCCTTGTGGCGATCAACGCGTCTGACTCCGAATACACTTCCGGCAGCCACGAGCTGAACGGTACATTCAGCCGGATGCTGACATACCCCGGTGAATTTGAAGCGCTTGCGTCAGAAGAAGCTGCTGTTCAAGATGCTGCTGTTCAAGATGCTGCTGTTCAAGATGCTGCCGCTGCCGACACAGTCACATTAAACGGACAGATCACAATGCCCGCTTACAGTGTACAGTATTTGAAAATGCAGTAAGCACGCGGTTTTCTATCATCTATAGATCCGGCTATTCTCCGCAGATCTGATCTGCGATGATCTGTTGACCCGTCTGGTCCGGATGGAATCCATCCGGCTGGACATGGCCGCAGACTTCTGAGCTAAATATATCCGCCACCTGATATCCATACTCTTCCGCATATTTCTCTATGATCTTATTCATATTCCGGATCACGTTTTCAACTCCGCGGTCCATCGTAGAGGGGATATTCAGATTTGCCACTGGATTATAAATATTAGTCACTATGATCCATGCGCCCTCTTTTTTCATGCCGTCAATGCGGTGCATCATCTCTATCCAGTTTGCCTCAAACATCTGATAATCCCACTGTTCCAGTGTTTCTATGATCTTAAGAACGAGAAGTGGATTGCCTGCTGCTGATTCACGCAGTGCTTTCAGCGCTTCACCGGCGCTCTTGAATTTCGTATCTGTATCGAGAATTTCCTGCACAGCGCTCTTGCATTCGTTGAGAAGGTCATTGGAGCCGACTGTAATAAATATAACGTCCGATCTGCCAGAGAAGACGCCGTCACACTTTCGATCGTGCCGGCCTCTTCTGCCTGTGTCTCTTCATCAGCAGCCGGTTCATCCGGCACAGTCACGTAAGTCGTGACCGCCGTTACCGCAAGTACACCGGTCAGCAGGAATACTGCTGCCGTCTGCATTATCTTTCTGATCATACGACCACTTCCTTCACACTTATAATACCCATGATGTACTGCTGCCATGCCCATTTTTTGTGACTTTAAGTTTCCAGTCTATCTGTTCCTTCAGCTCATTGACATGGGAGATGATTCCGACAAGACCTTTCTCTCCCGCCAGCTCTTTTAATATCTGAATTGCACGCTCCCGGGCAGCATCATCCAGCGATCCGAAGCCTTCATCCACAAACATTGTCTCCAGACTCACCGCTCCCGCCGTATTCTGTACGATATCCGCAAGCCCAAGGGCCATGGAGAGTGCGGCCATGAAAGACTCGCCTCCGGACAAGGATTTCACGTCACGGACGGAATCTGTTACCAGATCATATACATCCAGATCCAGTCCTGCCTGTCCCTGACTGCTCAGGGCACTGATCTCCCGGCACTGAAGGATAAATTCATTGGATGTCATTCGGGCAAGCCTCTTGTTTGCTGCCCGAATGATCTGCCGGAAATATTTTCTCTGGACATATGTCTCAAAATCCAATTTCACACTGCCGCTTAAGTTTCCATTTGCCGTACGGCTCAAGTTCCCGATCATCTCATACCTCTGCCGCAATTCTTCCTCTGAAGCAAAATATTTTTTCAACTGGTCGTAAGCGCATTTATTGGTCATGTTTTTCCCGTGCAGGTCCAGGCTCTCTTCCCGCTTCTTTTTGAGCGCTGATGTGATCTCCTGCTGCCGCTGCCGGTCGGCTTCTATGTCTTCCCGTCTTCTGCCCTCAGTCTGGTTTTTCAATGTCTCGACCTGTGTCCGGCACTGGAGCACATTTTTTTCATACTCCTTTACCCGCCGGTCCTTCTCCTGCCAGTCCCCGATCCACTGCTTCGCATCCCGGTACTCGTTCTGATCTTTGAACTCCTGCTTTCGGATCTCTTCGCGAAACGCCTCCTGCTCTTCCCCGAATCGCCTCTCAAGCCCTGCTTTCTGCGTCCTCAGACTCTCCAGCAGCCCGGACCGGCGTCTCGCTTCTTCCACACATTCCCGGTAATGATCCCGGGCCTGTTTTACCTTCTCTTTCTCATCCTTTAACTGCCGTTCCAGATCGTTAAGCTGTGCTTTCGCCTCTTCCTCTGCAGGTGGATTTTCTCCCAGGGCTGCCTCCCCTGCTGCCAGATCAGCTCGCACGCTCTGATAGGTCTCCTGAATCCGGGAGCGCTTCTGCTCCGCCTGATCGCGCAGTTTTTTTGCCTGTTCTACCTCATCCTGATCCGGTACATTTTCTGATAAATCCGCTTTTTTCGGGTGATGGACGGAACCACATACCGGACAGGGCATTCCCTCTTCCAGATTTTTCGCCATAAGTCCTGCCTGTCCTTCGAAAAATCTCCGGTATCTGTCCTCATATACTTCGGATGCCTTTCGGCATTCTTCCATACACTGCGCCATCTCGGCTGTCTTCTTGTCATATTCTTTTCTCAGTCTGCGCACATTCGCATACCCCGGCAGCATCTCCCTGATACGGAGGATTTTCTCCTGCATCCTGGGCTCCAGCTCGTTCAGTACGGCCTCCAGACTCTCCGCCTTTTCTTTGAGATGCCCCTCATCCGCTCCGTGCGCTTTCTGCCATGTGAGCTGGGACTGTATTTCGGTTTCGGTATTCTCCTGTTCTTTCTTTGTCCGGAGCGCCTGCACTTCCAGGCTGCGGGCACGCTCCGCGCGCTCGCCTTTGGACGCCTGCTGTTTCATCTCCTCATAGACTTCTCTGTCACGCTCCATCGTCTGTTCTGTCTCCCTGGCCCGGTCGAGCAGATCAAAGAGCCGGTTTGTCTCCTGCTTCTTCTCGATCACGGCATGGAGTTCATCAGACTCTTTCTGAAGCTTTTCCTCTTCCCCGGCAAGCTCCCGGGCAAGGTCTCTGCCCTCTTTTATGATCTGCTTTAACACCGGTCTGACTTCTTCCGCCGGCGGCATCTCTCTTTCCAGAAGTTCCTGCCAGGCTTCTCCCGATCCGGCGGACACCGGAACCACCCGCTCCATCTCTCTTCGTATATCAGCCTCGTTTTCCTTCAGACCGACATACAAAGTTTTCCCCTGTTCTTTCAATTCTTCCTGTATCCGCCAGTAGATCTGTGTCTGGAATATCCTGGAGAATATCTTCTTCCGCTCTTTAGAGCCCGCGTGCAGAAGCTTCAGGAAATCTCCCTGGGCGATCATGGCGATCTGGGTAAACTGTCCGGCATCCAGCCCAATGATCTCTTCGATCTTCTGATCAATCTCCCGCTTCTTTCCCTGAAATTCTTTCCCGTCCGACAGAAGAAGGCTTACCTTTGCCGTCTCTTTCACCAGACGCACCGTACCGTCTGCATTTTTCCGTTTCCCTACACGCATATATTCCGGATTTCTCCGGATCGTATATTCCTCTCCGCGGTAAGAAAACACATACTCCACATACGTATCCGTATCCTCGGCTGCATACTGGCTGCGCATCATATTGCCGTCGCGCGCTCCGCCGCTGGTCCTGTCATAGAGCGCATAGGTGATCGCATCAAATATGGTAGTCTTCCCCGCACCCGTATCGCCGGCGATCAGAAACAGGCCGCCCTGCACCTGGGTAAAATCTATCACTTCCGTCCCGGAATAAGATCCGAAAGCGGACATTGTAAGTCTGACCGGTCTCACCTTGCATCTCCTTTCACTCTGTCAAATACATGTTCTACGATCTTCGTCTCTTCATCAGACATCCTGCGCCCCTGCATCTCCCGGAAAAAGTCAGAGAACACCTGCACCGGATCTTCAATGCGTATCTCTTCTCCGCCGAACTCCAATTTCTGTCTGGTCCTCTCATTGTCCATCCTCACTTCCAGGATATGGCTGTATACCTTTTCCAGCTGTTCCTTAGGCTTATACGGGTCGATCTCATCTGTCAGCGTAACACTTACATAATCTTCTCTCTGTTCCGGTTTTGCCGCATCAATAATCGCGGAAAGTTCCCCTCTTAGTTTCCGCACATCTCGTAATGGATGGAGCGGAAGTTTCTCCACCCTGACCGGAGCGCCCTTAGCGCCGAGCTCTACTATATGGAGAGTCTTCTCCTGCCCGGACTCACTGACAGAATATTTCAGCAGTGTGCCACAGTAACGGATATGCTCATTTCCGACTTTCTGAGCCCCGTGGAGATGTCCGAGGGCGGCGTAATCAAAGTCTCTCAAAACAGAAATATCTACATTGTCAATACCACCCACACTCAACAGCTCTGAATCACATGTCTCGGGAGCAATATCCTCTCCTGTACTTATATCCTTCCCTGTATAAAACTGGTGGGATACCAGCACGTTCCGTTCTTCCGGATCAATCTGCTCGCGCTCTAATACAGTCCTGACCGCGGCAGTATAGCTCTCCGGAAGTTCGCCGCCGCATAGCCCCCGTACATATCCCGGCTTCAGAAACGGCAGCAGCCAGAAATGAACATCCCCGTATTCATCCTGCAGCGTGATCTTCCGCAGATGTTCATCCTCCGTTTCCGGCACCTTTCCGGCAATGTAAATCTGATGGCTCCCCAGCAGACGGCTCGCATAGTCCAGACGCTGGGCAGAGTCATGATTTCCTGAAATAATAAGGATCGGGATCGCCGGCTCTATTTCTGAGAGCCGGGTGAGGAAATCATCGAACACCGTGACCGCCTCTCCCGACGGAACCGATTTGTCATAAATGTCTCCCGCAATAACAACTGCATCGGGATGGAGCTTTTTCGCATAGGAAATAACCTCCCCGAGGATATATTCCTGATCCTCGCGGAGGTTATAATGATGCAGCTGTTTTCCGATATGAAGGTCTGATAAGTGAAAAAATCTCATGTTCGTACCTTTCTTTATGATTTTGGATTCTTCCAGATCCACAGTGCTGCTATGATGGCGATGATATAGAGAATGTTTACCAACTCTATTATAGCAGAATCCGGCTATTCGGGGCAAGGCTCCCCTGCCGTGTCACTCCTACAGACAGACCATAGTCGGCTCATGTCCCATAGCCGGAATCACTTTTTCCATAAGATCTGACGTCTTAAATCTCAGGCTGGATGTATTGATACACGGATGGCAGGCGAAATATTCATCCTGCAGGACATCTTTATCGATCAAAAGCCGTACCTTTTTCTCTTTATCATTCATCAAGCCCATTACGCTCACAGAGCCCGGCGTGATGTCCAGATACTGTTCCATGTATTCCGGCTTTGCAAAGGACAGCCTTGAAGATCCGATCTGTGCAGACAGATATTTCGTCTTAAAGGGCTTGTCGCCCGGAATGAGCAGCAGATAAAAATCCGTTGCCTGGCGGTTGCACAGGAACAGGTTCTTGCAGATGGCAACTCCTTTCTCCACTCCTTCGCTCAGTGTCCTGTCGATCTCCTCGCAGGCTTCCATGGTCATTGCTGCCTCATGGTCCACTCTTTTATACGCGATTCCGAGTGAATCGAGAAAATCGTATACTCTTATTTCCTTGTCAGGCCTGCCTTCTGTATTTCCCGGTCTTCCGTCAACTAACTGCATTTTTATATCTCTCCTCGTATTATATGATGTTGGCCCCCCAACTATGATGCCTGCGGATTGTTCCGCTGTATTTTTCGTCTTCAAAGCCAAATCTTCAGACTCCGATATCACATCTTCAAACTCCGATACCGGTCAAAGCACGCGAAGATCTCCTGCCGTCTCGGCATAGCCATACATGAGATACTCGAACTGCTCTCACACAGCGCTGCCAGCGTTCCTTTCTCCATAACGCGCTCCAGCTCATCCACGATCTGCCTGAGATCTTTTCTGCCGTCCATAATATGCTTCTGGGCGTATCTCATACAGTATCCAAGCGCCGTCACCTGCTCGCTGTCCGTGATCTGCTCCACATAGCGCAGGTCAATGGTTTCCTTGTTGATCATGACTGCCTCTCGTCCCATGGTCTTCATCTTGATCCTGTCATTCTCCCGGAATCCTTTTCCCGCCCGCGGACACCGCTGGAAATCCGGTTTCTTCGCCGGTGCCTCCGGACCGCTGACCGCCGGGTAACTCTCCGCTGCTTTCTTTGCATAAGCGGTAATATCCTTCGGCACGTAACGATCCATCTGGATAATGGTATCTGCGACGTGGAAATAAGCGCCCGAGCTTCCAGCCACGATCACAGTGGAAATCCCGTAGTCATCATACAGCTCCCGTATCCGCTCAATAAACGGCGTGATAGGCTCCATGTCGCGATGAATGACTCTCTGCATCAGTTCATCCCGGATCATAAAGTTGGTCGCACTCGTATCCTCGTCGATCAAAAGAAGGGAAGTTCCCGCCTCGATACTCTCTACTACATTTGCTGACTGTGAAGTACTGCCGCTGGCATCCTCAGTGCAGAATCCTACAGTGTCCTTCCCGTTCGGAAGATCATTAATAAACATGGAGATATCCGTCTTCTGAATGCTCCTGCCATCCTCGGCGCGCAGCTTCACGGCAGTGTTGTCCGTGATGACATACTCTCTGCCGTCTCCCGCGATATGGTCATATACCCCCAGTTCCAGCGCCTTTAGCAGAGTGGATTTGCCGTGGTAGCCTCCGCCCACGATCAGTGTGATTCCCTTGCGGATGCCCATACCGGTGATCTTTCCTTTGTGCGGAAGATCCATTGCCACTTCCAGCTCTTTCGGTGACTGGAACCTCACTCCGCCCTTCATCGGCCGCGGTGAGATCCCCGACTCTCTGGGCAGCACACTCCCGTTCGCCACGAAAGCGCAGAGTCCCATCTGCGGAAGCATCCCGCGGATATAGTGCTGGTCTTCTGCAAGATCAACGATCGCCCTCAGTCGTTTTGCATCCATATTTTTATAGAACAGCGCGTATTTGACACACTCCGGCACAAAGTCAAAGAGGATCTTCTCCAGCTCTCTTGCATTGATCGTCCTTCCGTTCGCCGGAAATCCGATTTCCATGCGCAGCACAATATCTCCATTCTTTGGATCGATACGGCACGCAGTGCGCTCCAGCACTTCCTGCGTGCATCTGCTCACGGAGATCAGGCCGCTCTTGCCCGATCCTTTCGCCTTAAATGCGAACTGCTCCGCCCGTCTGCCGAACTGCCTCGTCAGCTCATCCTGCAGAGCAATCCTCTGATGGTCTCCTCCATAAAGTTCCTGCGGGAATCCCGCGGTGCGCCCGGCCACGCGTACGCTCACCTTTGATGGTGAAGCGAAAGGGTCTCCCTGCACATGGTCAATAGACAATATATAGCCTGGGAACTGGTAAGCGCCCTTTGTATCTTTATATGCCGGATACCCCCGGTGGTCGATCCTGTTTAACAGGCTTCTAAGTTCTGTTGATGACTGCATAGTGATGTCTCCCTTCTTCCGGCCTCACAGTCGAAATCTGATATTTCTCTTCGCTTGTCCTCACAAACTCTAAACTCATACCTGACTCACATCTTAGTACATGACGCCGGCGAAATCAATATTGTTTTCTCATATTTTCATACCGTCTGTCTGTACGATCCGGCACACGCAGCCGGAACACTTTCTCCCGAAACGCACTTCGCGCGGTTCTGTCGTCCCCCGTCAAAGGGAGCAAATACAAAACCGCGCGGTTCCTTCTTCATTCTGTTTTATCAAATCAACGTTTATTATTTCTGATATTTTGCCGTTTCAGCATACACCTGCCTGCCTTCGGAATATACACCCGAACGACGCAGCTGCCCCATTCCGGTCACGGCTTCTCTTGAGCCGTCCACAGCCGGATCCGCATATTTCATGTACCACTTCTGCAGCCGGTCAAACAGCCCGCACCGGATTTCTTCATATTCCGGAAGTCCGATCAGATTCTCTTTCTCTTCCGGATCTTCCGACAAATGATAAAGTTCATCCGGGCCATACGGATAACGATGGATATACTTCCATTCACGGTTGCGGATCATCCTGCTTGATCCATACTCATCCAGGATAACAACATGATTATCCGTGTCCGATGCGCCGGTCAGCACAGGAGCAAAACTCCTGCCCGGCAGTCCCTCCGGAAGGTCACCGTCAAGCTTGAGCAGATCTTTCAGGGTCTGGATGATATCGTAATGGCTGCACATACTCTCCGTTACCCTGTCTTCAGGAATCACGCCTTTCCAGCGGGCAATGAACGGAACCTTGACAGCCGTATCGAACAGATTGAACGGAAACGTTCCGTTGCCTTTTCCCCAGATGCCGTGATGTCCCATATTCATGCCGTTGTCCGCGGTAAAGATCACCAGTGTATCATCCGCGATCCCCAGCTCTTCCAGACGGTCAAGAAGCCTGCCTACGCCTGCATCCATCGCCGTCACCGCAGCATAATATCCCCGCAGAAGACGTTTTCTCTCCTCGCCTGTTCCTCCCGGAGCCGTAGGGATACGGTTAGGATGGAGCGGTTCGTCCGGAGTCGCCGTACACTGGCAGTCACGGTACATCTCTACATACTCTGCCGGATGCTGCTCTGCATCCCACGGATCGTGGGGTGCCGTATAATGCACACTTATATAAAACGGCTGATCTGAATCCTTATACCGCTCTGAATATTTATCAATATTTTCCAGTGCATGCTGCGTTATTAAATCTGTAATATAACGATTCTCTATCCTGAGTTCACCGTTCTCGATCACATCCGGCTCCATATAAAGGCAGCCGCCTCTTCCGATTGTAAACCAGTCCGTAAATCCGTGCTGCGGGCTCATACTGTCGCCAAGATGCCATTTGCCTGAAAGGGCGCAGCAGTATCCGTTGTCCGCAAGCAGATCCGTGTACGCTGTCATACCTTCCAGATAGCGGACCGGCTTGTCTTCATTGGCAAAATACGGGTGGTCTTTATATTCCCCGAGTGCATCCTTATCAAGACTTCCGCAGCGGATCCAGTCGTGGACTCCGTGACGTGAGGGAATACGTCCCGTCAGTATGGACGCCCTTGCCGGGCTGCATACCGGAGACGCACAGAAAAAATTGTCAAATCTCGTTCCCTGTTTTGCCAGCCGATCCAGATTCGGCGTATAAATATCTGTATTCCCGGCGCAGCGCATTGCCCACGCCCCCTGATCATCCGTCAGGACAAACAATATATTCGGTCGCTTCATCTCCAAACTCCTCTCAAAAAAACCGGCACGCCGTCTGGCAGTGCCGGTTATAAATCATCTTATCTATTTAGATGCCTGAAACTCCTCAACCTGAGTTGTCACTTCATCGATCAGATCCTGTGCCCCGTTTGCTTCCAGATCTTTAAGGAATGCCGGGATGTATTCCTCAGGATCTACAGATCCCGTCTCAAGAGACGGACCGTACTCTGCGATTACGTTAGTCAGCGCTGCAACCTGTGTCTCTACCGGTGTCATATCAAAGGAGAAACCGTTGTTCTGGGAGATAATAGCCGCATCATTGTACTCCTGGAACAGTTCTTCGATATTGTCCGGATAACTGATGTCCCATTTCTGGTTGAACGGTGTACCAAACTGCCATCCGTATGTATAGTCGTATCCGTTGTCCGCCGGATCAAGTGTTCCGTCCATTGTTCTGTCAACCTGGTCTTCGCCGACTGCTGTATAGTGCTCGCCTTCGATACCATGACGGATCAGTGTTCCAACATACTCGTCTGTGTTCAAAAGATTGATGAACTCAAGAGCTTTCTCCGGATGCTCGCTTGCGGAGGAGATTGCAAGGATACCGCCGCTGAGTACACTTGTTGTCTCAAATAACGGATCCATCAGTGATACGAAACCTACTCCGTGTCCGCTTGAATTTGACATCATTTCTACATTACCCGGTGCATTTTTAATGAAGTAGGAGAACAGCTTGCCGTTGTTGAAGTCATTGTCACGGTTTGCTGTATCGCTGTCATAGTTAACCGGATCGCCGCCAAGGTATCCTGCTTTATTCCATGAATAAACTGTCTTGCAGTAGTTCATGTACTCTTCGCTCGCGTACTGGTTAAATACAGTCTCTCCCGCCATATCTTTGAAGTTATCATACTCCGGTACTGCCGCAACTGCAGGGAGTGTGGAGTTTCCTGTAAGAGACTCATACGGAGCAGCCATCGGCCATGCGTTCACAAGTCCGGATACACCGATCACATCCTGTCCTGCTGCCTTTGATTTCTCGGCAACTGTCTCAAGAACTTTTGTGTAATCCTCAAGTGTGGCAACCCGACTCATATCGATGCCATATTCAGCTGCAAGATCGCTGTTATATACGATTCCGCCCTGCCATCCCATTTCTTTATAGGAAGGAACACCGTAGATCTGTCCATCTACTTTCACTGTATCCCACACTTCCTGCGGAATAAAATCATAAGTTTCTTTTGCATATTCCGGAAGGAGATCTGTGATATCCATATATGCGTCCTTGCCTACGAACTGAAGATAATCTGTCGTCCAGTTTGCTGTAAAGCAGATATCGAAATACTCGCCTGCATTGATCAGGTTCGGCATTTTCTCTTTGTAGTCCGGATTTGCAATTACATTGTAATCAATCTCTACACCGATCTTGTCACGTGTATACTCGTTGAGCTTTTCAATCACCTTATCTGTATCTGCTGCCACCGGGTTGATGGACATATACCATTTCAGTGTCGTGATGCCATCCTCGTCGCTGCCGCCGTTGTCTGATCCGCCTTTCTTTCCGCATCCTGCCAGCAGGCCTACTGTCATGGCTGCCGCAAGTCCGATGCTGAGCAATCTCTTTGTTCTCAGTTTCATAATCTTTCCTCCTCTTAGAAATTATTTACCAAAACGCTTCTGCGTTCTGAATACGTGTTATATCAGCCTTTCACTCCGCCGACCGTAAGTCCTTTGACAAAATATTTCTGGAAGTATGGATACGCCAGAAGGATTGGCAGGACTACCAGTACGGTAAGAGCCATACGGCCACTGTCTGTCGGTGCATTTGCTGCCATCTCTGCATATTCCAGAGCATTTGCCGAAGACTGTTTCATAAATTCCAGACTGTTCTGCATACTCCACAGCAGTGTCTGTACAGGATATTTTTCCTGATCCACGATGTAGAGCATTCCCAGAAACCAGTCGTTCCAGTATGCGATCATCGTAAACATACCGATCGTTGCGATACCCGGTTTGGAAAGCGGAAGCACGATCCTGAAAAATGTCTTGAACTCGCTGGCTCCGTCCACTCTCGCAGCTTCTATAAGTTCAACGGGTATGCTCTTGTAGAATGTCCTGAGCACCACAATGTAGAATGCGTTGAACGACATCGGGAAGATCAGCGCCCACACGCTGTTGCCCAGACCGAGCAGCTGTGTGTTTACCATATATGTGGCAACGATACCTCCGTTGAACAGCATGGTAAAGAGCATCAGGAGTGTAAACAGTCTGTTGTATGCATAGTCGCTGCGGCTGAGTACATATGCGAAGCTTGCGCTGATCGCCAGACTGAATACTGTTCCGACTACAGTTACAAAAATTGTGATTCCGTAAGAACGGATAAGCTGGTCTCCCAGTTTAAAGAAGAACTCATATGCCGCGAGACTCCACTCGGACGGGAAAAAGCTGTACCCGTTTTCAAAGATGCTCTGCTCACTGCTGAAAGATACGATCACTACGAGCAGAAGCGGAAGCACACAGATAAGAGTCCATATGGCAAACCAGATATTCAGAGCAATATCGGCTTTTTTAGATATCCGGTTTATTGTCAGATCAGGTACTCCCTCATCCTTGTTCTTTTTCTTCTTAAATAAACTTCTCATCCATAACCCCTCCTGTCAGAATAATGCGCTGTCCGGATCCATTTTACGTACGACGAGGTTGGTTCCTACTACAAGGACAAATCCCACAACCGACTGGTAAAGGCTGGCTGCAGATGCCATGCCGACATTGCCGGTTTCTTTGAGCGCCCTGTATACATATGTATCAATAACCTGTGTCACGTCATACAGCGGTCCCGAATCTCTCGGGAGCTGGAAGAACAGACCGAAATCAGCGTAGAAGATTCTTCCGATTGCCAGGATTGTCAGGACGATCATCATCGGTTTCAGACATGGCAGCGTAATATTTTTGATCTGCTGCCATTTTGTCGCTCCGTCGATTACCGCTGCTTCATAGTAATCGTTCGGAATACCGGTAAGAGAACTCAGGTACATAACTGTTGAATATCCGATCGTCTTCCACAGCTGGAAAAACGTCAGAATAAACGGCCATTTTCCAGGATCAGAATACCAGTCTACCCCGGCGAATCCGAAGTAGTCAAGCAGATGATTGAACAGGCCGTCGTCCACGCTGAACATTGAAAACGCCATAAACGAAACAACAACCCATGACAGGAAGTAAGGCGCCATAAAGATCGTCTGGTAGATCTTCGCCCTGCGTTTCTTCAGGAGTTCGTTCAGACCGATCGCCATAGCCACTGCCATCACGAGATCCAGCAGGATAAACAGACCGTTATAAAGCAGTGTGTTTCTCGTGATGATCCAGGCGTCTGTTGTCTTGAACAGGAATTCAAAGTTTTTGAAGCCGATCCACTCACTTCCGAAAATGCCGTCCCTTACGCTGAAGCGCTTAAATGCGAGAAGCAGTCCCGACATCGGAAGGTAGCGGAACAGAATCATTACGATCAGCCCCGGTGCCGCCATAATAGTCAGTGGAAGATTTTTTTTAAATACATACCAGAAACTTTTTTTCTTTTTTTTCACGACAGCCGGGTTTGCAGTTGAAGTTTTCATAACATCCCCCTTTTCTTTCCGTGCTTTCTACATAAAGTTTATCATCCACATTCCTGCTTCAACAACGGCACAATTTTTATATGAGGTGCATCTTTTTTATCTGATGCTATGTGCATAAAAAGAGCACCCGAGATCACTAATTTTAAGAAATAATTCACAAATCTGCCGGCTGTATGCTATAATACCCGATGATTATTGCGGATAGCTCACAAATGAGAACTGCAAATGAGGAGGAGAAGATTTATGATCAAAATACTGCTTGTAGATGACGACTACCTCGCCCTTGAGGGACTGTGCCAGATGCTTCACTGGGATGATTTCAACGGTGAGCTGTCAGGCTGTGCCACAGACGGGCTTGATGCCGTTTCCATGATTGAAGATAATCCCCCTGACGTAGTCGTGGCAGACATCAAAATGCCCCGAATGAACGGTATAGAGCTTTCCCGCTATCTGTACGAAAACCATCGCGGTACCCGCGTCATTCTGCTGAGCGGCCACAGCGAATTTGAGTATGCACAGAAAGCGCTGCAGTACCGTGTCACAGATTACATCCTCAAACCGGTCACCCGGCAGAAGATAAAAGAACTGGAAACTCTTCTGAAAAAGATCGATAAGGAGCTCGCTGCAAAGAAACAGATCCGCCGTCTGACGGGAAGCGAGGTCCTCAAAGACCGGCTGCTCTCTTTACTGAGGCAGGGAGATGAAAAAGCGGTCTATGACTTCCTGTATGACGGAGTTCTGGCAGAGGCACTCCTCCATGATACCGCCGGGACTCTCGGCTCCACACTTCTTAACCACACTTTTGCCTATCAGAATGAAATTGGCAAGGACAAAGCTGCGCTTGATGAGCTGAAGAAAACATGCACGGATGAATACTGGCTGCTCTCCTCATCCCGGGAACGTGTTTCTTACATCTATACCCGCTGTCAGGAACTGATGACATATGCACAGAGCAGGAAGAGCGAATATGAACAGCCGATCGTTGCGCACTGTATCCAGGTAATCCAGGAATCATTCTCTGATCCCGGCTTTAACATCTCCCAGCTTGCAGACCAGGCTAATCTGTCTCTCCCCTATCTGAGTACGGTTTTTAAACAGGCAATGGGACAGACGATCAGCAGCTATCTCTCCCGTCAGCGGCTGCTCTGCGCCCAGAAACTGCTGCAGGACATCTCGATTCCTATCAAAGATGTGTGTGCACGGTCAGGATACGAAGATCCGCATTATTTTGCAAGATCCTTTAAAAAGCAGACCGGGATGACGCCCAGCGAGTATCGTAATCTCCACAGCTCCAGGGACTTTACCCCCGAGTATAGCGATAAGGAGGGCAATCCATGAGCATCACCAAACGCAGTTTCATGATCATATGCCTGATCATATCCTGCATACTGATCACATTGAACCTGGTCACTTACGGACTCTTCCAGTATTCGATTACCGAACAGATCCTGACTTCCTATGACACTCTTGTAGACGCCAACAACTCTCTGTGCCGGCTCTTCACACAAGAACTGGACCAGCTTACATATATGTATACTACGGATGAGGAGCTGGGCAGCCTGCTCTCCATGCCCGTAGGCAATGACAGACTGGAGGATCTCCAGACGAAATCTGAACTGAACAGCCGGATGGCGTACACGCTGAATTCCCAGAGTGCACTGTCTAATAAAGGATTTTCTTCTGTCCTCTATGTTAATCCGGAGCTTCCTGTAAGCACTCTTTTCAGGTCCAATACAACGGTCCGGGGCGTCAGCCGCCTCTTCAGCGCAGAGACTTTTCTCAATGAGGACTGGTATACACATGCACTTGATCAGGTTGCACGTCATTATATTTTTGTAGATGAAACGGAAGGCCGGCTCTGCTTTGCCAAAAAGCTCCAGAACAGCCATTATTCCGGTCCCCGTCTGGAAGACGGAGTCGGAGTACTTCTCTGCAGTGTGCCGGCAAGCCGCATCCCCCAGATTTTTTCTTTTCATCCGCTTACTGCAAACAGCGGATTTGCACTTTTCAGCCGCGACGGAGCGCTTCTGTACCAGTCGGACGCTCTGCCGGACTTGTCTGATGCAGCCGAGCAGTTTCTGAGCGATACCTCCCATCAGAAACTGAACCTGAATGGCAGTTCATATATATACAGCTCAGCGGAACTTGACTGGGGACTCCACCTCCTCTTCCTCACGCCTTACAGCGATATTACAGAGCAACTCCATGCGATGATGCTCCCGTATCTGCTCTGTTCATTTGTCTTCCTGATCATCGGCGCCCTGTCTTCTCTCCTGCTCTCCAGGGGAATTACACTTCCTGTCGTACAGCTGACACGGAAGATTGAAAGTATCGAAGATACCCGGAATGTAGACCTGTCAGCATTTTCAGGTTCGGGACCCCCGGAAATCAGAAGGCTGAACAGCAGCTTCAGCGATCTGATCCGCCGTGTCAACCGCCTGACCGGACAGATCCAGCAGGCTGCGGAACAAAGGAGGATCAGTGAGCTTCGGGCACTCCAGGCACAGATGAATCCGCACTTTGTACTAAACGCCATGAATACCGTAAATTACATGGCGCTGATGCGTGAAGAGGATGATATCGCCGCTACCGTTGATTCCATCGCTAATCTGATGCGCTATAGCATCACTGAACCGGACCAGCTTGTCAGCATCCGGACAGAGGTCGAAAATATACGGGAATACATCTCCATTTATACTCTGCGTTTCCGTCAGGAAATCCGTCTGGAAGTCTCGGCAGACCGTCCGGACACGGAGATTTTTATCCCCAAGTTTACCCTGCAGCCGCTCGTAGAGAATTCGATCCGGCACGGGATCACCCGGCAGGACGCCGGTATCACCGTATTTCTGCGGGCATGGGAGGATAGAGACAAACTCTATGTACAGGTCACCGATACAGGCAGGGGTGCTGATCCGGACAAGCTGAACGCCTACCTTCGCTACGAAGATGTAGATCTGAAAGTATCCCACGGGTTCGGCATACGCAATGTAAACGAGAGGATACAGCTCCATTTCGGCGGAGACAGCGGTCTGACCTTTTCCATAGATCCGGACGGCCGGCTCGCCGCCACGCTCACGATCTGTACAGATAAAAAAAGTGCACCTGATAATAAGATTTAACTCTTTCAAACATTACAGCCGGGCGGTATATTAGAATCAACCCCCGGCTGTTTTTGCCGGATACGAGAAAAGGAGCACAAAAATATGGCGAAAACACTTGTTGTCAATGGTATTCACAATTATACTGCACCGGAGGAATATATCCCCCCGAAATCAGCGGCGGTCAGAGAGCATCTGGAATGGTTCATGGACCAGAAGCTGGGACTGATGATGCACTGGGCACCCGGCTGCCAGCTCGGCACTTACGAGAGCTGGCCGTTAAGCGACGGAGACGGCTCATGGAGCCAGGAAGATATGACATGGGCCGACATCGAGACCTGCAAGCAGCAGTACTGGGATGCAAACCGGACTTTCAATCCCATAAAATTCGATCCCGTCAGATGGGCGGCGCTCGCCGCGGACTGCGGGTTTAAATACCTGCTTTTTACAACAAAGCATCATGACGGATTCTGTATGTATGACACGGATACAACAGACTATAAGATCACAGCAGAGAGCTGTCCCTTCCATACACATAAGGACGCTGACATCGTCGGCGCTCTCTTCCGGGAATTCCGCAGACAGGGCCTGGGTATCTCCGTCTACTTTTCCAAGCCGGACTGGCACAGCGAGTATTACTGGGCTCCGCAGTTTGGCACTGCACCTGACAGAAACGTAAATTATGATGTCAGTGAACATCCGGATCTGTGGGAGAAATATGTACAGTTTGCCCATCAGCAGATCCGGGAACTGTGCACGAACTACGGCAAAGTCGATGTGCTCTGGCTGGACGGAGGCTGGGTGCGCCCCGATAATCTGGGACAGGACATCCGTCTCGGCGAGATCGTGGAGGAGATCCGCTCTTTCTCCCAGCCGCACCTGATCGTCTCTGACCGTACCTGCGGGGGAGAGTATGAAAACTTCATCACACCGGAGAAAACTGTCCCCGAGACTGCCCTCAGTGTTCCGTGGGAAACTTGTACGACTGTAGGGAAGAAGTTTTCGTTCCACTATACGGATACATTCAAAAGCGGACACCAGCTTGTTCTGCTTCTGCTTGATGTCGTGAGCAAAGGCGGCAATCTTGCCCTTAACATCGCCCCGCAGCCGGACGGTGAACTCCCGGCTCCCGCAGTCCGGTCTCTCCGCGACATGGGCGCATGGCTTAAAATCTACGGAGACGGCATATATGGGACGCGCATCTGTGCCCCGTATTTCAAAGATAACCTGTTCTACACGCAGAAAGAAAATAGAAGATATGTTTTCTGCGCATACGGAGATACTCCTGTTCTTCCGGCACAGATCACACTCGTCTCAGAAAAACCGGTGAAATCTGTCATATGTATGCGTACCGGCACTCCGGTTCTCTTCCGCCAGGAAGGAGATATAGTCACCGTCTTCACAGACAGCCTTCCCACAGGCGGAGCATTCTACGCGGAAGGCTTCTGCGCTGTTACCGAATAAGACCGGGTCGGAAGCCCGCCCTGATTGTTTCCGGACATTCAAAGAGATTGCCGGCTGTCTTATTTCCTAAGATAGCCGGCAATCTCTTTCATCCTCGGTGCGCATTTTTCAAAAAACATCCTGTATCCGCCGCAGAAGTAGTTTCTGTACGTCCCTGTCTGATCATCCCGTATTCTGTGTCTGCGGCACCCGTTCCGGCAGAGTTGAAACCACCGGCACTGCCTGCACTCTTCATCGTGTTTCAGAGATTCCCGCACAAATTGTTTTGCAGTCTCATTCTCAAAGAATTCCTCAATTCTGTTCTCGTTATAATTTCCCAGACAATATCCGTCCATCGCATAGAAATCACAGGGATATGCCCTGCCGTCCGCCTCCGCTACGCACTGCACACTGCAGGTTCCCCTCTGCTCGCAGGACTCCGGAGGGATACCCGCGAGGATTCCGATGTAATTCTCAAACTGGCGGATATACGGCGCCCTGCCCTTTCTCCAGTCCTTTTCCCATAACCGGAACAGCTCTGTCAGAAACTTTCCGTAAGCTTCCGGCGTCAGCGAGTATTCCCTGCCTCCCGGCTCTTCCCCCGCCGGATCAAGACAGGCGATATACTGCTGGTAATTCCATCCGTTGTTTTTGTATTCTCTGTATATCTCCCGGGTATGTTCCGACACGCTCCGGGTCACAACTGTGAGAATATTATAGGCCACGCCGAAGCTGTCAAGCAGATCCGCCGCCTTTTTAACACGGGCGTAAGTCGCTCCCCCTGATGCGTCATGCCTGTACCGGTCATGAATCTCCTGTGTTCCGTCCACTGACAGACCGATCAGAAAATCATGTTCTTTAAAAAACCGGCACCACTCTTCGTCAAGAGCAAACCCGTTTGTCTGAATCGTATTAATCACACGGATTCCTCTTCTGTTGAACCTCTTCTCAAGCCGGATCACTTCTCTGAAAAAATCCAGTCCCCGGAGGGTTGGTTCCCCTCCCTGGAAGGCAAAACATATCTCATCCCCAGCCTGTCTCATAGCCTTTTTTATGAGATTTTTTACAGTATCCACGGACATCATTCCGCGGATGCCTTCTTCACGTTTGTCCATCTCGTCGCAGTAAAAGCAATAACTGCAACGCATATTGCACAGTCCGGAAGCAGGTTTGATCAGTATCGTATGAAGCAGCATTCTCTCACCTCCGGTTTCATTATTCCATTTCCGGCGTATCTTCGTCAAGTCCCTGCCCGCACCCCGGCATCTCTATTTCGTTTTCCTGCTCAGCAGTACTTTGCAGCCGAAAGCTTCCAGTCTGATTTTTCCGGAGAATGCTTCCCCGTTCTCCGCGTCCGTCCATTCTCCCGCGCATTCCACAAAGACCGGTTCATTCTTAAAGTTCATTACAAACACGGCTCCACGGCAGTCTCCTGTCCCTGTGTCCGCATCTGCCGGATCCGGCAGGCAGGCGGTCCGCTCGGTGACGGTCACTCCGTACGGCAGCTTTGCCCCCAGCACGTTTTTCATGCCGCAGGAGTCAAATATATTTTCATAAAACCGTCTCAAAAACGATAGGTCTGACTCCGCCGCCAGATAATACACCTGTCCTTCTCCGTATGATCTGCGTGTCACTACCGGGAGACCGGCGTAAAAATCTCTTTCATACACGCTGAGTACTTCCGTCCCTTCTTTCACATGAACGATCTCGCACATTCTCACTGCCGGATACTCTTTTCCCGAATATATGAAACGGTTCTCAAAATCTTTAGACGGTGCGTCGATCTCCTCCTGTACAACGCCCAGAACATCCTCCAGCGGATGGCTGCCGGTAAAGCAGAGATCCGTCTCATCCGCCATTCCGCTGAAAAACGTAGTCACAAATATTCCTCCGTCTCTGACAAATGCTCTTATTTTCTCTGCCCATCCGGCTTTGTACATATAGTTGAGAGGCGCGGACACAAGCCTGTATCCGCTCAGATCTGCATCCATGTCCACGATATCAGCCTCAATCCCCTGCTCCCAGAAAGCACGGTAATGATCCATGACATATCCCGGATAGTCCAGATCCAGCCTCGGCCCGGTAATATCCTCCACTGCCCACCAGTTTTCCCAGTCAAAAAGGACAGCTGCGTCCGGACGATTGACCGTTCCGTCCAGCAGATGTTCAAGTCCCGGCAGACGTCTTCCCACTTCCGATACTTCACGGAAGACCCGGGTATTGCTTCCGTTTTTATGATCCAACACGGCCCCGTGGAATTTCTCGTATGAGCCGCGGCCTTTTCTCCACTGAAAATACTGCACGGAATCAGAGCCGTGCGCCAATGCCTGCATTGAAGAAAGCATATGCATCCCAGGCCGCTTTACCGGATTGTTCTCTCTCCAGTTGATCACAGACGGCGCGCTCTCCATGAGAAGGAACGGCTGCTTTTTCATACTCCGCATCATGCTGTGGTTAAAGGCCGCCCTGACCGCTGTCGGCACTTCGTCTTTCTCTCTGTGCCAGAATGGGTAATTGTCCCACGAGATAATATCAAGCCCGCGCGCCAGCCTGTTATAATTAATATTTTTAAAAATATCCATGTAGTTTGTCGTAGCCGGGAGATCTGAATGTTTTTTCACTGCGCTGATCTCCATTTCGCAGAAACTGCAGAACTGTTCCGTGACAAACCTGCGCCAGTCCAGCTCCAGAGCCGTCACGGTCGTCTCTCCACGGTCCGCGGGACTGTGTATCTGCTCCCACTCGGTGTACTCATGGCTCCAGAATCTCCCCCACCACGCCCGGTTTAAATTGTCAAGAGTTCCGTATTTTTCTTTCAGCCATTCCCTGAATGCGCTCTGGCAGGCTTCGCAGTGGCATGTCCCGTCCGAGAAGTTTCCTCCCAGCTCATTGGATATATGCCAAAGGATCACATTCTCTTTCCTGCCGAATTTTCTGGAAAGCGCCTCGTCTACAGCCGCTGTTTTCTTCCGCATTACAGGTGATGTATAACAGAAATTATGGCGTTTCCCCGGAAGGTTGCGGGAGCCGTCTTGGCGCACCTGCATCACCTCCGGGTACTTCTGAGTCATCCAGTGCGGCATTGCCCCCGACGGGGTCGCAAGGATAACTTGTATCCCCGCGTGCCCGAGATTATCGATGATCTCCTCCAGCCAGCCGAAGTTATATACTCCCTCTTCCGGTTCAAGTACAGACCAGGAGAATACCCCCAGCGTCACGCAGTTGACGCCCGCCTCTTTCATCAGTCTGATATCTTCCTCTAAAATCTCCGGACAGTCCAGCCACTGCTCCGGGTTATAATCTCCTCCGTGTAGTAAATGTCCGCCTACCATCTTTTTTCCTCTTTCTTTCCTTACGATATTCGCCCGCTGTCTCCGCGCGGCCGTATCCTGTATTCAGATTCCCCGGAAACTGAATGTGAACTCCATTTTACCTTTAACGTCCAGCAGATATTCCGGGTGTGTACGGGATCCCCAGCTGTCATCGCCTGCGATCCCCATCTGTCCGAGCGCCGCGCGCACTACTGTATAATGCACCCCGGGCAGCTCATAGGGATGTTTTGCGTTTTCAAGCTCATGAGGTGTGTACGGCAGAGCTGAGAACATCATCGGTCCGCTCTTTTCATCCATCTCAAAGAGCATCCCTCTTCCTTTTCTGTCCGTAACCGACGCATACCGTACCTCCTCTTTTGCCCCGCACTCCTGGGGCACGATATATTTTGCCATATTATCCGCCGCACGATTTTCATAGATGCCCAGCTTTGCACCTTTTTTCCGGTCTGCATATGTCTCCGCAGGTCCGAGCCCGTACCATTTTACATGGTCATAATCCGCATCCAGCTTGAAAATCACTCCGAATTCCGGCATATCGCCAAGCTCTTCCTGCGGATTACATGACAGTGTCGTCTTTACCCGGCCGCTTCCCGACACCTCATAAGAAAGTCTGCATTCGCTGACCGGAATCGTCGGCATCAGATATGTATACGTTATTTTCACAGACTGTGCTCTTTTTCCTTCTTCTGTACCCATAACGCCTTTTTCCTCTACTTCCGGCTCCAGTATTCTGCAGCACGTCCCCTCCCGGAAGTCTTTGTGCGAGACATACATACTGGCAATCTTCCACTGTGCGTAACGCTTCGGCATCTGATTCCCCTGGTCGTTATCCACAGGCGCTCTCCAGAAATTCGGCTTGGGGATCTCTTTGATCATCTCTTTTCCTGCATAGCGGTAGGACACAAGCCCTCCGTCCTGCAGGGAGAAAAGAACGTCAAAATGACTGCCTCTTACACCTATATTGTGTTTGCTCCGGATGACTTCCACCATTTTTTCGTCTCCGGCCGCACATATCTGTTCTTCTGCCGGCCTTTCTATTTTGTACACATACTGTCCGAACGCGGTTTCATATCCCGCCGGTGCCCACACCGTCTTTTCTTTCAGCCGGAATGATACTGTCACAGTGTATTCCCCCGGGGCCGTCTCTTTTGGCAGCGGCAGTTTATAACATTTCTCCCCGAGAGGCGGGACGTCTGTGTCCATGCATACCTGTCTGATCACCAGCCCGTTTTTTGCTGTTGTCACCACGCAGTCAAACGTGTCTGTATTTACAAACAGATTTTTATTGACGACCCTCACCTGCTCCTCCGTCACATCCGCAGTGATATTCTGATAATTAAATTTCACTTCCTGCATTTTAGGAGAAGGTGTCCTGTCTCCGCCGTATACGATACCGTTCGCGCTGAAATTATAGTCGGTCGGCCTCTCGTCATAATCTCCCCCGTAAGCCTGGAATTCATTGCCATATCTGTCTTTTCTGGTAATCGTCTGATCGATATAATCCCAGATAAATCCGCCCTGATAGAGCGGCTCTGTATCCGTCAGATCCGTATATTTGTGCATCGCGCCGCAGGAATTGCCCATAGCGTGGGTATACTCGCAGCAGATAAACGGCCTGCTCCTGTCTTTTGCCAGGTATTCCTTTATCTTGTCCACCGGCGTATACATCTGGCTTTCCATGTCGCTCGTATCGTTGTACCTGCGGTCATGGAATATTCCTTCGTAATGCACCAGACGGGTCGGATCTTCTCTGCGGAAGAACCGGGACATTTCATAAATATCTTTTCCTCCGTAAGACTCGTTTCCGCAGGACCAGATCAGAATAGACGGATGGTTTTTATCCCTCTGGTACATAGACTCCGCGCGGTCCAGAACCAGATCAAGCCACTCCGGCTTGTCGCCGGGTACAATATATCCGTAATCACCGGTGGCCTGCGCCATATCCCATGATCCGTGGGACTCCAGATTTGTCTCATCGATCATGTACAGCCCATACTCGTCGCACAGCCGGTATATCAGCGATGTATTCGGATAATGGCACGTGCGCACCGCGTTGATATTGTTCTGTTTCATAACTTCAAGGTCCCTGCGCAGATCTTCTTCCGGAACGTTTCTTCCGCTTATGGAGCTGAATTCATGCCGGTTTACCCCTTTAAATACAATCCGCTTTCCGTTGAGCGTCATAATACGGTCTTTAAGCTCAAATCTCCGGAACCCCGCTTTCTCCGGAATTACTTCGCACAGCGTTCCGTCCGCGCCGTATACTTCAATCGTCAGATCATATAGTTTCGGCTCTTCCGCGCTCCACAGCCCGGGTCTGTCGATATCCCAGGTAAAGGTGTCATCCCCGCTCAGTGTTTTTTTCTCATCGATATATACTTTGCCGTGCCGCGACAGCCGGAACCGCGCTTCTCCTTCGCCTTCTTTCGCCCAGGCAACTGTCCGGATCTCCAGTGTTCCTCTCGTCAGAGTCTCATCAGGCAGGGCGCGGATCCGCAGATCACGGATATGAACATCCGGAACAGTATACAGATACACATCCCGGTAAATACCTGAAAATCTGTAGAAGTCCTGATCTTCACACCAGCTCCCCGCCGTCCATTTGAACACCTGTGCGGCCAGTTTGTTTTCTCCCTCTTTTACATAATCGGTCAGTTCAAATTCCGAAGGAGTAAACGAATCTTCACTGTATCCCACAAATTCTCCGTTCAGCCAGACTGCAATTCCGCTCTCTGCTCCCTGGAAGGAGATAAAGAGGCGTTTCCCCTGCATTCTCTCCGGCACGGTAAAGTATTTCACATAGCTTGCCACAGGATTAAAATGTTCCGGGATCTCACCTGGACGTATATCCTCTCTCCCCTCCCACGGATACTGGGTGTTCGCGTACTGCGGCACATCATACCCCTCCATCTGGATATGGGCCGGCACGCGGATGTCATCCCAGTCGGCGCAGCAGTACTCCGGCTTTTCAAATCCCGGAACAGCCGCCTGATAGTTCTTCGCATAATGGAACTTCCACACCCCGTTCAGACTTTCCGTATACTCTGACTTTCCAGCCAGCAGATCTGCCCGTGACGCATAATACGCATGATCTGAATGTGCATCAAGCCTTCCGTCCCTGAAATAACAGGGATCTTTTACTTTGTCATAGTCAAATTTCCTCATCTTCCACATCCTCCTTATGTATCCGTCATCAGTAGCGTCAGTGTACAAGGGGTCAATACGCTCCTTGTACACTGACGCTACGTATACACCGGACCGTTGCCGGCACCGGCACTTTGTATGGTAACCATTATTATACATCGGCTGGACGCCCCATTGTATGATATGTTAAACTATAAAATATAAGATTTCGAAACACGGGAAAGGGGGAACTGTTTTATGCGTATCATTTTCAGAAGCATCCCCGTGACAGAGCCTTTTACTTATGAATCTATCGGAAAAGACTGGACGCAGGATCATGTCTCCCGTCCGGGCGGCTATCCATTCTACCACTATCTTCAGACAGAGAAAGGGGCGGGCAGGGTAGAAACCCCCGCGGGATCCTGTCTGCTGCACGAAGGCGAGGGGCTTCTGATGGCGCCTTTTATCCGCCATTCCTATGAAAAAAGCGGAAACGACTGGGTTGTAAAGTATGCTACTTTTACCGGGACCGCAGAGCGGGCCATCCCTCAGATCATGGGAAACCGGCAGATGATCTCCACAGGCGCCGCGCAGGGGGAACGGATCAGCCGGCTGATAGACGACGGCATAGCCATATCCACCGCCCGGCCTCTGGATGTAAAAAAGCTCTCCGTCAACTGCTACAGTGTGCTGATCCAGATCGCGAACACAACACACGGCAGCCGGTCGGACGAACCGCTCTACCGGAATTATGTACTGCCTGTGATGAAAGAAATCGAAAGCAGCTATTTCCTTCCGCTGACCATTGAGAAGCTCAGCAGGCAGGTATTCATTACTCCACAGTACCTCTCCCGGCTCTTCCGTCGTTATCTCAACTGCTCCGCATACGAATATCTGACTTCATACCGGCTGAGCAAGGCAAAAGAGCTGCTGATCACCAGTCCGCATCTGGAGATACAGGATATCGCCCGTCACACGGGTTTTACTGATTCCAGCCATTTCATCGCTGTATTCAAAAAAGCCGTCGGGACCACGCCGCTGGAATTCCGGCGGATGAACTGAACTCTGCCAAAAAGAATAGCAGTAAAAAAGTGCGTCGGGTACTTTATGAAAAATACCTCTGGCGCACTTTTTATATGGTAAAATTACAGATTTAGAAATCTTCCATCTTATATCGTTTCATCATCGAACCGTATTTCATGCGGACGACTTCATTTCTCTTAAGAACATCCTCCTCGTTGCCGACATACTGACAGCGGATACAGTAATATTCATCTTTGTCCTTATCATAGAACATATCGATGTCAAGATCTCTCATAAAACACATCGGGCAGCGGTAATTTAATCTGCCTTTTCCAGCCTGAGCCATGTGGACACTACCTCCTTATCAGAAACTTCTGTCGTATATCCCAGTGTAAACATCGGGGAAAATGCATATCCCTCGCGAACATAGCCTTTTGCCTCTTTTTTGTCCATGCTCATAGAGACTTTCGTCTCAATCTCCGGGATCACTGCACTGACACTGTCAGCACTTTCCATATCAGCTTCTCTGCATTTATATTCATAGCTGATCATCTTCTCTTCTCCTGCTTTTGTGCATGCAAGAGTGATGCCTGTCATATCCTCCGGGTACTCGGTCGTACCGTAGCATGCCACCATGTACTCGTTGAGCTCGACTTTTGCAGCCGGATCGCTCATCTCGAGGATACTTCTCTCAATCTGGATATCCGACTCGCTCTCTGCAAAGATTACTCTTGTCTGAAGCTTTACAGTCAGATCCTGGAATTCAATATCTACCGGATCAAGGGTAAGGATTCGCTTTTTCTTTCCTTCTCCCATCTCTTCTTCGGAGAAATGTGCTTTTGTACGGCACAGGCACAGATCAACTTCTTCGCCTTTATAGGTGAGTTTCGCGCTGCGCACGGTTCCTTCACCTGCATAATGTGTGAAGTATCCGGCTCTGTATTTCTCCTGGATCAGGAACGGATAGGACGCATCCTGTACATGCTTTGTCCCGATTCCCACTTCCCATTTCAGTTTGGCTGCATACGGGCGCAGATCTACGATCGCGCCGCCCTGGTCCATATTGACACAGGCTCTCATATACGGATCGCAGTACCAGAAGATCTGTTTGTCAGAACCATAAAGGATATCTCTCCACAATGCGCACTCCGGCTCAGTATAAGTCTTCTTCTCACGGTAATAATCCGCGAACTCGGCCATTGTCATGTCATCGAGTTTTCCTTCTTTTTTGAGCTGTCCGTAGTATGCCATACCGTCCTCATAGGATTTTTTCAGCAGCTCGTACGGAGCTTCCCAGCGCCCCATCTTATTGAGCCAGCCCGGTCCTACGAACATCATATTGTAGGCATAGCCGTTGTTATATTTCTCAAGCGCTCGGTACTGGTCGACCAGGTTATACAGATAAGGGTACTCCCATGTCTTTGTGTCATAGATCATCCCGCGCAGTACATTCTGCGGATGTGTACCGAAGTTGGAGCCGTTTCCATCATAGCAGGCCAGCAGATCGCGCGAGAGATGCGGGATCGCCACAATGCCGCTGTCCTCCGCCTCATTGGCTGCCGGCGCGTGTGTATTCTGCTTCGACGGAATCCACGGATTCCACGGGCCTCCGTCAAACAGTGTATACCATGAATTGTTGCACGTATGGTATGCCTTCGGTCCCTCTTCCCAGCAGGTCGCAATCGCACATTTTACAGAAGGATATTTTTCCTTGATGTAGTTCGTCAGCTCTGCGTCCATATAATAGGATCCTGTAGACTCCGGATAGAAGCCGAATATATCATAGAATTTTCCAAACACATCATCCACAATAGATTTCTTATCCTCCATGGAGAACATCCAGATGCAGAAATCTTTCGTTTTATATTTCTCACGGAACTCCGTACACGGAAGGCCCAGCAGAGACAATGCTATCTCATCGCCGTATTTTTCGTGGTCTTCCTTTGCGATCTGGATCGCCTCTTCATTGAAGAGAGATGCATATGTCATCTGGATCGTCGTCTTAAGTCCGTTCTTATGCGCAGTCTCCTGCTGAAATCTGAAAATATCAAGAGACTCCGTGAGAAGAGATTTTCTTCCGATGTCTTCTTCCTTCCCGTGGCCGGTCACCTTCTCGGCATACTCCGGCACCATCTCGGGACGATGAATTATATTTACAACAAACTTGTCCATTCTATTGTACCAAACCTTTCTGTTTCTGTAAAAAATCTCTCGTAACAGTTCCCTATGGCTGAACTGTTACAAAATCCCGGATCGTATCAAGGGCTTCCAGCGCGTTACCCCTGTAATTGAAAAGCGCCTGATTCGCCCATTCATTTCCGCCCGGACCCTTCTCCTCGATGTAGGCAAGCGCCTCATCGTTCGCCCAGCCGCTGCCGGGGACAGGAAGCCAGCCCGGCTCCCAGTAATAGAATCCCCGGGTTCCCTTCACCCTCGAGATCCTTGTGAGGAAATCCTGCATGAAGTCACTCTGCCCCCGGGGCGTCATCGGATACTCCACCTTCGCGGCAAGCTCCGGTTTTGTCGCCATGCCTTTCCGCTCGTTCTCCCCGAGCTGTTCGTAAGAGGCATAATCCTCCATTGTATGTCCCATGGACACTTCCGCCACGATCAGTTCTTTTCCATACCGCCCGGAAATGTCATGCATATTGTCCTCAAGATCCTGCAGGGTTCCGTGCCAGAACGGATAGTAGGACAGCCCGATCACCTCGAACTCCTCTCCCCGCTTCATAAACTCGTCAAACCACTCCCGATAGAGTGCGTTATTGCCGCCGTTATCCAGATGCAGCATGACCGGCAGATCCGGATCCACGCTTCTCACCGCCCGGATCCCCGCGTTCAGAAACCGCGCGATATTGTCGTACTGCGGCACTTTTCCGTAAGGCCAGAGCAGGCCGTTTGAGAGCTCATTTCCAACCTGTATCATCGTCGGGAACGCATCCTGCTCCTTCAGCGACACAAGCACCTGTCTGGTGTAATCATATACGGCCTGCTCAAGCTGCGGCACATCCATGCCGTGCCATGCCTTCGGAATGCGCTGTTTGCCCGGATCCGCCCAGAAATCACTGTAGTGAAGATCCAGCAGAAATCCCATGCCATTGGCAAGCACTCTCTTTGCCAGCTCTGTCGTCGTCTTAAGGTCATTGGTGCCCGCACCGTACGGAACTCCCGCCTCGCTGTACGGATCATTCCACAGTCTTAAGCGGATCGAGTTCACACCATATTCTTTTAATATTTTCAGAAGCTCTTTCTCCTGTCCGTCTTTGTAGTATTTTGCTCCCAGCTCTTCCAGTTCTTTCAGCGAGGAGACATCCATGCCCTTTATAAACGATTCCATATAATATCCTTTCTGTCTTCGGTTTGTGTCAAAACGCTGCCGGCGCGGATACACACCGGCAGCACATATATCTGCTTTTATCAGCCTTTTACAGCTCCGCCTGTCACACCCTCTACATAGAACTTCTGCATGATGATAAACAGGACCGAAATCGGGATCGATACGAGTACGCCGCCTGCACAGAACTGTGTGAAGTATGTATTGATCAGGCTCTTCTCAAGCATATTATAAAGCCCGATCGCCACCGTCCATTGGGACGCGACGCCGGAATTGAGCATCATCTTCGCATAGACGAAATCCATCCACGGTACGAGGAAAGAACTGATGACCGTATATACGATGATCGGCTTGCTCATCGGCATGACCACTCTCCAGAACACCTTTGCCTCGCTCGCCCCGTCAAGGTAAGCAGCCTCACGAAGGGAAACCGGGACTGTGTCAAGGAACCCTTTCGCGATCAGATAACCAAGGCCCGATGACGCTGAGTAGACGAAGATCAGTCCGAGGTGGCTGTTCGTCAGGCCGATGCTCTTTAAGATAAAGTATACGGCGATCATTGCAAGAACGCCCGGGAACAGGTTGATGATAACCGCAATATTCATCAGTGTCTTCCTGCCCCTGAAACGCATACAGGATGTCGCGTATGCCACCATGAGCACGAAAGCCGTGGAGATAATACATGTGAAGCAGGCAATGATAAATGTATTCCAGAACCACTGCGGGAACTGGGCTACCGAGTCCGCTCCGAAGAGCAGATTCTTATAGCTGTCAAGCGCCCACTCCTCCGGGAAGAACGTAGAAGAATTCATGCCCGTATATTTGCTGAATGACGTCGCCAGAAGCCATACGATCGGTACCAGCCAGACTACCGCCAGAAAAGCCAGAAGTACGTGTCTTACAATATCTGAAATTCTGATCTTCATTATTGATATACCTCCTCTCTGTCTCCTCTGGTCATACGGCCGAAGGCGATCAGTGTAAACGCTGCACAGAGTACGAATACCACGATACCGATGACGGCAGCCATCTTATAGTTGTAGTATTCCTGAGTCAGACGGAACAGCCATGTAACAAGCAGATCCACTTCTTTTGCCTGTGAATTGGCAAGCGCCTGATTTGTCGTCGTGTACACATCCTGGGTCAGCAGGTAGATCACGTTGAAGTTATTGATATTCTTTACAAAATCCGTCACCAGCGCTGGTCCTGTGATAAAGAGCACATACGGCATGGTAATATGACGGAATATCTGAACCGGAGTCGCGCCGTCGATACGCGCGCTCTCTATCTGGTCCGTCGGAAGGTTCATCAGTACGCCGGTCGCGATCAGCATCTGGTACGGCACGCCTACCCAGATATTGATCAGGATGATCATTACATGCGCCCACCCCGGCGAGGTGAGGAACGGAATATACGAAGTGCTGATCAGGCCGATATCTCTCAGGAAATCCGTTAGTCCTACACTGGCGCAGATCGTATTGACAATACCTCCGTCCGCGAAGAAGTTCCTCACAAGAAGCAGAGACACAAACTGCGGCACGGCGATCGTTACCATGAACAGCGTACGCCACATCTTTTTGAGTTTTACACGCTTATGGTTGATCAGCAGCGACAGAAGGATACCGCCGATATACGTTGTAAACGTGGAGAACAGAGCCCATACAAGAGTCCAGATCAGTACCCGGACAAAGGAGTATCCGAATGTGATCGTAAGACCTCCTCCTCCGAACAGGCTGAAGAAGTTGTCAAGGCCCACCCATGTAAAGAGTTCTGCCGGCGGCATATGCTGCTGGTCGTAATTTGTAAACGCTACCAGTATCAGGATCAGCAGCGGTACCGCTGTAAAGACCACGACTCCCGCAACAGGAAGCGCGAGCAGCGTTTTGTAAAAGTTCTCATTCCGGTAAGTATTGAGGTCCTCGAGGAATGTATTGATATGTTCTCCTCTCTCCGACATCTTTTGCAGCTCATAGGCGTGTTTGACATTGGAGATCCAGATCAGCAGAAATACAACCCAGATAACAATACTGACTACCGAAAACAAAAGAATCATAAATGAGTTATCATAATCGTTGATCTCGTTTTTCATGGTCACCGGATTGAATTCCGATGCCCTTTTTACTGTTCCAAGCGTCCCGAATTTCGGTATATACTGTGAGGAACATACAACGCTGAAAACGATAACCAGCGCTTCAAAAATCGTGATCAGGATGGATTTCACATACTGTTTTCTCCGGAAATATCCCGCGCCCATCCAGATCAGGGAGAGTTTTACAAAAAGGTCGCCCTTCGCAACCGCCTCTCCGAAACCCCGAAAAAATCTTCCGATCGCGCCGAAAAATCCTGCGACTTTTCCTTTCGATCTTTCCATATTTCTCTCCTTCCCAAACCGGACGGAGAAGCAGTTTCTCCGCCCGGTTCCCTACACGATACTAATTGATCGGAGCTGTAGCGCCTTCTACCAGTGTATCAAGCGCTGCCTGGATTCCTGCCGTATCATTCACATCGAGCTCGCCTTTTGCAACGATCTCACCGAATGTAGCCGCCGGATCCCAGTAGTTCTGTCCTGCAAACTGCACAACACCGAACTCATTCTGTGCTGCCAGTGCTGCAAGAGCCACGTTTGACTGTACGGCGTCAGACTCAAGAACCGCATTGTTGGACGGTCCGATCTGGCGCTCGTCAAAGCGCTGCTGCTGTGCATTTTCGTTGGTGATCCAGTCTGCCAGAAGCGCTGCCCATCCGGCATTCTCGGAATGTGCATTCACGCCCACCAGCTTATATCCGGATACGGATTTCTGCTGTAACTGATCGCCTGCAATCGTAAATGTCGGAAGTTTTGTCGCGGCATAGCCGTCTCCGAATGCTTCCTGAGCCGCCGCTGCATCCCATGTGCCGGATACCGCCGCACAAAGCTGTCCTGACGCGATCTGGTTGGAGATATCTCCGTCCGCCACAGCCATAAATGCCGGGCTGCCCGTAATATTGAGCATTGCCTGCGTTACTTCCACACCTGTGTAATCTGCCTCGCCGTTCCAATCCATGGATGTGGATCCGTCATCGTTAAGTCCTGTTGTAAATCCTGCGCTGTAGAAGAAGGATGCATTGTACCATCCGGATGCAAGGGTCATGGCAACTTTCTTTCCAGCTTCGTCTGCTTTGGCCAGCATGGTATCCCATGATGCCACGTCCTCCTCTGACAGTACTGTAGAGTCGTAGTACAGGAAATAACCGTTGTCAGCCGTCATCGGAAATGCGTAGAGTGTGTCATTGAATGTCGCAGCTTCCACAGAATCGGCCGAATTCGCACTCTCGATGTCCGCTACGCTCTTGCCTGTGTAAGCCTGGAGAGCCTCGTCCATATCGTCGATTGACTGAAGCGCCCCTGCATTTACAAGATCCGGGAGCTGGTCGGATGCAAATGCATATACATCTGCCGCAGCTTCAACGTCTGTCAGCACCGTATCCTTCGCCGTAGATTCACTCTCGACGCCGAGCTCTACCGTGATATTCGCAGCATCCGAATACTCTTCCACAAAGGAATCGATCAGGCTCTGCAGAAGTGCCTGGTCTTCCTCTGCGCCCCACAGTCTGAGGGCTACATCCTGCTTCTCGCCTGAAGCAGCGCTGTCCGCACTGTCTGTGGATTCATCTGATCCGCCGCCGCATCCTGCGAGCAGTGTTGCGACCATCGCCGCTGACAACAATACGCTTACCAACTTTTTCTTCATAAAATAACCTCCTTTTCCGCATCGACTGCGGAATTATTATTTGCGCTCATGCGCTGTGCTTGTTTGCGCAATCGCTTGCTCTATAATGAATTATATCATCGCTTGTCTTTTTGTACAATATGCATAATTAACATTCATTAAAAATTATTTTTGGATGTTTTTCATAAAAATAGCGGCATAATTTGCGCTATTTGCGCATTTTGCCGCTGATTAACTCCTTATATTCTTTTTTTCATTGTCCCGCATCTATTTTGTCGATTCCTTCAGCACCACTTCATAATCAAGCAGCGTCCGGCCTTCAACCTGTCTGCCCTCCAGCATATCGATCAGTACATCGCAGGCAACGCGCCCGATCTCCGTATTGTCAAATTTCAGCGAAGTGACTGTGACAGGGTAACTGTCCAGCGTCTTGCTGTTGTGGCAGGAGGCCACACGCATCTCTTCCGGGATCCTCACATTCTGACTGTAGAGTTCCTGAAGGACGATATTGCAGATAGCATCATCCTGACAGAGAATGCAGTCCACTCTTCTTCGCACAAGCTCATCCGTATTTTTCCGCACGATCGTCTCTGTTATATTATCCCTGTATACAAGATCCATATCAACATCCGTGCCGATATCCCGATGCGCCTGCAGGTATCCCCTGTACCGCTCTTCATTTACGATCAGGTCGTCGGCCTGTCCCATATACGCGATCCTGCGCATTCTGCGGGACAGGAGTATCGCCGTCAGATCACGGCATGCCCCCATATTGTCATGGTCCACCTGTATGACAGAATCGTCGTCCATAGAGCCTATCGCTACAAACGGACACCCGCGGGATTTCAGGAATCTGGCGAACACATCATCCCGGTGTGTATTTCCAAGGATCACGCCGTCCACTTTCTCATTATCCAGAAGACGCTTCAGTCTGGCCGTATCCTGCCCGTTCGTAGTCACTACAAACATGTCATATCCCCGCGCCTGCGCCACCTCATTCACACCGCACATACACATATAGAAGAAAGGCTGCGCCACCAGTGTCTTTACCTCCGGGATAAGCAGCGCTATATTTTCCGTTTTTGCCTGCGCAAGGCTCTTTGCACTGCTGTTCGGGTGATAATCGTGCTCCTCTATGAATTCCATCACTTTCCTGCGCGTCTCACTGCCGATACGCCCCTTGCCGGAGATGGCGCGGGAAACCGTACTGATCGACACTCCCAGCTGCTCCGCCACATCATTGATGGTCATTTTCTTTTCTTTTCCCCCGTTTTCATTCAATTCACCGCACCTCAACATTCTTACAATCGTATTTTAATCTAGTATGCATCCTGATGGGCAAACTGTCAATCATTTGCGCAAAAAAATCCCGGCAGGGAAAGAGAGAGAGGTGTATCTTTCCCTGCCGGGAGACAGGTATCTGTATTAAATTTTATATCCGATCATCCTGTTTTACTGTTCAATCTATTATCAGCCTACACTTCGAAGATCAGGTCGCCGTAGGACGGCATCGGCCACGCCTCTTTATCGACGATCATCTCCAGCTGATCCACCGGATCGCGGAGCGCATCCATCGCCGGATGTACCACTTCATAGTATGCTCTCGCTTTCTCCGGTCCGTCCGGAAGCTGCGCCACTTCGCCGGTCACTTTCTCAAGCTCCATCAGCGCCGCGCGCGCCTCTTTCAGGAGCACCGTGATCTCAGCCAGCGTCTCAGACTGCACGCTCGCGTCCGCACCCGCTTCTTTTACTGCGTTGACCGTATCCGCAAGAGTTCTCGTATATTTAATGATCGCCGGCAGGAACTGCTTTCTCGCCATATCGATCATGGTCCGCGCCTCGATGTTGATCGCCTTTGAGTAGTTCTCGTAGTGGATCTCCGCACGGGACTCAAGCTCAGTTTTCGTAAATACGCCGAACTTTGCGAAAAGGTTGATCGACTTATCCGTCACGAGCGCCGGGATCGCATCCACCATGGAGCGGATGTTCGGCAGTCCTCTTCTGGCCGCCTCTTCAACCCACGCCTCGGAATATCCGTCGCCGTTGAAGATGATCTTCTGGTTCTCCACCGCGTATTCCTTGATCAGATCGTGGACCGCCTTCTGGAAGTCGTCTGATTTCTCCAGCACATCGCACGCCTCGGAAAATGCCTCGGCAACGATGGTGTTCAGCACGATATTGGCGGAAGCAACGGAATCCCTGGATCCCACCATACGGAACTCGAATTTGTTTCCCGTAAACGCAAACGGTGAAGTACGGTTCCGGTCCGTCGCATCCTTCGTAAACTCCGGAAGGGTGCGCACGCTTGTGGCCAGCTTCTCGCCCTTGATGCTGTGGGTCGCCTCGCCCGCGCTGATAAGCTGCTCGATCACATCCTCCAGCTGCTCGCCCAGGAATACGGATACGATCGCCGGCGGCGCCTCATTTGCGCCAAGCCTGTGGTCGTTGCCCGGATCCGCAGCGGATTCCCGGAGCAGGTCCGCATGACGGTTCACTGCCTTCAGGATGCAGGTGAGCACCAGAAGAAACTGGATGTTCTCGTGCGGCGTCTTGCCCGGATCCAGCATGTTGATACCGTCGTCCGTGGTCAGGGACCAGTTGTTGTGCTTGCCGGATCCGTTCACGCCCTTGAACGGTTTCTCGTGGAGCAGGCACTTCATGCCGTGCTGGCACGCCACTCTCTTGAGCGTCTGCATGATGATCTGGTTGTGGTCCACCGCGATATTCGCCTCGGCATAGATGGGCGCCAGCTCATGCTGCGCCGGAGCCACCTCGTTGTGCTGGGTCTTCGCCGTCACGCCCACCTTCCACAGTTCTTCATTGACATCCTTCATGAAGGATGCGATCCTCTGGCGGATCGTTCCGAAGTAGTGGTCGTCCATCTCCTGTCCTTTCGGCGGCATCGCGCCGAACAGGGTGCGTCCGGTATAGATCAGGTCCTTCCTCTGCAGGAACTTGTCCGCATCCACAAGGAAATATTCCTGCTCCGCGCCGACAGAGGGCGTCACTTTCTTAGATGTTGTATTTCCAAAGAGTCTCAGGAGCCTCAGCGCCTGTGTATTGATCGCTTCCATGGAACGCAGGAGCGGCGTCTTCTGATCCAGCGCCTCGCCCGTGTAGGAACAGAACGCCGTCGGGATGCAGAGGATCGCGCCCGCCGCATCTTTTCTCACGAACGCCGGTGAGGTACAGTCCCACATCGTGTAGCCTCTCGCCTCGAATGTGGCTCTCAATCCTCCTGACGGGAATGAAGAAGCATCCGGTTCGCCCTTGATCAGTTCCTTTCCGGAAAAGCTCATCAGCACCTTGCCGCTCGGCTGCGGTGCGGAGATAAAGGAGTCGTGCTTCTCGGCCGTCACGCCGGTCAGCGGGAGAAACCAGTGCGTATAATGAGTCGCGCCTTTCTCGATGGCCCATTCCTTCATCTCGTGGGCAATGACGTCGGCCGTCTCAAGATCCAGCTCCCTGCCCTCCTCGATCGTCTTCTTCAGCTTTATGTAAACTTTCTTCGGAAGACGCTCCTGCATCACAGTATCGTTGAAAACATTTTCACCGAAAATTTTCGCTACATTGATCTTTTCTGTGCTCATATTGATCCCTTCCTTCTTCGTCATATCGATGATCATTCCGGGGAACAGACGGATCACGCGCTCCTCCGTCCCTCACACCCGCGCGGATGTTCCGGAAGCAGACTCTCTGCAGCGGCCCGGTACGGGTCCTACATAAAAAGGGCACTCCAAGTTGCCTTGGAACGCCCTTGTTCTTGTCTACGTGTGACAGTATAAAACAATCACTCCGAAAAGGCAAGTGTTTTTTGAAAAATTTTTATGCCTGTCCTACAGATCCGAACAGTTCCATCTTCTCTTTCACTTTAGCCATGATCGCTTCTGCGCCCGGTTTCAGGAGTTTACGCGGATCAAAGCCCTTGCCCTGTTTGTCCTTGCCTGCCTCGATGTACTCGCGTGTAGCCTCAGCGAATACGATCTGGCACTCTGTATTAACATTGATCTTAGCTACGCCGAGATCAATGGCTTTCTTGATCATATCGTCCGGGATGCCTGTACCGCCGTGAAGTACGAGCGGCATATCGCCTGTCTTCTGCTGGATCGCATCCAGAGTCTCGAAGCTTAAGCCTTCCCAGTTGTCCGGATATACGCCATGGATGTTGCCGATGCCTGCTGCCAGGAAGTCGATGCCGAGATCAGCGATCTTCTTGCACTCTTCCGGATCCGCGCACTCGCCCTTGCCGATCACGCCGTCTTCCTCGCCGCCGATCGCTCCGACCTCTGCCTCAAGAGACATGCCGTGGTCATGTGCGATCTTAACGAGCTCTGTTGTCTTCGCTACGTTCTCCTCGATCGGATAGTGTGATCCGTCGAACATGATGGAAGAGAATCCCGCTTCCACACATTTCAGGCATCCGTCATAGCTGCCGTGGTCAAGGTGCAGCGCTACCGGAACTGTGATGTTCAGCTCTTCGAGCATACCGTTTACCATGCCTACAACTGTCTTGTAGCCTGCCATATATTTTCCAGCGCCCTCAGACACACCGAGGATAACCGGTGAGTTGCACTCCTGTGCTGTTAAAAGGATCGCCTTTGTCCACTCAAGGTTGTTGATGTTGAACTGACCTACTGCGTAGTGGCCTGCTTTTGCTTTCTGAAGCATTTCTGTTGCTGATACTAACATTTTCTTCTCCTCCACTTCCAATCCCCGCCGCGTAAGCTTTCGGCCGTCGGGATAAGTCTGATTAATAAATCCTTTACTATTATAGCCTATTGAAGTAAAAAAGACAATGAAAAAATCCGCAGATTCAATCTGCGGATCTTCAAGTGACTCCGAGGGGAATCGAACCCCTGATTCCAGCGTGAGAGGCTAGCGTCTTGACCGCTTGACCACGGAGCCATATTTATACTCGCCGTCCGGTTTCCCTTACAGCGAGTATTACTATATCATATACATCTTCGGGATGCAAGTGTTTTTTTACATTTTTTCGTCATTTTTTTCTTCCGCCTGCGCGGGAGCTTTCGAGATCGACGCGACGATCTCCGGGCGGACCATGATCTGGAGCACCTGACGGTTATTCTTTATGATCACTTCTTCGTGGCTTCCGCCGTACTCTCCGTCCAGCGTCCAGGGGATCGGTTCCAGGGATTCGAACCGCACGCAGCCGCTCTTGAAGGAATACATCCGCTCCGGGTTGATCTGCTTTAACATGATCGCGCCGAGCAGGTCGTTCAGTTCCAGCGGGTTCTTCGGCGTGCGGATGAGCGTCACTTCGAATTCGCCGTCGTCAAAGACCACATCCGGACCGATGATCCCGGAGAAGCCGCCGACCGAGCGGGAGTTGGTCACCATCCCGTAGATGAATTCATCCTCGATCTCCTCGCCGTCATGGATGACGCGCAGCTTGTAGGAAGGGATATTGAAGATCCGCTTCGCACCTTCCAGCACGTAGGCCAGATGTCCCAGGATGTTTTTCATACTCTGCTTCGTCTCATAGGACACATCGGTGAAGAGCCCGAACGCCGCGATGTAGATGAAGGGATCATCGTTAAAAGTTCCCACGTCGCAGGAGAACGGCACGCCGTTCACCGCAGCATCCGCGGCAGCCGTCACTTCTTTCGGGATGCCGAGGCTGGTGGCAAAGTCATTCGTTGTCCCCGCCGGTATGTATCCCAGCGGCGCTTTATATTTGCGCAGGCGGATCCCGGACACGACTTCATCCAGCGTCCCGTCGCCGCCGCTGCACACGATCAGATTGTATCCGTCCGGGCAGTCCAGCATCTTCTCTGTCCCGTCATGGCATTTCTGTGTGGGATACACGGTCACCTCATACCCTGCTTTTACAAAGATGTCGATCACATCCGCCAGCTTCGGTTTCAGGACGCCCGTCCCGGCATTCGGATTATAGATGAACAGCATTTTTTTCATAAGAATATACCTCCCTCCGGAAAGAGCAAAAGAGGACTGCGCTTCTTCCCTGCACAGCCCTCCTCTTCTGTCTTTTCAGATTATTTTGCACCCCGTTCAAAGAAACCGCGGATCCCCTCCGCTGCTTTCTGCTCGTCCTCGCCGTCTGTCACGACCGTGATCTCCTCGCCGTCCGAAAGAGCAAGGCTCATCATGCCCATGATGCTTTTTGCATTGATGTTCTTGCCGTCGGTCTGGATGTAGACTTTGCTTGCATACTGGCTGGCTTCCTGCACGAGCAGTGCGATCGGTCTTCCGTCAAAGTTTGATTCTGTCTTAACTACAACCGGTGTCTTTATCATAATAATCCTCCTCGCTCCTGCTTTACTTTCTCTGCCATCTCACTCAGTCTGCGCAAACGATGGTTGATTCCGGATTTACCAACGGGAGGATCAAGAGTCTCGCCTAATTCTTTCAGCGTCGCATCAGGATGTTCCAGGCGCGCAAGCGCAGCCTCAGCCAGATTATCCGGTAGATGCTCAAATCCCACTGTATCTCTGAGATATGTAATATCCTCAACCTGTTTTACTGCCGCAGACACAGTTTTATTGATATTTGCAGTCTCGCAGTTTACCTTTCTGTTGACGGTATTGCGCATTTCCTTGAGGATCCTGACATTTTCAAGTTCCATCAGGGCGACATGCGCCTCCATCACGTTCAAAACATCTACTATCCGGGAGCCTTCCTTGAGGTATGCGACATAGGCTTTCTTCCGCTGCACGATCTTGGCATCCAGTCCGAACCCGTCCATGATCTCCTGTATCTGGCCGGCCGCAGCCTGCGAATCACAAACGATCTCAAAATGATAGGACTTGCTCGGATCGCTCATGGATCCGGATGCCTGAAAGGCTCCGCGGAGAAACGCACGCCGGCAGCATGTCTGCTGGAGCACCAGCGGACTGAAAGGACGGATATCGCTGATGTAATCCGCATTTCCGCCTATCATCTTCACTGCCTGAAGAATGCGCACTGCATCTTCATGCTGTCTGACCACTACGGAATAAGTGGCATTCTGCCGCTTAATATTTCTCCTGATAGAGACATCAACTTTAATATTAAATGTTTTTTCTATCAATGTAAAGACTTTTCTTGCAACAAGGAAATTTTCCGAATGGATTTTTATGCTGTACTGGTCAAAACTGTTGACCGCGATCGTACCGCACATCCCGATAAAAGCGGCCAGTTCCGCGATCCTGCAGTGTCTGGCGGATGAAATATTTCCCGCAAGTTCTTCCCTTACTTTTCCGGAAAATGACATGTTCCCACTCTTTTCTTCCGATCGTTATTTCCGCTTTGTCACCGGATCTTTGTCGATATCCCGGTGTTCCAGGCGGACGCCGTAATTCTCTTTTTTCTCCAGCGCCTGGTAGAGCGCATTGGCCAGCGTCACCGAGCGGTGCCGGCCGCCCGTGCATCCGATGGAGATGACCAGCTGGTTCTTCCCCTCCAGGATATAATTCGGGATCAGGAAATCCACCATATCGGTCAGCTTGTCGAGAAATACGGCAGCCTTCCCGTTCTCCATCACATAGTCCTGCACTTCCGGTTCATTCCCGGTCTTCGCCTTCAGTTCATCTATATAGTAAGGATTCGGGAGAAAACGGACGTCAAAGACCAGATCCGAATCCTGCGGGATGCCGTATTTGAACCCAAAGGACATGACCGTGATATACAGGTTGCAGAAATCCTCGCCTTTGACAAATATTTTCTCCAGTTCCTGCTTCAGCTCCCGGATGAGCATCCGGCTCGTATCCAGGATGTAGGTCGCCCGCATCTTGAGGAACATGATCTTCTCCCGTTCTTTGGCAATCCCGGTATCCACCCGGCCGGACCCGCTTAAGGGATGCTGGCGCCGCGTCTCTTTATACCGTTTGACCAGCACGTTGTCCTGCGCATCCAGGAACAGGATCTCATATTCGGTCTTCCGGCTGTCCAGTTCATCCAGCACTTCCTTCAGCCCGTCAAAATCCTGACCGCCCCGCACGTCGATCCCCAGGGCGATCTTCTTCACTTCCTCATCCGGCTCACTGAACATCTCCACAAAGCGGGTGAGCAGGGGGATGGGCAGGTTGTCCACGCAGAAATACCCCATATCCTCCAGCATCTTCAGCGCCGAAGACTTTCCCGCTCCTGACATTCCCGTTACAATTACAAGCCGCATCTGTTAAAACTCTCCTATCTTCTTCACTTCCGGTTCCAGCCGCACTCCGGAATCCGCTTCCACGCGGCGGACCACTTCATCCATCAGTTCTGTCACTTCCTTCGCGGTCGCCCCGCCCCGGTTGATCACGAAGCCGCAGTGCTTCTCCGACACCTGGGCGTTCCCCACATGGAAGCCTCTCAAGCCCGCATCCTGGATCAGTTTCCCGGCGAAATATCCTTCCGGGCGTTTAAATGTGCTTCCCGCACTGCCGTATTCCAGGGGCTGCTTTGACACCCGCTGTTCTTTCAGCTCCTCCATCCTGCCGCGGATCTCTTCCCGGCTGCCCGGCGTCAGGGTGAGCACCGCCTCAAGCACGACATAATCCATCCGGGACACGATGCTTGTCCGGTATCCCATCTTCATCTCATCCGCTGTCAGCGTCAGGATCCTGCCCTCCGGCGTCAGGACGGATGCATTCTTCAGCACCTGCTTCATCTCGCCGCCGTAAGCGCCCGCATTCATGCGGACCGCGCCGCCCACCGTGCCCGGGATGCCGGAAGCAAACTCCAGCCCCGTAAGCCCCGCTTCATATGCGGCCGCGGCGGTCTTCGAAAGAAGGGCGCCCGCCTGAACCCGGATCTCATTGTCCTGTACATCGATCCGGTTCATATTTTTATAGATCTGTATGATCACGCCTCTGTACCCTTTGTCTCCGACAAGAAGGTTGCTGCCGTTCCCGATGACATAGTACGGAATGTCCGCACTCCTGCACACCCCCACGATCCGGCCGATCTCATCCGCGCCCGCCGGGGTCACAAAATAATCCGCCGGCCCGCCGATACGGAATGTCGTATGCGCCGCCATGGGCTCGTCCCTTAAAACATTATCCTCTCCAACGATAGAACAAAGTTCCTGATACAGATTCATATAAATTCTCCATTTCTTATCATTAATTTATCCGTCCTATTATTATAGTCTATCCGGATATCAGTTGTAAAGCGTCTACTTGGCGCCGGGTCCGCCCCTGATTTCCCGGCCGTGCTTGCAAAACCGGCGGATCCAGTGTATAATGTGGCAGTATCACTAAATTTTACTGACGGATGTCAGACAACTGTAATTACAAAGGAGTGGAAAAAATACAGTGGACTCTGGTGACACTTTGCAATTTCTGATACTGATCATTCTTCTGATGCTCTCGGCATTTTTCTCTTCGAGCGAGACGGCGCTTACTACCGCAAACAAGATCCGGCTGCGTTCCCTCGCGGACGGCGGCAACAAACGCGCGGCGCTGGTCCTCGACATTACTGAAAACCACACATCCAAAATGCTGAGCGCCATCCTGATAGGCAACAATATCGTAAACATTTCCGCATCTTCCCTTTCCGCAACACTTGCATATGCTTTCGGCGGATATATGGTCAGCATTGCAACGGCAGTGCTTACCGTGGCGATCCTTGTATTCGGCGAGATCACCCCGAAGAATTACGCGACGCTGAACGCGGAAAAGATATCCATGCGGTATATCCATGTGATCCGGTTTATCATGGTCATCATGACGCCGGTGATCTTTATCATCAACCTGTTCTCCCGCTTTATCATGCTGCTTCTCCGGGTGGATCCCTCCGCCGTAAAGAAAGGCATGACCGAGGAAGAGCTCCGCACCATCGTCGACGTCAGCCACGAGCGCGGCGTTATCGAGACCGGTGAAAAGGAAATGATCAACAATGTGTTCGATCTGGGCGACGCCAATGCCAAGGATATCATGGTCCCCAGGGTGCATGTTACATTCGCCAGCATAGACAATACCTACGATGAACTGATCGATATCTTCCGTGAGAACAAGTTCACGCGGCTTCCGGTCTGCGAGGACAGCCAGGACAATATCGTCGGCATTATTAATATGAAAGATCTCCTTCTCTACGACAGAAGTGAGAACTTCCAGATCCGCGATATCCTGAGGGAGCCCCACTTCACATACGAATACAAGAGCATCTCGGATCTGCTCGTGGAAATGCGTCAGTCCACTTTCAATATCGCCATCGTCCTTGACGAGTACGGCGAGATGGCCGGACTGATCACGCTGGAGGATATCCTGGAGGAGATCGTCGGAGAGATCCACGATGAATACGACGAGCATGAGGAGGAAGCCTTCACCGAAATATCCGACCGGGAGTATGTGATCGACGGCGCCATGAGCCTGGACGACGTCAACGACCGGCTCGGCACCTCATTTGAATCTGAGGACTACGATTCGCTGGGCGGACTGATCATCGAGCATCTGGACCGGCTCCCCGAACTAAACGACGAGGTCGTTACGGAGGACGGCGTCCGGCTGGTCGTGGACAAACTGGACAAGAACCGTGTGGAGAGCGTCCATGTATTTCTTCCGGAAAAGGCGCCGGAGGCAGACGGATCTGAAAGCACGGCTTCCGATCCGGAGAACAGGACGGCATCAGAAGATAATAAAGAGAATGATTAAATTTAAGGTGGCTGCTGAAACGGCAGTCACCTTTTTTATCGCCCCGGCATAAGGTATTACAGACCAATCAGGCAAAGGAACTGTAATTATGCCATATTCTATCATGCTGGACGCCGGCCACGGGGGACGCGACCCGGGCGCAGTGTATAACGGCCGGTCAGAAAAGGACGACACGCTGGCCCTCACACTGGCCGTCGGCGAGATCCTCCAGAGCCGGGGCGTCGACGTGCTCTACACCCGCACCACCGACGTCTATGAAACGCCCTACCAGAAGGCGATGGAGGCCAATGAAGCCGGCGTCGACTTCTTCGTATCCATCCACCGCAATTCAAGTCCGGAAGCCAATACTTATTCCGGCGTGGAATCTCTGATCTTTGACCGCTCCGGGATCAAACTGGAGATGGCCGAAGATATCAATGACCAGCTGGAAGCTGTCGGATTCATCAATCTGGGCGTAAAAGAGCGCCCCGGGCTCGTGGTCTTAAGGCGGACCGATATGCCGGCCGTACTGGTGGAAGCCGGATTCATCAACTCCGATACCGACAATCTGCTCTTTGACAATAATTTCGATGATATCGCCGCGGCCATCGCAGACGGGATCCTGGATACGCTCCAGCGGAACGGGGATCTCCCGGACGGCGCCCTCACCGCCAGCTCCTACACCGTGCAGGCCGGAGCATTCCGGAACGGCGCCTATGCCGACCGGCTGCAGCAGGAGCTCCTGGAGCAGGATTTTCCCGCTGTCATCAGCCAGGACAACGGGATCTACCGGGTCACCGTCGGGACTTATCCGGCGCTGGATGAAGCGGCCGCGATGGAGAGACGGCTCAAGCGGGCCGGATATCAGACGGTGATCGTAAGTGCATAAATGAACGGTCTGTACAGAAAACGGCGGAGAATCCTGTTCTCCGCTGTTGCACGTTACGCTTTTTCCCTTTAATCCGGGTAGGTAAATCTTTTGTGTTCCACGAGCTCATCGCGGTACTTTCTGATATAGTACCTGGCCATATTCAGGTTCTGTTCCGAATAGTTCCCGCACTGCTCAGGCTCCGCTCCCGGGATGTCTCCTTCGTATGAAAGGATAAACCCGCACATATCCGTTACCAGGTCAAATATATCTTCCGGATCCAGATCGCCGAACATCACCAGATAGCATCCGGTCCGGCATCCCATCGGTCCGAAATAGACGATATCCTCTTTCCTGTCGCTGTTCCTCAGATAGGTTGCCGCCATGTGCTCAATGGTATGCAGAGCAGGCACGTCTACCACCGGCTCTCTGTTCGGCGCTGTCAGGCGCATGTCAAATGTGGTGACGGTACAGTCTCCCTTCCTGTCCCGCCGTGAAACATAAAGGCCCGGGAGCAGTTCCAGATGATTAATATTAAAACTTGCAATTCTTTCCATTGCTTTCACCTCCGTATGTATATGGTTCTGATTATACTGATTATTTTTTGCGGTTTCAATACGCGATCCGCTAAAATTTCTTTCATAATAATCCCCATTTTTCCTGTAATCTTAACGTGTCATGTGCTATAATCGTATGGAAAATCACGGGGCGGCGCCTTTTGGCGTCTTTCTTCCAATGAAAAGAGGGTAAAACTATGAGTGCACAGAATCTTACTCTGCTTACCGATCTGTATGAACTCACGATGATGCAGGGCTATTTTGAGACACAGGAAAATGAGACCGTTATCTTTGATATGTTCTTCCGGGAGAATCCCAACAAAGGCGGTTATTCCATTATGGCCGGCCTGGAGCAGGTCATTGACTATATCAAGAACCTGAACTTCTCTTACGATGACGTGGATTATCTGAGGGGTCTCGGCATCTTCAGCGAGGACTTTCTTCATTACTTAAGCGGCTTTCATTTCAGTGGCGACATTTACGCGATCCCGGAGGGGAGCGTGATCTTCCCGAGAGAACCGCTGATCAAGGTGGTTGCACCGATCATGGAGGCCCAGCTTGTGGAGACGGCCATCCTGACGATCATCAACCATCAGTGCCTGATCGCTACCAAGGCTTCCCGCGTGGTCCATGCCGCGAGAGGCAACGGCGTCATGGAGTTCGGCCTTCGCCGGGCCCAGGGTCCGGATGCGGGGCTCTACGGTGCGCGCGCGGCCGTCATCGGCGGATGCATCGGCACATCCAACGTCCTGGCCGGGGAAATGTTCGACGTACCGGTCCTGGGGACCCATGCCCACAGCTGGATCATGAGTTTTAAAGATGAATACACTGCATTTAAGGAATATGCCCGCCTCTATCCGGACGCGTGCACCCTTCTCGTAGATACATATGACACGCTGAAATCCGGCGTGCCGAATGCCATCCGCGTATTTAAGGAAATGCGGGATGCGGGCATCCACCCGAAGAGCTACGGCATCCGTCTGGATTCGGGAGACCTGGCATACCTGTCCAAGAAAGCGAGAAAGATGCTGGACGAAGCGGGATTCACCGACGCGGTCATCGCCGCATCCAATGACCTGGATGAGTTCCTGATCAACGACCTGAAGCTTCAGGGCGCCACCATCACTTCCTGGGGCGTCGGCACCAACCTGATCACATCCAAGGACTGCCCGTCCTTCGGCGGCGTATACAAGCTTGCCGCCATCCAGAATGAGCAGGGCGAGTTCGTGCCGAAGATCAAGATCTCAGAAAATGTTGAGAAGATCACCAACCCGGGCAACAAGACGATCTACCGGATCTACGACAAAGAGACCGGCAAGATGCGGGCGGACCTGATCTGCTTCGTCGGCGAGGAGTTCGACACATCCGAAGACCTCCTGCTCTTCGACCCGAATGCAACATGGAAGAAGACACGCCTCGAAGGCGGCACTTATACAATGAAAGAACTGCTCGTCCCGGTCTTCCAGCGCGGAGAATGCAAGTACACCTCTCCGTCCGTCAAGGAGATTGCGGCGTTCTGCCGTCAGGAAAAGGATACGCTGTGGGATGAGACGAAGCGTCTCTTCAACCCGCACAAGGTCTATGTGGATCTTTCAAAGAAACTCTACGACACGAAAGTGGAGCTTCTTAACAGCGTCAATATCTGAGCCTTCGCTCAGACTTTATAAATAATTATTACTGTAAAGGAGTTTTGGAAACTATGAAGATTATCGTACTGGCCGGAGGATTAAGCACGGAGCGCGATGTATCGCTGGCCTCCGCCGCAGGGATCTGCAGGACTCTGCTTGAGAAAGGACACGACGCGTTTCTGCTGGATGTATTTTTCGGACTGGAGAATCCGCCGGAAAATCTGGAGGATGTATTCACCATGCCGGGGCACGGCCTTGAGATTGCCGGAAATATCAGCGAGGCGGAACCGGACCTGGAAGCGGTCAGAGCTTCCCGCCCGGATCAGTCCGACTGTTTCTTCGGCCCGAATGTGATCGAGCTGTGCCGCATGGCGGACATTACATTCATCGGCCTTCACGGCGGCGAGGGGGAGAACGGCAAGCTGCAGGCCGCATTCGACCTGCTCGGCATCCGCTACACCGGTCCGGATTCCCTCGGCTGCGCGGTCGCCATGGACAAGGGGCTGACGAAAGCCATTTTCCTTGAAGCCGGCGTGGACACGCCCAAAGGCGTCTGCCTGCACCGGGACACCGCCGACCGTTCTTTCGCCTCCACAGGGCTCACCCTTCCGGTGGTCGTAAAACCGTGCTGCGGCGGTTCCAGCATCGGCGTCTATATCGCTAACACCGAGGAAGAATATACGGCAGCACTGGAGAATTCTTTCAAATACGAGGAAGAGGCTGTCGTGGAAGTCTGCATCAAAGGCCGGGAATTCGCCTGCGGCGTCATCGACGGACAGGCGCTTCCGCCCATCGAGATCATTCCGAAGAGCGGCTTCTTCGACTATGCCAACAAATACCAGGACGGCGCCACACAGGAGATCTGCCCTGCGGACATTCCGGAAGAGACCGCGCAGCGCATGATGGACCTTACGGTGAAAGCATTCCGCGCACTGAAGCTGAATGTATACAGCCGCGCCGATTTCCTGCTGGATGATGAGGGGAACCTGTACTGCCTGGAGATGAATACGCTCCCGGGCATGACCGCCGCCAGCCTGCTGCCGAAAGAAGCGAAGGCTGTGGGGATCGAATACGGAGACCTGTGCGAGATGATCATCCGCAAATCCATGGAAGCACGGTACGGAAAATAAGAAAGGACCTATACCAATGAAACATATGTCACTGCACGAGATCACCGCTGCCTGCAAAGGCATTTACCACGGGGATCCGTCAAAAACAGACAAAGAAGTATCAAATGTCGTGATCGACAGCCGGAAAGCCGGGAAAGACAGCCTGTTTGTCGCGATCAGAGGCGCCCGCGTGGATGGCCATACATTTATCCCGAAGGTCATGGAGGACGGAGCACTCTGCGCCGTGTCCGAACAGGACCTGGGTGATACGGACTATCCGTACATCCGCGTGGAATCCTGCGAGCAGGCGCTCAAAGACATTGCGGAGCACTACCGCCGCTCTCTGGATATTAAGGTAGTGGGCATCTCCGGCAGCGTCGGAAAGACAAGCACGAAGGAAATGATCGCCTCCGTGCTTTCGCAGAAATACAACGTCCTCAAGACCGAGGGCAATTTTAATAACGAGATCGGCCTCCCGCTCACCGTCTTCAATATCCGTGAAGAGCACGAGGTGGCCGTGCTTGAGATGGGCATCAGCAACTTCGGTGAAATGACGAGGCTTGCGAAAGTCGCCCGCCCGGACATCTGCGTGATCACCAATATCGGGGTCGCACATATGGAGAACCTGGGATCCCGCGACGGCATCCTGAAGGCAAAAACCGAAATGTTCGACTATATGAACCCGGAGGGGACCATCATCCTCAACGGCGATGATGACAAGCTCCGCGGATTCACCCCGTCAAACGGCATCGCCCCGGTATATTTCGGCCTGGATCCTTCCCTGCCTTATCACGCGGAGCAGATCGAAAACCGGGGGCTTAAGGGAACAGACGCGGTATTCGTCACCCCGTCCTCCTCATTCTCCGCGCACATCTCCATCCCGGGCAGCCACATGGTCTGGAACGCCCTTGCCGGCACGGCCGTCGGCTATGCGCTTGAAATGACCGACGAAGAGATTGCACGGGGCATCGAGGCCAATGTACCGATCGCCGGGCGCAACAACCTGATCGAGGGCGCCCGCTATACGGTCATTGACGACTGCTATAACGCCAACCCGGCATCCATGAAATCATCCCTCGATGTGCTGGCCTGCGCGGACACCCGCACCGTCGCCATCCTGGGCGATATGTTCGAACTGGGTGCAAAGGAAAAAGAAATGCACTATGAGACCGGCGTCCATGCGGCGGAGGCCGGAATAAACGTCCTGGTCTGCATCGGGGATCTAAGCGCACAGACCACCCGGGGCGCACAGGACACATGTAAGGCAGAAGACCGGGATATGGTCATCCGACACTACGGCTCGAAACCGGAATTTTTCGAAGATATGCACAATGTGCTCAATGAAAACGACACCATCCTTGTAAAGGCGTCCCACGGAATGGAATTCCCGGAGATTGTGGACCGGCTGACACAGGAATAAAAGCGGAGACAGATTATGGCATATGAAGTAATCGCACTGGATCTGGACGGAACGCTGACCAACTCGCAGAAAGTGATCACGGAGCCGACGCGCCGGGGCCTCATCGAACTCCAGAAAAGCGGCAAAACCGTGGTCCTGGCAAGCGGCCGCCCCATTAACGGCGTGGTCTATCTCGCCGAAGAGCTGGAGCTTCCGCGCTACGGCGGATACACCCTCTCCTTTAACGGCGCGCGGATCACCCGCTGTTCGGACGGGGCGGTCATCCGCAACCATACGTTGCCGCCGGAAGTCATCCGCCCGATCTGGGAATATGTAAAAACGATCCCCGGCCTGGACCTCATCTCCTACACGGACACCGAGATCCTCTCCGGCATACAGGACAATGATTTCAATCTGGTGGAGGCCCGCAACTGCAGGATCGACGTCGTCCCCGTGGACGACTTCCCTACGGCGCTTGATTTCCCCGTAAATAAAATGATCGTCTCCGGAGAGCCCGCTCTCCTGCAGACCGTGGCCGGCCCGCTCCAGGAAGCGTACAAAGGACGGCTCAGCATCTACTTCTCCGAGCCCTTCTATCTGGAGATCATGCCGCTGAACGTAGACAAGGCGGCCGCCCTTGATTTCCTGCTGAAGACAATGGGACTGACTGCGGAGAACCTGATCTGCTGCGGAGACAGTTACAACGATATCTCCATGATCGAGTACGCGGGACTGGGCGTCGCCATGGCAAACGCCCAACCTGTTGTAAAAAAAGCCGCCGACCTCATCACTGCTTCCAACGATGAAGACGGCGTACTCCGCGTAATTGAAAAATATATGATGCAGACCTGACCCTGTTGTCGGGTCTGTTTTTTTATCTGAACCGCGCCCCGCTGATCCCGCGGATCCTTACTCTGTGAAAAATCGCTCCCGCACCTCTTCCGCCGGCATCTCCTGTCCGGTGAACAGCCGGAACGCTTCCGCACCCTGCCAGAGCAGCATGCCGGTCCCGTCGACCACTGCGCGGCATCCGGCTTCTTTTGCCTCCCGGAGCAGGCGCGTCTCACGGGGATTATAGACCACATCCGCCACGGCAAGCCCCGGATGCAGATACTCAGCCGGAACCGGCGTTTCTTTCTCCATCGGGCACATGCCCAGGCTGGTGGCATTGACCAGCAGATCACTTCCGGCTATGGCCTCGCTCAGCGCATCCCTGTTATGGATATCCTCGATATACACCCTGGAAATGTCCGGCACTGCCCGGCGGATCTTCTCCACCGTTTCCTCCCCGTTAGAATAGGAGCCGCCTTTGCGGTTGAAGATGGCGATCTGTGCCGCGCCGTCCAGCGCCGCCTGCACGGTGATGGCCGTGGCCGCGCCGCCTGTGCCGAGGATCACAATCCTCTGCCCTTTGACTTCCACGCCGTGCTCCTTCAGATTTCTCACAAACCCGATCCCGTCCGTATTATGGCCGGTCAGCGTGCCGTCCTCTTCCATGACGACCGTATTGCAGGCGCCGATCAGCTCCGCCGCCGGCGAAAGCCGGTCCACCAGCCGGGCCGTCTCCGTCTTGCACGGCATCGTCACATTAAATCCCCCTGCGTGCAGCGTGCGGAGCGCTTCGATCGCATCCGCCGTCCGCTCCTCCGGCACGTCAAAGGCCAGATAGACCGCGTCGATCCCCCGCCGCGCGAAACTGTAATTGTGCATGGCGGGCGAACCCGAATGCCCGACCGGAGAACCGATCAGGGCGAATAATCTTGTATGTCCGTTGATTCTTGATTCCATATATAAAAACCTCTAATTGTATTATAGTTTTCCCGTTAGCAGCAGTTGTTCGTTTTTTCAATTACTCCAATGCCGCCAATTCTTTAATACTCTCGATAAATTGACGCTCAACAGGAGACAGTAATTCATCCTGCTTTTTTCTATATTTTTCATACTCTGCGTGCGCTTTATCAATTGCCTGTTTATGAGTTACACGACCCTTTGTTGTCAAAATATCCCGTCTGGTCATTTTCAGGTAATCGTCAATCGTCTCCAACCAATCTTTCATATACATCGGTTCATGTGCCAGAGCACGCACCTCTGCAATATCAAGATAAGCCGATACAATTTTATTTAGCGCATCCAGTTCTGTCTGTGTCAAATAGTTCTTTGCAATCTCTGTATCTGATCGCTTTATTCGCTTTCCTTCCCAAGAGGTCAGCCCCATATTTTCTTTCTCCGCATCAGCGCGCTGATATACGATTTCAGCCGCTGTATGCCGGTGTGCTGCCCAGTGCATCTTATTTTGTACCTGCTTAAAAAACTGAATAGAGTCTTCTGCATTCGGATCATAATCAATATTTCTGGTTACCTGGCGATTTCCTTCTGTCTGAACTGTTGCAAATTTTGCAACAGTTGCTTCTAGCCGAAGTTCGCCCTCCGTAAAGATATTTTTTATGTGTCGTGATATGGTTGACTTGTCACGCTGAAATAACTCCGCCATCTGATCCAAGGACAACCATACGGTATCTTCATCAAAAGTGACCTCTATTTTTGTCAATCCATCCTCGGTTGTATACATGATGATGTTAGACTGATTCATCTTCTATATTCTCCTTTTTAATCATCTCGTGCTGGATATAGTACTCTAAAAGGCGAAGTACATACTCCGGCGTATGGCGATTAGTTTGTGTTCCCACACTCTATATCAACTACCACCGAAACATTGATATAATTTTTTATCTCCTTATTTCTGATTTTATCGCCCTCACTTGTAAAGACGATATGCTTGAAAAAATATCTAAAATTAAGGATTTCTACATAGTTCGTCTTTGTAGCAACACACAAGTCTCGACTTAATTACCATTGTCCAAACCAATACTTAAATCATTTTCAATAATCGGTAGCTTAAATCGAATAGATTTAAGCCACTGACCATTGGGTTTGCGTTCCTCATAAATCTGTATTTCGGCAATCAACGCTTCAATAAGTTGTCTACGCTCTACATCACTCATAGCAAAATACAGTTTATCAAAGTAAATCAACACCTTGTAGATATTATCACCTGTGATTTTTTCCGCTTCGATAGAAGTCTTATTTGCTCTGGCTGCAATCAACTGTTCTTCCAGTTCCTCTATTTTGTCATACATTCGGTAGAGCCTGTCATCAAGGTCTGCCTTTCTTCTAATGTAATGTCTGTCATCAGGATTGAGATTATCAATCTCCTCCATCAGCTTGGCTTTAATGGAGTAATCTTGACGAAGCTGTTTTTCATAATTTGCTATTTCTTGGTCTATGGCAGTCGTATCAACTTTCATATTGATTTTTTCCTGCATCATTGCTGCAAACTGAGGATTGCTGACCAATTTTACTATTACCTCGGCTACAGCATCGTCCAGAAGTTCTTCCCTTATTTGCTTTTTATAATCACATTTGTGTCCCCGCTGCATACTACGGTGTTTACATCCATAATAGAAAAAGTCCTTATACTTTGTGCCGTCCTTTTTGTATTTAATGCTCTTATTCCCATACATTCCTGCGCCACATACAGGACACCTTACAATTCCTGACAACAGATGTGTCCGTTCATCTTTTCCCTTATTAACAGTTCATACTTCTTCGCTTGTGCAATCAATTTTGCTTGTGCAGCGTTCCAGACTTCTTCTGAAATAATAGCTTCATGCAATCCGTCTACTAAAAGAAAATCATCCTGCTCAACAAGACGATATTCATTCCTTGTTCCATGAACTTTTTCCGTTTTCCGGCGTCCATAAGCAATTTTACCGCAGTAAACCGGGTTTTTCAATATCAAGCGAACTAAGTGGGCATCAAATAAAGGGTTTTTCCCATTCTGTCGCTGTATCTTACGAATACCGTGATTTTCCAGATATTTTGAAATTCCATTTGATCCAATATCTGTATTAACATACTGGTCATAAATTGTCCGGATTGCAACCGCTTCTTCCTCATTGATTTCCAACTTACCATTTACAAGTTTATATCCGTAGGGAGCAAACCCTCCATTCCATTTTCCTTCTCTGGCTTTTTGTATTCTACCTTCCATTGTCTGGACACGAATATTCTCACGCTCAATTTCGGCAACTGCCGACAGAACAGAAATCATCAATTTTCCCGCATCTTTCGATGAGTCAATTCCATCCTCTACACAGATTAAATTCACACCAAAATCCTGCATAACCTGCAATGTTGAAAGAACATCTGCAGCATTTCTTCCAAAACGAGAGAGCTTGAATACCAAAACATACGAAACATTATCTTTCCCTGATTTCACATCCTCCATCATCTGGTTAAATTGTAACCGTCCTTCAATAGATTTGCCGGATTTTCCTGCATCTTCATACTCGCCAACAATTTCATAATCGTTAAAATCTGCATACGCTTTCATTCTTGCTCGCTGTGCATCCAATGAGTAACCGTCAATCTGCATGGTTGTGGAAACTCTTTTATAAGTGTAAACTTTTATTTTTTCTTTTTTCATAATAGCAGCAACTCCTTTTCAATACGCAACCGTAGTATTGGCTTCTTACACCTAAAATTGTATCAACGGTTTTCTGAAACAACAAATGTGCGATTTAGGAGCTTCTTTTCATTACTGCTATAATCCTTTTTATAATTAGGAGTTCCGCCAGACTTCGTATCTCATCTTCCGAGAGATTGTATGTCTCCACATATTTGATGAAATACGCCAGCACTTTCGCGAGCATATCCGGATCAGAAAGCAGATATTCTACAAGATCGTCCGGTGTATATCTCTTTCCGTCCACATCGAAATGAGCATCCGGGACGAAAACAAGCGCCAGAATATGCCCGATATAATCTCCTGCCCTCTCTCTTTCATCTTCGGGCATCACATTTATGATAAATGTTGTAAATTCGTGAAGATATACCATCGAATCTTCCCGCGTCCCCGGAATCAGGGCAGTATTCCCGTCCGCGTCGCAGCGGATATGCCACCGCCCCTCTTCATCCTGCCAGAACTGATAAAAAGAAGATGCTGCGTGATTCTCTGCCCCAATCACACTGTCGTCTCCATCGATGCAGATCTGGTCAGATCCCGGGACCGAAAACATCAGGATGCTCACAAAGTCCCCTTCCAGATAATAGTTCTTAATGCAATGTCCTTTCTTTTGGATTTCTGCATAATATTTATCGATGAATTCCTGTGAAAATCCCTGCCCGTCCATGGAGATGCACCGGTCGACCTTGTCTGACAGAACCGTCACGTACTGTGCTTTATTTCCGCCTTTGGAATGTCCTGCCACCGTAATGCTGTCATAGGGCAGATTTTCAATATAATCCAGAGCAGCTTTCTGGCGTTCCGTATCGGAGACTCCGAGCCCGATCGCATTGTCTATCCATTCATCCTTTCAGGATTTCCCGGATCTTCAAGCCTTTGCAGCGCATCATCATCAAACTGCTGGAGCAGATTCTCCACGCTGTCATACGGGCCGAGGAGCACCCCGGCTGCATCCGCCACATCGTCTGTAAGATAGGTCAATTGCTCGAGCAGCATGATTTGTTCATCTGTAAGATACATGATCATTTCCTCCGTCAGTAAACCGTAACCTTGCCGGAAGCCGAAATTGCACATTCTGCCTCAGCCGTAAATATGTCCGCTCTCAGCTTGTCCTCATATCCGGTTGCATCGATCAACTCCCACTGAGCTGCATCTGTCAGTCTCAGACAGATCTGTGCCGCCACACCCTGGCACTGGCTTTCCATCCACTGCGCACACTCTTCTGTAAAATCCCGGAGGTGCGCCTCCGTACACACGCTTTCAGAAATGAAGATGTACGTGACTGCCGATGCAGTCTGCAGTACATTTTCCTCCGTTACACTTTGTCCGTCTGTACCCTGTCCTAAGTTCCGGATATCGCTGAATACTTTGATCCCGCTCTCCGGGAAAAACTGTACGGCAAATTCTCTTACCCTGCTCTCATACAGAGGTCTGACTCCGATATTGCCGTAATCATCTTCGTAATGATATTCTCCGTCCTCATATGTCCGATATACGGTCACCACATCTGACGGTGTCCCCGACGCCGGATATGCCTCCAGGTGCTCCTTCTCCAGAGTCCCTGCTTCTGCATAAGACAGGTAGCAGAATTCCTCCTGATATTTACTCTCCAGATACGAAAGCATCGCCTCGATCGACGTGACCGCGTTCTTCTGGGTATCGGTAAGTTTATCATAATCAGCCGGCAGTCCCATCTCTTCCAGCAGTTCTCTCTGTCTCTGTGTCAGTTCTGTGCTCACCTCTTCATCCTCCCTGTCCACTCCTGTTCCCGCTCCTGCGCATCCGGCTGCTGACCACAGACAGGCTGATGCAAGGAATACAGCAAACGTTCTCTTCCAAAAGGTTTTCCTTCTTATCCCCACTCTCATTCTCCTCCCCGGTAGAATCCTGCGGTACGTTCGTCCGCGGCGGTGAATTCCGTCTCTGCACTGTCAAGGCGTTCCGCCGTCACAGCCGCCAGGGCGCCAAGAGCATTTCCCACGCTTTTAAGCTCGGCGGCCATTGCTTCTAACTCCTTTACGAACGCACCTTCCCCCTGCTCAAATTCCAGACGGTACGATCTGGAGCTTATCTTTGATGCAAGTTCCCGCATCCTCTCCGCCTGTATCTTCAGCATTGCCCTCTGTACTGTAATCGTCATCTCTGATACCACTGTATTTCACCTCATTTCCGCCTGCCGGGAATTTACAAAAAGCCTGCAAGAGTGCTCATGATATCCCCGAACGATATGTCCGGGTATGTAAAGTTATCCGTGTCCTCAATGTCCTGGATCTCCCTGGCGACAGCCTCCGAAATGTCCGGAAGCACTGCATCCAACTGTTTCTTTATCTCTGACACCTGCCCTGAAAGCCGTGCAAGCTCCGTGCAGACCAACACGTCGTCGATCCCGATGTCTGCCGTATCAGACAGGATCTTGTTATATTCCCGGATACACTCATCTAGGAACTCGATGTAACGCTCTGTCTTATTCAATGCTGCGGACAGTTCCCCGTCCGCACATACAAATTCTCTGCTCATTGCTGTGCCTCCCGCGCCGCGCGCTCCTGTTCTTCCCTGGCAGTATCGATCATGCTGTTGATCGAGTCTATGGATCTCTCGAGTGATGATATCCTGTTCTCGCAGTTCTGTATCTTCAGTCTGTACTCCGCAAGCTTCAGCCGTATCATCACATCCAGTCCGGTAAATGCCGCCCCTACGATCTTTGCCCCGAATCCGTTCAGAGTTCTCTGTGAGCCCTCCAGATAAAGCTGTGCTGTACGGCACCTTGAAGTTATGGATGAAAGTTCTGATGTACGGTTCAGTTTTACTGTATTTACATTGTGGAAATTACTCTGAGCCGTATCTACAGCTCCGTCAAACCTGCGCAGCGACTCATACGCCCTTTCGTATTCCTGTATCTTCCGTTCCTGCTCCGCGATCTCCTGTTCACAGGCCGCGCGGCGCCTGATAAGGTCATTTACAATATCCATCTTCTCCTCCTTCCACTCTCCAGACTACAGTTCCTCAGATAGTCCGGGATGTTCCGGACACTGCTCGCACGCTATAGATACCTTACGATCCGCCCGGTATGTCTGTAATATTCAACCGTGACGCTGCTGCTGCCCGACAGTCTGGTGTAGTCGTCTCCCGATATCTCCAACCGGACACGTTCTCCCCGGCTGTCCGTTCCTGTCAGGTAGTAGTGGAGCGAAAAGATACCTGTATGCGCCTGGGATCTGCTGACCTGTATATCCGTCAATTGCGCCGTCTCCGGTCCGGACACAAGATCCAGAGCCGTGCTCCCCGTAAACAGTACGCCGATCGCCACACATGCGGCTATGACAAGGATCCGGGCTGCTTTCACGGAAGCCTGGAACCGCCCTCTGGACTGTATGATCCGCACGATCACATAGATGCATACCGTCCAGATGGCAACTATGTCGCAGATCTCATCGATCATTACAAGAGGGCCTGTCTTCGGCATGAGCAGTCCCGCCGCGACCACGGCAAGTACAAAAATGCATAAAATAATCTCATAAGTCTGTATTTTTCTTTTCACCAACTTGTTATCCATTTGAAACTAGTCCTCTCATCTCTTGATCCACTTGTACTCTCCATTAATCTCCTGATAGGGTTTTCCGTTTATGGATCTATAAAAAACAATATCGCCTTTTAGTACATTCTTCAGTTTTTCTATGGAATCACATATATCTTTCTCAGTAAGATCATTGCTGTAATCAGTCAGTTTCTTCAAAGCAATATAAGCGTCATCGTCTTTCGTTATCCTAACATTAAAACAGTTAAATTCTCCTTCAAATTGAATCATATATGGTTTCGGTATATACTGGAATTTCAACAAAAACCATCCATGATGCTCCCAGGCGTGCTTTTCCTCCTCCAGCAATATTTCGTCTCCAAACTGCCGGTGCATTTCTTTCTTTACACAGGACATTGCCGTATGCCCTGACATATATCTGCCTGACCGCATGCCATAAATCACCTTCTTTTATAAACTTTCGGTATCACAGAAATATTTTATCTCTCGTCATCAAACCGAAAAGAAAACCGCCTGTTTCTTCCGCACGTTCACGGACATATCCGTTCAGGATTGATTACTTATAATGGACCAGATCGTACGGGTAATAGGGCACATGTTCCATGCCTGTATCGTCTATATTCAATATTTTTGCCACAGCCCCGGCTTCAAAACTCCAATACCCATAATATATCTTCTGGCTGCTCTTATGCGCTTCGTAACATCCGCAGTCTTCCCTGTACCAACAAGACAAGTATTCCTGTAGAGATTCTCTTCTATTATGAGTCAGTACCACCTTCTGCAGCAAAGAAAAATCTTTCGGAAAGATCAGATCAACGTCTTTATTTTCCATTTCAATGTCTGTCCATGAGCACAACAGAAAACTCAAAAGCCAATCATCAATGTTTGCAGCATCCAGCATAGCTTTCGTCTCTTTTGCCAATACGATATCTCCCTCAAACAAAACTCCCAGTGAAATCATTTTCAGGTTTTTATTATAATTATCCGGTTCCCATACCTCTCCCCAGCTTTTCAATAATTCTGTATATTCACCTTCCAAAGCCGAAAGTTCGTCCCCTCTGGAATATCTGGCTGTTAATATTCCCAGCTTTAAATCATGTATTTTTGTTTTTACTGGCAGTTGCCTCTCCGGTTTTACTTCGCCATTTGCCAGCTTATCTGAGAATCTGGTTATCCTCGCCAGCTCCTCTTGCAAAAATTCATTAAAATATTCTCGATCTTTTATCTGATCTCTCATTTGCAGTCCTCTGTTCCATTCTGAAAAACTTCGGCAGCTTTGACCCTTATGGGCATCAGAAGCATCGTCTCAACAAATTCTTTTTCTCAACTGTCCTCTCCTGACAAAAGCAAGAATAAGCGCGATTACCTGAAATGCTATAGCAAATACAAGTAAAATACAACTAAGTGTCAGGTTCTCCTCTGAAATGATAGAAAACGGTGTCATAACCGCAGAATCACCTGTAAGGCTTCCGCTTGCAAGCATCCACACCCCGATCTCTACTATTGCAGTTATTATTGTAAAAAAAGCAGTGAGAACACATTCTGCTGTTGCAAGAACCTTTCCTGATTTCTTCAGCCGTTCCGAGCGGGACAGATTTTCCGCAGATACTTTATGGCTCAATTTGATCCTGACATTTGCATTGATGTCAACACAAAGGATAATAATTATTTCTACCAGTGTGAATATACCAAACAATCCCACATAAGGATTCACAAATGAACACACTACTGACAGTATTAATGGAATAAGAATATACATGAACACACCTTCCGCTTTATCTGCTCCCTATCTGACTCCTGAGATACTTAATACAATGTTCCGCATCCCCCTGTATAAATCCAGTCTTTTTTACCGGCAGGATAAGATTCCCCCGCAAACATATCACTATCATATCAGGGGTTTCCAACACTTTTTTAATATCCGACAGGGATAAACATTTTTCTTTGTCCTCTATTCTGTAAAGAATATCCTGACCTATTTCGATATGCATCAAAGGTACCGTGTTCCTGTAATTTACCTGATATCTTTCTTTTTCTATTTTAATTGCCCTGCTGACCTTGACTCTTATGAGCAGCAGGAGCAGGATCGGCAGAAGTTCCAGAAACAGATAAACAAGATTTCTCCGTATGATCAACATCAAGAAAAAATACAGGAAAACCAACGCTGTTAAGATATAAGATACTATCAGGTTTTCTCTCCACCACCGTTTCAGATATTCCGGAATACATTCTTCTGTGTATTGAAATTCACTTACAAAAAAGTTATCCATTTCTGATTTTCCCCTCTCTTAATACGCCTGTAGCCCCTGCTAATCTCCTGATAAACTTTCTGTTTATGGAGAACTTTCTGCTTATGGATCTATAAAAAGCTACGGCAAAATGTCGATATCATATCTGATATTTCATGTTTCCGGCAAATGTTCTGCAAAAACATATTTTTTTATTCAAATATAATCTGAACTGTATTTTCACTCATACTTTCCTGCACTTCCCGAATGATTTCTTCTATTTGTTCTTTACTGAGTTTCTCATTCTCATGCGGTGGCTCCCATGTTTTCATAGTGTCTGTATATACTACAAATTTTCTCCCTACAAGCATTTCTCCTTCCGCTTTTATGATATAACCATTTTCCAAATCGAATTTAACATAGTTCATACTACCTGTAATTTTCATTTTCTCACCTCTCAAAAATAACATGCTCTATACCTGTTTTCGGGTCAATTGTTGTTATCTTTGTAACATTAGGATTATTCTTAAGACGTGGCAGCTCAATATTTTCCCATATATTGCCCGGTCTTAATTCTGAACCAATGACCGCTCTTATTTCTCCTGATACCTGTTCGGCATATGCTCCAGATGCCAAGTCCCAGGCTTCCATTGTACTTGGATTATTAAAATCCCATTCCGGCATAACAATTTTTTGTTTTTCAATTGTAGATTCTAATGTAACTCCACCTCTACTTTTAGCGATATTTGCTGCATTCTCAGCTCCACCTATTCCGTCTGTTCTTCCAGACCAGAAAAAAGCCGTATCAGGTTCAGTTTTTAACTTAGGACGTATTGCATCAATATCCAGCAGTGACGAACTGCTGATTTCATCTATACTATTTTTTGATGTAATAAAACTATCGTACGCGGTAGCCTCATTTGCCCTCAATTTAACCACGGCATCCGTATCCACCTTACTGATAGCGATATGTTCATCGAGTTTAATATCCGCTAATTTCCACGCGTCTATATCCGCCTGTGTCAGTCCAGGATGATCTATATGTACTCCCTTTTCCAACTCGTCCCAATACTGATTATACCGCTTTGCATCAGCAAAATTCCTCCTGATAGGTTGCGTCTGCTTCCAACAGCGGAGTGATCGTCTTTTCCCTCAGTGTTTCCACAGCTGCCTTGAACAGTTCTTTAAATTCTACGCCATCCATCATACCCTCCCGCAATCGTGTTGTACTTTGAGTTTTTTCAGCGGTGCGCCCGTAACCTTAAAAATCAGTTCGTCAACGCAGTCCGCATATCTGCCTTGCGCAAGGAGCTGATTTTTCAGTTCCACAAGGCTATGTAGCAGGATTGTCCTTTCGTGGCTATCCAGATAAATGTGGAATTTCTGTTCTCTCATACAAGCCACCTCCGTTTCTTCACTTTCATTATATGTAGGAACGGAGAGCAGCTCAAATGTGCAAAAATGTATAACTATTTCCGAGATAGCGTCAGATCATACGAAAATATTCCAATGCCTCTTTTATAGCTTTTTCTTTTTCTGGCGGGCATTTCGGCTGTCTGGAGTTTTCTGATTTCGGTAGGTTATAATTTACCCTCTCAATAATACCGCATTTCTGCTTTACCCGTGCGATATATAAATTACTGACCTTTAATCCCGTATGCTCCAGTACATACTTCTTGATTTCCTCATAAGTGGCTTTGCTCTCCGCAGCCGTCAAATCAAGCTCGTCCATTTTCACTTCTACCTCGATATGTTGGTCTGAATGAAGTTTGGACAATAAACATACCGTCTCCACATGCACCGTCTCCGGAAACATATCCACCGCCCTCACTCGCTCCAGCACATACCCCTGACCGCACAGATATTTCAGATCCCTTGCCAGCGTCGCAGGGTCACAGCTCACATACACAACCCGCTCCGGCGCCATCTCCACGATCGTTCCGAGCAGTGCCTCATCGCATCCTTTCCTCGGAGGATCTACGATGACCACATCCGCACGCGCTTCATTTCCGGCGGAATCCCCTCCTGAGACCGCATATTGCTGATACCATCCCGGCAGCACTTCCTCGGCCTTTCCCACGAAGAACTCCACATTTTCTATCCCATTGATCCTGGCATTTTCACGCGCGTCATCAATCGCCTGGGGGATGATCTCCACACCGTACACCTTCCTGGCTTTCTGCGCAAGGAAGAGAGAAATCGTACCGATACCGCAGTACAGATCCCACACAGTCTCATGTCCTTTCAGATCCGCATATTCTAACGCAAGAGAATATAAATTCTCTGTCTGCACAGGATTGACCTGATAAAACGACAGAGGAGAAATCCGGTATTTAATGCCGCCGATATAGTCTGTGATATAGCCGCTGCCCCATAGAACGTCGAAGGAATCTCCCATGATCACATTTGTCCGGAGCATATTGGAACTGAGCGTGATACTTGTCATTCCCGGAATCTTCGACAGTTCGCTAAGCAACTCTCCCGCCTCAGAAATCTCCGTCCCATTCACCACAAGACAGACCATGATCTCCCTGGTGGCAAATCCATAACGTATAAGGACATGACGAATCAATCCCTTCCCAGTTTTTTCATCATAGGAAGGGATTTTGTTCTTCTTCATAAAGTTCAGTATTATTTCAAGTATTTCCCGGTTCACAGGCACGCCCAGGGCGCAGTCGGTATTCGGGATAATATGGTGAGTCCGCCCCGCATAAAATCCAGTCACCGGGTTTCCTTCTTTATCTGTGCCAAAGGGAAACTGCGCTTTATTCCGGTAGCCAAATGGGGCGTCCATTCCCAGCGCCGGCTCCATGACCTGATCCAGAAGCTCCGCAGAAAAGCCGCCTATCCGCTCCAGATTTCCCCGCACTTTCTGCGCCTTAAACGCCAGCTGCCTCTCATAAGACATCTCCTGTATCTGACACCCGCCGCACTTCCTCGCAAATGGGCATTGCGGCTTGACGCGATCCGGGGAAGGAGCAATGACTTCCATCAATCTTGCATATCCGTAATTCTTCTTCGCCTTCATGACCTTCGCTTCCACAGTATCCCCGATCACTGCATCTTTGATGAACAGGGTATACCCATCCACTTTCCCGATCCCTTCGCCATTCACTCCGATATCCGTTATCTTCACGACTGCCGTATCATTTTTCCGCATCCCTTTCTGCGCCATATCTTTCTGTGTCATATCTCCCTGCGCCATATCTTCCCGCACCACATCTTTCTGTATCATATCTTTCTGCGTCACATCTTCCCGCGCCAGATCTTTCCGGATCGCTTTGCCCTGTACCGCACCCGAGCCGCTCTGCCATATATTCGAGCCTCCGGTATCCTGTGCTTATACTCCTAAAGTCCGTCTCAGATTTGACTCAAACAATTTATTATAACCAAGCCAGTCCTGTCCGGTCTTTCCCTTGAATATCTCCGTCAGTGTCTGCATCTTCGCGTCTGCATTGTCCGCCAGGTTCAGCGCCAGGGCTTCTGCAAGAGCCGGCTTTTTCGGAGAGCCATATTCCAGTTCTCCGTGATGCGCGATCACACAATGTTTCAATTCATAGGCAAGTTGTTCCGGGAAATCCGGTATGGTACGCACTGCCTCACTGATCATCTCCACCCCGATCACAATGTGACCGATAAGCTGTCCCTCATCCGTGTAGTCATTGTCCGGAAACGCCGACAGCTCTCTTGTCTTTCCGATATCATGGCACATGGCCGACGCAAAGAGAAGATCCCGGTTCAGGATGGGATATGCTCCGGCAAAATATTCACACAGATGCAGCACGCTCAGCGTATGCTCCAGCAGCCCTCCTGAAAATCCGTGATGGACTGTCTTTGCCGCGGAATGTTCTTTAAATAACTTTATAAACGCGCTGTCGTTTATGAAAAAAT
>DXIS01000011.1 GCA_019112735.1 Candidatus Mediterraneibacter guildfordensis
TTTGATTATCGCAGGTCTTGTGGTTATGATTTTTTGTATCAGTGGCTGCGGAAAAACAGAAAGTAAAACCTCTGATTCACCTAAAATCAATACAACTAAAACCAAGAATAAAGTCAGCGATAAGAAAGAAAGCCAAAAGGAAGAAAAGGCTGAGGTAGAATCAGAAGAAAATAAAAGTTCAGAACTTGAACCATGGACTCCTATTCCGATCGATCAGGCACCGGCAGACTATAACTGTGAATTTTGCCTGGGGTGTGGGAAAACTAACAGCGAAGTTACTATTACAAAATGGGGGTATTGTTATTCTTGTTTTGATAAGTTCAGACCTTTTGGAAGTTGTGCGGTATGTGGCACAGCCTTGGATGGAAGTGATACTGCACATTATGATGGAACTCGCTGTATTTCCTGTGCGTCACGCTGTGATTACTGCGGCGGTGAATTAGATGAAGCAACATTTGCCAGTATCGGACAATACGTTGACAGCCTTTGCTACGCAAGATATATAGCAGGTTGCTTAAATTGCGGAGCAAAGAATGAAACAGTAAACCCTTCAACAGGATTATGTTATGACTGTATGAATGCGTTTAATGCATATGATATTTGTCCAATCTGTGGCTCTCAATATCAAAATAATGATGGATATGGGATGTGTTATAACTGCTATAATGCGCAGTTTAATTGATTTCAGTGCAAGTGGAATGAAAAGTATATTTTTATTCCACTTGTTTTTTTGACGATATATATAAACGAAAACATCTCTTTACGTTTATATTATTTTGGCAGTTAAAAACAATTGATACATATAGAAACTACATATTAACTATATAAACGAAAAAGTTGACATCTTTTCATTTATATCTTATAATAAAATATACGGAACATATGTTCGATTTCAGGAAAGGAGCATGCTATGAAAGAAGGTTTATATTTAGTCTATTCATGTTATGGGGCGTTTGTGCGTTTTTAGAAGTGGCTCAGATGAAAAACAGGTAAGGATGAAAACTTTTATTTTAAATACTGGGAGATGAATCAAAATGAGTCTTGACAAGGCAATCATATCGGGCAAAGAGCACCGTAAACCATATCGCAAAAATAAAGCAGTTGACTCGTGGTGTCGGAATCATGGCGAATGTTTTATATGCCGTGGAAACAGAATGTATAAAAATAATAGGCGTAATGAAATGACTGAACAGGAAATTTCAGAATACAAAGCGGGTAATATTTGAAGAACTTATATACAAAGGACTCTCTTATAAAGGCAGGAATAATTTTAAAGTGAAATGACAGGAGTTGATTTTACAATGATCTATGGTTATGCCAGATGTTCTACAAATGAGGACTTACAGGATATCAACAGACAGGTAAGAGAACTAAAACAGCAAGGTGCAATAGATAAAACCATTTACAAGGAATATGAAAGCGGAACGAAAGACGACCGAGCGGAATTAAACAAACTTCTTGCTCTTATAAAACCCGGCGATACTGTTATAGCGACAGAGGTCAGCAGGATAACAAGGAGCACAAAACAGTTATGCGATATTATTGAACTTGTAAAGGAGAGACACATTAAGCTGGTTTTAGGAAGTTTTGTAGTTGATTGTACGAAAGAACTTGACCCTATGACAGAGGGAATGTTGAAAATGATGGGAGTATTTGCAGAACTTGAACGTAATATGATTAGCCAGCGGGTTAAAAGTGGTATGGAAAATGCAAAATTAAAAGGGAAACGGATAGGCAGACCGACTACTACCGCTGATGACATTCCTGCCGTTTTCTATCGTCATTTACCGAAGTATGAAAAAGGAGAAATTAATAAAAGAGAATATGCTAGACTCTGTGCTTTATCATATCCTACTATTTATAAGTATTTACAAATTGTGGAGGGTGAGAAGATATGAATGTATCTATATATTCAAGGAAAGCTATTGAACAATTATTAAGTGCAAACTTTCCGAACAATGTTGCCGTTATTAGTTTTTGTGACCCTGTGGACTGTTGTAAGAGTGTAATCCATACGCCTGTAGATTACACTGGAAAAACCGATAGGGTTGTTCATGTAGCAATTCATGATATAGATTTATCTGTTCTTCCAGAATTTGGATTGACATATGAGACTTACTTTCCAGAAGCAGATTCTGTCGCAGAATTTATATATAGTGCTAAAAGAGATGGTATGGATATTATCTGCCAATGTGAATATGGTGAAAGCCGAAGTTCTGGCTGTGCCGCTGCTATCTTAGAACACTTTTATAAAAATGGAATTTCGATATTTGCCGATTATAGATATTATCCAAATCAGGTAGTATATCATAAAGTGTTTGACGCATTAGAAAATTATAAGAGAAAAATGGTTGTTCCATATGCTTAACCATGCCACCTATAATAAAACAAATATATAAAGTATAATATAAATAGAAATGTCGAATCAAAGGGAATTACCACATTCTGGACAAATTTTAACAACAAAGTCTACTATCATTGAATATATACGAGAAATAGACTACGGTGTCTGTGAAGAACTCCTACAATATATAGTAACAGGTAAAGAAAATGAATGTTCTAATAAAATGACACTTTATAAAGTCTGTTCAAAACTTTGCTTTCTAAGTAAACTAGTTTATAAAAACAATCGTAATATCATTGTTAAATTAGTACCTAAAAAATATAAAGAGTTGTTGTTTGACGGGTATTTAGAAACTTCAGATGAAATCGTATTGTATATTTCAGATAAACTGACCATCCTTCACGGTCAATCTGATCACCTTTCACGGAGATTCAGATCACTGATCTCGGAGAGGTATGGTCGGTGATCAAAGTCATTCTTATAATGATGATGGCACACATTTGTGTGACTATCATTTAAGGAGGACGATGATCATGGTAGATTATCGCGAAATCCTGAGGCTCCAGAGCCTTGGACACAACATCACTCAGATCGCCGGATCGCTGCACAACTCCCGCAACACCGTAAGAGAAGTAGAACGGCTTGCGGATGAGAAAGGCATCCGGTGGCCGCTTGGAGAGGAGGTGACAAATCCACAGCTTTATGTCCTGCTTTATCCGGAACGACAGGAAAAAGCAAATGTTTATCTGGAACCGGACTGTGCCTGGATTCATCGCGAACTGGCGAAAAAAGAAGTGAACCTGACATTGCTTTGGAAAGAATATCAGGTCAATTGCTCCAATGTCGGGCGTGTCCCATACCAGTATACACAGTTTTGTGACATTTACCGGGTATGGGCAAAAAAAGCCAAAGCTACGATGAGGATCCATCATAAGCCCGGAGATGCCATGGAAGTGGACTGGGCAGGCGGGACACTGCCGATCAAAGATCCTGTTACTGGGGAAACGGTTCCCGCATACCTTTTTGTAGGGGTTCTTCCCTGCAGCTGCTATGTTTATGCCGAACTCTGCAGTGACATGAAGTCTGAAAACTGGCTGCTCTGCCATGTACATGCCTATGAGTATTTCGGGGGCGTCCCCAGGCTGACAATCCCGGACAATCTCCGTACCGGTGTGCTGAAAAACACCCGTCTGGATACAGTCCTGAACCGCAGCTATTCGGAGCTTGCCGATCACTATGGTACTGCGATTGTTCCTGCGCGCATTCACCGTCCGCAGGATAAGAGCCATGCCGAGGGCAGTGTCTCTTATGCGTCTACGTGGATCCTGGCAGCGCTGCGGAATGACACATTCTTTTCCCTGGCCGATGCCAAAGAGGCAGTTGCTGAAAAGCTGGAAGAGCTCAATGGTTATACCTTTAAAAAGCGGGAAGAGTATTTGACAAAGATAAGTACAGCTGCTGGAATGAAGAGATGAAAGCCGAGGAGGGGAATGCCATTCATACGTTCCGGAGGAATGGAATCACAGTAAAGTTCCATTCGAAAACAGGACGAAGAATCTGTATGTTTCCCGGAAATTTAACCAGTACCGAAAGGAAGACCTGGAGAGGATTACCAGCGAAGAAGGGATCCTACTGCGGGTGAACAGGAGTATCCAGTCCGAGGGAATTTTTGGTGATTTGAAAGAGGATACAGGCTTTCGAAGATTCCGGTATCGAGGGAAGCGAATGTAGAAGCACAAAGTATTCTGTTGGCAATTGCACATAATATCAGGAAACTGCATCAAAAAATCCAAAACGGAAAACCGGAACACATCCGTTTGTGTTAAAGAAGAGCGCGTAAATTTAAAAGGTTCAAAACGCCAAACAGACAGATCATCTGGATATTTTTCTGAAATAAGCGAGAAAAGAGGGGCATGACGTATGAGGAATTTCATTCCTCGTGCGACAGCCCCATAGCGGAATACCTTGTGAAAAGATATCCATTATTTTATTGAACGCTTACCTTGAATATGTTGATAAGTACAGTGTTTAAGGGGGCAATCAGATTATTAGTTGTTTTTTTCATTGAAAAACTGTACTAGGAAAATATGAGCCAGATATACTGCATACCAAGTGCCAAGGCCATTGATTACACCAGAGAGTATTGCATGTCCCAGACGACCGATTCCGCCGGGATTGATGCCCCAGCTGGCCAAGAAACATGGAAGGCCAGAGCCGATCAACATCCCTGCAAAGAAAGAAGTGAAGATCACATATGCCCACCATTTTGCAGGTACCCACAGGGGGAAGATCAGTTGTTTTTCGCGGCTATCCATAGGAGGGAGCTTTTTCCCATTCTTGGCAAACTGAGCTTTAAATGTCTTGCCAACGATCAGATACTGAAGGAAACAGCAGATTAAAGATGTGACGGTAACGGTACCACCAATTTTGACTCCGAATTCAGCCAGTGTCAGCGGATTTTCTGCGAATTCCCTGCTCAGAGAAAAATACATAATAATCGCAGTAAGTATTATGGTTGGAATACCACACACGATCGATTCTTTAAATGCCCATTTTCTTGCTTCTTTTGTCATTTTTCTATTACTCCTTTATTATTATATTTACAGGTGATATGCTACCACAAAAATGAGATTTTTTCATGTGAATCATATGGAATAAAATGGACATACAGGCAATAATATTCTTTTTACAAAGGCGAGCCCCGTTCCAAATGGATTATCCGAAGGCGACTGCGAAGTCGCATACCTTGGTGACGTCATGGCTGACAGCGGCCTTTCGAACGGGAATGCACAGATTGTTCTGGCAGAAATCCTCCCCACGGCTGCTTAGCGCCGGCGTTTGAGCAAAGATGAAAATGGGTGCTTGATCGTTGATCGTATCTTTGCAAAAGACTTTACAACTCAATCCGAGAGATATTGATTATGTTTATAACTGTTTACAATTTATCGAATTGTTATGGTGTCAGATGATAAGCTGTAGAATAGAGCAAGTATTTATTTCCGAACTTGCTTATGCAGCTGATTATGTTATAAGTCGAAAAGGTAATATAGAGTCTCCTGCTTTTGTCAGTTACTCTCTGTTTCCACAAAATTACAATGATTTTCATTATGAAGAATATTATGAAAAATATGATGCATTATGGAATTCGTGATATTTAGAATTTCTGCTATGTATAGATAACATCAGATATGATAACCGCTACATTGAGATTGAATAAATCACAAATGTAGCGGTGTTTTATGTAATTGAGCCTATGGCTGAATTAAGTCAGTCTTTCATTTTGAAAATGGTCTGCCTGTCCTGATTATAGATATTCCAGTTCGTATGATGTTTTACCAGTAAATCGAATAACAAGCCCATTTAAAGTAAATGTTTTGCAACCATGAATCACCGTATATTTCTGTACCATTCCGTATACACCCGGTTCAGCGTAAAAGACATGATCGCCAGCACATTGGCCCGGATGGCCTCCGCCGGCCAGGTGGCGTAGATCTCGCTGGACGCCACATTTTTAATATAATCCTTGTACTTCACATAATAATCTTTTGCCGTACTGTCCCGGGGCGAACCGTCATGCACCACGATATACTCCGGCACCACCACCCGGCTTAAAACGATCTCCCCCGACTCATTCACCGGCTTGATCTCCGCCTCCGCGATCTTGGGCGGATAATCCCCGTACAGCGTGTGGGCCGGGATGACGAACACTTCCTCCTCTTCCCTGCCTCCGTCGTCCGGACGCATCCGGACATTCTGGACCGCCTTCACATCCGCCAGGATCTCCGCCCCTGCGATGCTCACCGGTTCGTATCCCGGCGCGCTGATATTCAGCGTATATTCCGAATAGGGCTGCCGCTCATTGTCCGGGTCCAGGCTCCAGGCTTCCGGCGGTGCATCCAGTGTGAGCACTTCACTCTGTCCCGAGCGGTCCGTAATGACCTGTTCCAGCGTCTGTTCCGGCACCCCGGTATAGGAAACCGCGATCCTTGCATCCGCCACCGGACGGGAATCCGCGGCAGAGATGACATTGATCTGAAGACGCCCTTTCCCCGTCTCCTGATCCTGCATTACGTTTATGTCGTCCATATAAATAATCCCCCGCATATATCTGGTATGTCTAATTATATATGCAGGGGAAAATGTTTAGAACAGTTTAATAATATCATTGAACAGGACCACGACCATGAAGATCATGAGAAACGCAAATCCCGCAAAATGGACCATGCCTTCCTTCTCCGGCGGCACTCTTTTGCGCCGCACGGCCTCCACCAGCAGGAAGATCAGCCTTCCGCCGTCCAGGGCCGGGATCGGGAGCAGGTTCATAACGCCCAGGTTTGCCGACACAAGGGTGCTGAAATTCATCAGGCTTAATACGACCGCCAGAAATCCGGCCGGCGCCGCCGCCTCATATACTTCGTCCACCACAGCGGCCATTCCCACCGGGCCTGACATATCCTGGATCCCCACCTGCCCGGTCACGAGCATGCGCAGACTGTCTACGGTGTAGGTCATCCAGTACTGGAGCTTATAGAACCCGTACTCCAGGGAGCCCAGGATGCCGGGGTACACCATCTCTCCCCCGACAACGCCGAGCATCGGCGATGCGTCGCCTTCCAGCTTCCTCAGCTCCAGCTGCGCGGTATACGTCTCACCGTCCCGCTCATAACTGATCTCATAGGACGTTTCATCCGGATGAGTCAGTGTGTAGAGGCTGATGTCATCCCAGAAATGCACGCTCCTGCCATTGATCCCGGTGATCACGTCGCCGGCCTCAAGGCCCTGTTCCTGTGCGGAATACCCGGCCGGCACATCGAAGATCTCCGCCGTACGGTACCCAGCCGCACCGATCAGGATCACACAGAAGATCCAGGCAAGGATCAGGTTGAACACCGGCCCCGCCGCGATCACAGATATCCTGGCCCACACGGACTTGCTGTTAAAGCTTCCCTCTGACTGATCGTCGGCGTCATCCTCGCCCATCATGCAGGCGCCGCCGAAAGGAAGAAGCTTCAGACTGAACAGCGTGCCGCCGATCTTCTTTCCGACCAGGGTCGGCCCCAGACCGAGGGAAAACTCATCCACCCGGATGCCGTTTGCCTTGGCCAGGGCAAAGTGCCCCAGCTCATGGAAAAATATGATAAATCCGATCAAAAAGACCGCAATGATTAATCCCATACGTTACCACCTGTTTTTAATAAAATCATATGTCTCCTGCTCGGCCTTTAGTATTTCTTCCACATCCGGATCCGCAATATTCCGGTGATTCTCCATACACGCCTGAATGATCTCCGGGATCTGGAGATACCGGATCTTCCGGTCCAGGAAGAGGGCCACCGCCTTCTCATTGGCGGCATTGAACACTGTCGGCAGGGAACCGCCGGTCCGTCCCGCCTCAATGGCAAGCTTCAGACCGTAGAATGTCTCCATGTCCGGCTTCTCGAATGTGATCTGCGTAAGCGTCCCGAAATCCAGCCGTTCACCCGGCAGATACCGGCGCTCCGGATAGTACAGCGCGTACTGGATCGGCAGTTTCATGTCCGGCGTACCGAGCTGTGCGATCACCGCGCCGTCCTCGTACTCCACCATGGAATGGATGATACTCTGGGGCTGGACGACCACCTGGATCTGATCCACCGTCACGCCGAAGAGCCACTTGGCCTCGATCACTTCCAGTCCTTTATTCACCATAGTGGAAGAATCGATGGTGATCTTCCGGCCCATGGCCCAGTTCGGGTGCTTCAGCGCATCCTCCACCTGGATATGCGCCAGTTCTTCCCGCTTCTTCCCCCGGAAAGGCCCGCCGGAAGCCGTCAGCAGGATCTTGTGGAGCGCTTTCTCCTGTCCGCCCTGGAGAGACTGAAAGATGGCGCTGTGTTCACTGTCCACCGGAAGGATGGATACGTGATATTGTTCCGCAAGAGGCATGATAATATGCCCCGCCGTGACCAGCGTCTCTTTATTGGCCAGGGCGATGTCCTTGCCCGCCCGGATGGCCTCGATGGTCGGCCGGATGCCGATCATCCCCACAATGGCCGTGACCAGGATCTCTGAATCTTTTTCCGCCGCCACTGCCAGAAGTCCGTCCATCCCGGAGAGGACTTCCACCGGCAGATCCTTTACGCGCGTTTTAAGCTCCGCCGCGAGGTCTTCGCTCCACACTGCCGCAAGCTTCGGTCTGAATTCCCGGATCTGCCGTTCCAGCAGATCGATATTGCGGCCGGCCGCCAGCGCAGTCACTTCGATATCCTTATTGGTCCTTACGATCTCCAGCGTCTGGGTGCCGATCGAACCGGTAGAACCCAGAATGGCTATTTTTTTCATTCGAACATACTCCTCTTTTCTTTATATCCACTACAGTAAAACTGCAAGATAATATATGATCGGCGCAGTGAAAATGACACTGTCAAACCGGTCCAGGATCCCCCCGTGTCCGGGGATCAGTTTCCCGTAATCTTTAATGTTATGGTACCGCTTGATAGCTGATGCAGCCAGGTCTCCGATCTGGGAGATCACACCGCCCGCGGCGCCGATGATCACATAGGTCAGCACATCCGCTTCTGCATTTCCCCAGTGGTTGATGGCCAGGGCGTAGAGCGCACCGATGAGGGCTGCACCCAGGATCCCGCCGATCCCGCCTTCCACGGATTTCTTCGGGCTCAAGACCGGCGCCATCTTATGCTTCCCGATCAGTTTGCCCACACAGTAGGCGCATGTGTCGCATCCCCAGGAGCATACGAACACCAGCCACACGGTGAATACGCCGCCGTCCAGAAGCCTTGTCCGGTAGATAAAGGAGAGCATCACCGCCACATAGAGCACACCGAAAAATGCGGCAAAGATCTGCTGGGTATTGTATTTCGGATAGGCAAAAACAAGGGAGGCCATCTCGCAGATGAGCAGCGCCATAAAAAGCAGCATGAACCAGTTCAGCTTATCGCCCGGGAGCTGCGCCTCAAAATACAGAAGGCCGTAGTAGGCCGCCGCGGCGATATATCCGATGATCCCCGGCGGTTTTTTCTCGATCCCGAATACTTTGTAAAGCTCCGTCATGCCGATCAGGCTGATGAGCAGCAGTACAAAGAACAGCAGGTTTCCCCCGGTGATCAGTGTGACAAGGGCGATCACCATCAGAAGGATCCCGCTCAGCAAACGTGTTACGAACATCTTTTACGCCTCCTCTACTCCCCCGAATCTCCGGTGTCTGTGGTTGTACTCTTCGATCGCTCTGACCAGTTCTTCCTTTGTGAAATCCGGCCATGGCACATCTGTAAAATAGAATTCCGAATAGGCCAGCTGCCAGAGCAGATAATTGGAAAGCCGCTGCTCGCCGCTGGTCCGGATCATAAGATCCGGATCCGGGATATCATGTGTATCCAGATAGGACTGGAACAGGTCTTCATTGATCTCTTCCGCGCTTACTTTCCCCGCCGCGCAGTCCGCGGCCAGCTTCTTGGCCGCCCGGGTGATCTCGTCCCGGCTTCCGTAATTGAGGGCGATGGTGAAATTCAGTCCGCCGTTGTTGACCGTCGCCTCCTCCAGTTCCCGGATCCGGTTCTTAATGTCGTCGTCCAGCGGTTCGATATCTCCGATCACGCGGATCTTCATATCATTTTTCGCCGCCGTCTTCAGACAGGTCTTCATATAGTTGCGCAGCAGCTTCATGAGCGCCGCCACTTCGCTGTCCGGGCGGTTCCAGTTCTCAGTGGAAAAAGCATAGACCGTCAGGTATTTGATGCCCATGCGCCAGGCTTCCTCACAGATCCGCTCCACGTTCTTGCTGCCCTGGGCATGCCCGTAATTCCGGGGCATCCCCTTTGCCTTCGCCCAGCGTCCGTTTCCGTCCAATATGATCGCTATATGCTGTGGTACTTTCATCGCATTTCCTCTCATTCTCTGATCGCCCCGGCCCGGCCGGGGCGGCACTGGAAAGGGGGCTTACATATCCAAGCCCCCTTCTCCTTATACTGTCATGATCTCTTTTGATTTCGCATCGACCATTTTGTCGATCTTCTCGATATATTTATCTGTGATCTTCTGAAGTTCGTCTTCCAGATCCTTGATGCCGTCCTCGGAAATCTCCGTTCCTTTCAGCTTCTTGAAAGCAACATTGCCGTCCCGGCGGATATTGCGGACAGCCACCTTGGCAGCCTCGCCTTTTTTCTTCACTTCTTTGGCAAGCTCTTTTCTGCGCTCCTCAGTAAGCTCCGGGAATACAAGGCGGATGGATGAACCGTCATTGGTCGGATTGATGCCGATATCGGATGTGAGGATCGCTTTCTCGATCGCTTTGAGCATGCTCTTCTCCCACGGCTGGATCTGGATCATCCTGGCCTCCGGGACAGATACATTCGCCACCTGCTGGATCGGCGTCGGCGCCCCGTAATAATCCACATACAGCTTGTCCAGCACATGCGGATTGGCGCGTCCTGCGCGGATCGTCACCAGCTCGCTGTCCAGGTTGTTGATGGTCTTCGTCATCTTTGCGTCATATGCTGTCACTTTCTCGTTCATTCTGAAATCCTCCTATACTGTTACTTTTGTTCCGGTAAAATGACCGCTCATCGTCTCTACGATGCTGTTCTCTTCATTGAGCCCGAATACGAGCATCGGCATCTTGTTCTCCAGGCAGAGAATGGATGCCGTCAGGTCCACTGCGGCCAGCTTCTTATCGATCACTTCCTGGATGGAAACCTCATCATACTTGACTGCCGCCGGATTCACCTTCGGATCGCTGTCATAGATGCCGTCGATGGCTTTCGCCAGAAGCATGGCGTCCGCCTCGATCTCGATGGCTCTTAAGACTGCGCCTGTGTCCGTTGAAAAATACGGATGCCCCGTGCCGCCCGCGAAGAAGATCACCTTTCCTTCTTCCAGCGCCGCCACGGCCGCGTCTTTTGAAAAGAGGGATGTAAATGCACCGCACACAAACGGGGTGAATACTTCCGTCTTCATGCCCACATGTCTGAAAATATCCGATACATAGATGCAGTTCATCACGGTCGCAAGCATGCCGATCTGGTCCGCTTTCGTCCGGTCAATGGTCTCGCTTGTGCGGCCTCTCCAGAAGTTGCCGCCTCCGGTCACGATGGCCACCTGGATCCCGTCGTCCACCAGCTTCTTCACCTGCTCTGCAACGCCGATGCATGTCGCCTCGTCAAATCCTGTCTTCTTGTCTCCCGCGAGGGCTTCCCCGCTCAGCTTCAGTAGTACTCTTTTCATATAGTAAACTCCTTTGAAATCTCTGCTAAAATGAAGTATAACATAAGTTTTCCAATTTGTCATGTATATATCCCGCATCCCGCTCATCCGTCATAACAGTGAGCCGGTCGCCTGCCATGAGCCTCGTCTTCCCCCGGGGGATGATCTCTTTCCCGTCCCGTTCCAGGGCCACCAGAAGGCAGTTCTTCGGCCAGTGGATCTCCATGACCGTCCGGTCTTCCAGGACGGAGCCGCTCATGATCACGAACTCGCTTAAGACCTTCTGCCCGCCTGCGCTTCCAGACGTTTTCCGGCCGGCATTTTCTGCTTTTCCGGTCCCGGACGCCTTCTCCTGTCCGGCGATCAGCCGGTTCAGCAGACTCTCATAGATCGGTTCGGATTTCACAAGGGTGGCCGTAATATATGCCACAACCGATACGATAGCCAGGGAAAGCATCTGGCTCACCGAACCGGACATCTCGAAGAGCAGGATGATCCCGGTGATCGGCGCCCGCACGATGGCGGTGAAGAAGCCCGCCATGGAGAGCAGCACGAAATTATTGATATAGCCCGGATCCATCCCGAAGAACTCCACCCCGACCATGGCAAACGCCCCGCCGATCAGGGCGCCCAGGATCAGCAGCGGGAAGAAAATGCCGCCCGGCGCGCCCGATCCGAAGCTGACCGCTGAAAAAAGAAATTTGACTACAAACGTCAGAAGGACCAGCGTAAGGACCATTTCCCCGTCTGTCAGGGAAACGATAAGATTGCTGCCGCTTCCCAGGACCGACGGCATCAGAAGCCCCAGCACCCCGGCCGCCAGGAACGCGATCACCAGCCTGGAGGTCTCATTTAAAAACTCCGGTTTCTTATAGAGATCCTGGGCTTTCGTCATTACCTTATTATATAACGCCCCCATCAGGCCCAGCAGCACGCCCAGAAGAAGCAGCGTCCAGTACAGTTCCTGGGGCAGGAACCGGTCCAGTTCAAACTGAAAGACCGGGTCGATCCCCATGATGTGTGAACAGATATAATCCGCCGTCACAGAGGCCGTCATCACGGAGACGAGCAGGCTGACAGAGAATCCTTTATGGATCTCCTCCAGGGCGAACATCATGCCCGCCAGCGGCGCATGAAAGGCCGCCGCCAGTCCCGCACTGGCCCCGCAGGTCATGAGATAGCGTTCTTCTGTCTTTCCCCGGTCAAGGAGACGGGAGACGCCCTGGCCGCCCATGGCGCCCAGCTGGATCGACGGGCCTTCCCGCCCGAGGGACAGGCCGCCGAAGAGGCAGAGGAAGCCACCGATGAATTTGGCCGGCAGCACCCGTTTCCAGTCTTCTTTTAATTTACCAAGGACTTCGCCCTCCACCTGGGGGATGCCGCTTCCGGAGATCATCGGCTCCCATTTTACCAGCCGCCCCACGATCAGGGCCAATAGGATGAGCACCGCGAACCAGACGAGGATCCGGAGCGGATGTCCTTTTATAAAAGCAAGGATCTCATTCAGCCATTCCCCGGCATATGTAAGCGCGATCCGGTAGAACATGACCACCAGGCCGGATACCGCGCCCACCAGCAGTCCCTCCCCGATCAGGATGACCGGGAAGCGCTGCGCCCGTTTTATTGTATTAGATGTATCTTTCTTCATCTCAGTTCATTCCTTCTTTTGTCTCTTCACTACAACACGATCATGGAAAACAGCACCGTGATGATCCCGCAGATCCCGATGGCCAGCCCGCTCATGGCGCCTTCCACCTCGCCGAGCTCGATGGCCTTCGACGTGCCCACCGCATGGCTGGATGCGCCGATGGCAAGACCCGCAGCGACCGGATCCGACACCCGGAAAAGCCGGATCAGAAGCGGGGCGAAGATCCCGCCCAGGATCCCTGTGAAGATCACCGCCACCACCGTGATCGGCACCATGCCGCCCGCCGGTTCCGCGATGCTGACCGCGATGGGTGTGGTTACGGACTTGGGGATCAGAGAGACCGTCAGGCTCTCATCCAGCCCGAAGAGCCGGCACAGCAGATATACGCTCCCCATGGACGCCGCCGAGCCTGCCGCACAGCCGACGAGGATGGGCAGGGCGTATTCTTTCAGGATCTGAAGCTTCGTATATACCGCCACCGCCAGGCAGGCCGTAGCCGGAGCCAGGAACATATTGATGATCTCCCCGCCCTGATTATAGGATTCATAAGGGATCCGGAAGATCAGAAGGACCGCGGACACAAGCACAATGGCGATGATCAGCGGATTGCACACCGGGGTCTTCAGCTTCCGGTTCAGTTTCACCCCGATCCAGAAGGCGATGACGCTGAGCGCCACCCCAAAGTATGGGGATTCAAATATTTCACTCATCTTCCCTTTTCCCTCCTTTCTCTCTGCGTCCGGTCAGAAGCCTCACGGTCAGCCGCACGCTCCAGGCCGTCACGGCAAATGTAACGACCGTAGAGACCACACAGATGACGATGAGCTGAAGCCAGGTGCTTTTCAGCACGTCAAAATAATTGATAATGCTCACCCCGGCCGGGATGAAGAAGAACGCCATATTTTCCAGAAGGAAATCCGATTTCTCCTGGATATGCTCGATCTTCAGCGCGCCGGACAGCAGGCAGATAAAAAGCAGGATCATACCGATCACACTGGCCGGGAAGGCAAAAGGCAGGATCTTCTCCGCCAGCACGCTGAGCCAGCACACAGAAAAGACGATCCCGATCTGTTTAATAATTTTCATATTGACATTCACTTTCCTTTGATTTATGATACTAATGGTTTCGCACTTTAAACAGCTAAAATTTTACAGCGCGAAGTTCGATGTATTTCCACTGAAATACTTTTTTATTATAAATGAAACCGGAGGAAAAGCAAGGATGATTATCGTATTAAAACCACATACCACTGAAGAAAATATAAACCGGGTCGAGAACCTGGTAAAGAACCGCGGACTGGACACCCATGTCGTACGCGGAACCGAGATGACCATCATCGGATGCATCGGCGACACCACACTGATCGACCCCCGTCTCTTCGAGGTGGACAGCTCCGTTGACAAAGTCATGCATGTACAGGAACCATACAAACTGGCTAACCGTGCATTCCATCCGGAAGACTCCGTCATCGAGGCGTCCGGCGTCAAATTCGGCGGCGGCCATATGGGCCTCATTGCCGGCCCCTGCTCCGTCGAATCCTACGAGCAGGTGCTGGAAGTGGCGAAAGCCGTCAAGGCGGCCGGAGCCACCATGCTCCGCGGCGGCGCATTCAAACCTCGCACCAGCCCGTACTCCTTCCAGGGACTGGGACTGGAAGGCCTGGACATCCTGTGCGCAGTCAAAGAAGAAACCGGACTGCCCATCGTGACCGAGCTCATGTCCCCGCAGTACCTGGACGTCTTCAACGAGAAAGTAGACCTGATCCAGATCGGCGCCCGCAACATGCAAAACTTCGACCTGCTCAAACAGCTGGGTCAGATCGACCGGCCGATCCTGTTAAAACGCGGCCTGAATGCAACCTACGAAGAATGGATCATGTCCGCAGAGTACATCATGGCATCCGGAAACGAGAACGTCATCCTCTGCGAGCGAGGGATCCGTACATTCGAAACATTCACCAGGAACACCCTTGACCTGCAGAGCATCCCGGTGCTCCGCAAAAAGACCCATCTCCCGGTAGTCGTGGATCCGAGCCATGCCGGCGGAAAATGGTGGCTCGTAGAGCCGATGGCAAAAGCAGCCGTGGCTGCCGGCGCAGACGGCCTGATGATCGAAGTGCACAACAACCCGGAATGCGCACTGTGCGACGGCGCACAGTCACTGAAGCCCGAAAAATACGCAGACCTGATCGCACAGGTAAAACAGATCGCAGAAGTAGTCGGAAAATTTCTTTAATTGAATTGGGGACGTAGTAAAATTGAATTTTACTACGTCCCCAATTCAAGATTGCCCTGTCCCTTTTTAAATTTATTGTTTCTAAAGGAGAAAATTCTCATGCAATTGTCAGTTAATTTAGGCGAAAATTCATATCCCATTTATATTGAAAACGGTATTCTCTCACATGCCGGCGACTATATTTCTCAGGTATTTTCCGGCCGAAAAATTATGATCATCTCTGATGACCGCGTGTTTCCGCTGTATGGGGAGAAAGTAAAAGCTTCTCTGAATGATTATGAATGTCATTCGCTTGTCCTGCCCCACGGGGAGCCTACGAAGAGTTTTCAGTCTTTACCGAAAATTTATGAAGCTTTATTAAATGCGAAGCTGACCCGGAGCGACCTTGTGATCGCACTCGGCGGCGGAGTGATCGGCGATCTGGCCGGATTTGCCGCATCCAGCTATCTCAGGGGAGTAAAGTTCGTACAGATCCCCACTTCTCTTCTCGCCCAGGTGGACTCATCCGTGGGCGGTAAGGTTGCGGTGGACCTTCCCCAGGGAAAGAACCTGGTCGGCGCTTTCTTTCAGCCGAAACTTGTGCTCATTGATCCGGAAGTTCTGGATACGCTGCCGGAGCATTTTATTAAAGACGGGATGGGCGAGGTGATCAAGTACGGCTGCATCAAAGACGCCGGACTGTTCGACCTTCTCTGCTCCCACACGTCTTTTGACGACCTGAAAAGCGAGCTGACCGGTGTGATCGCCCGATGCGTGGACATCAAGCGGATCGTGGTCGAGGCGGACCAGTTCGACACCGGTGAGCGGATGCTCCTGAACTTCGGGCATACGCTGGCACATACGATCGAGCAGTATTATCACTATGAGCGGGAAAGCCACGGCGAAGCCGTCGGGATCGGCATGTACCGGATCACAAAGATCGCCGAAGAAAAGGGGCTTACTGCCCCGGGCTGCGCAGAGATAATCCGGAACGCCCTGAAAATATACGGTCTTCCGGATTCATGCGGTCTGCACGCGGATGACCTGACCGGTGCGATCGCCCTTGACAAAAAAAATCTCAACGGACACCTGAATGTAGTTCTGTTAAAAGATATCGGCGACAGCTATGTATATCCGACCGACCTTGCATTCTTCGACAAAGCGGGAACGATGTGAAAACACCGTTCCCGCTTATTTTTTCTGTATCAGATTTAATTCTTCAGTTCATGCATCCCGCGGTACACTTTTTCCGCCGTTGCCGGGAGCTCCCGGATCGTCACGCCCACCGCGTTCTGGATCGCATTGATGATCGCCGGCGACGGCGTATTGATCACGATCTCACCGATGGATTTGGCGCCAAACGGCCCGGTAGGTTCATAGCTGCTCTCGAATTCCACCCGGATGTTTCCAACATCCAGCCGGCTGGGGATCTTGTACTGCATGAAGGAATTGCTGTAATCCTTTCCTTTTTTGCTGTATACGATATCCTCAAAGAGCGCCATGCCGATACCCTGGGCGATGCCGCCCTCGGTCTGCACCCGGGCAAGAGCCGGATTGACCACTGTTCCGCAGTCCACCACGGCCGCATAATCTACCATCTCTACCACACCGGTCTCTTTGTCGATCTCCACCTCGGCGATGCCGGCCATGAACGGCGGCGGTGAGGTGGGCGAGGAAAATGCCTCGCTGGCGGACAGCGCCTCATTGTTAAAGCACATGACTTTGTTGCCGATATCTTTACGGGAAATGGATTCGCCGTTCTTCAGGTTCGTCACTTTTTCCCCGTCAAACTCCACATCATCCACCGGGCAGCCCAGATAGTACGCGCCGCGCTCGCAGATCTTCTCCCGCAGCTTCTCGCAGGTGCGGACCACAGCCATACCGGTCACATAGGTCGTACTGGACGCATAAGATCCTGTGTCATAAGGCGAGATATCCGTATCCACGCCATGCACGATAATGTCCTTCATATCGCAGTCCAGACACTCCGCCGCCATCTGGGACAGGATCGTGTCACAGCCGGTTCCCATGTCTGTCGCACCGACCATCAGACTGTAGAAGCCGTCGTCATTAACCTTGATCGCGACCGCACCGGTATCTACGCTGGAGATCCCCGACCCCTGCATGGCCATGGCCACGCCGACGCCGCGGACCTTTCCATTGCCCATATCGCGGCACGGATATTTCTCATCCCAGCCGATCATCTCCTTCGCACGGGCAAGGCATCGGTCAAGGGCACAGCTTTTGGCTGTCTCATTGTAATAGGCCGGCATGACCTGTCCTTCGCGGACCAGATTCTTCTCCCGGAGCACCGTCGGATCCATGCCCAGCTCCTTCGCCAGCTCGTTGACCGCCGACTCTACGGCAAAGATGCCCTGTGTCGCCCCGTAGCCTCTGTAGGCTCCGGAGGACATGACATTCGTATAGACCACATCATAAGTGAAACGGAACGCCTCCGGACTTCCGTACAGCGGGATCGACTTATGGCCGGACAGCCCGACCGTCGTCGGTCCGTGCTCTCCGAACGCACCGGTATTTGATAAAGTATATAGATCAATGCCGCGGATATTTCCCTCGTTATCTGATCCGACGCGCACGTGCAATTCCATCTCGTGGCGCGGGGAGGACGCGGTCATGGATTCTTCTCTCGTAAACAGGATCTTGGCCGGTTTGCCCGTCTTCCAGGTCACAACTGCCGGATACACTTCCGACACCGACGTCTGTTTCGCGCCAAATCCTCCGCCGATGCGCGGTTTGATCACGCGCACCTTGCTCTTCGGGATGTCCAGGGCGTTGGCCAGGATCCGCCGCACATGGAACGGCACCTGGGTGGATGAAACCACGTTGAGCCTGCCGTATGCGTCCAGATAGGTATAGGTGCGGAATGTCTCCATCATAGCCTGCTGGTTCGCCTGCGTATGGTAGACCCGGTCGATCACATGCTCACAGGAGGCAAGCACGGCTTCAATATCGCCGGCCTCGCTCACGCCGTGAGCGCAGAGGTTGCGCTTATTGTCCGCCCCCACCGGGCAGAGGCTCCGCCAGTTCTCCTCCGGATGGACCAGGACCGGATTGTCCTTCGCCTTGCGGAAATCCAGTACCGGCTCCAGCACCTCGTATTTGATCTTTACCAGTTTCATCGCCTTACGGACGGCTTCCTCGGATGTGCCCGCCACGATCGCCGCGGCGTCCCCGACGAAACGCATCCGCTGATCCAGGATCAGCCGGTCATAGGGGCTGGGCTCGGGATAGGTCTGTCCCGCCATCGTAAACCGCTTGTCCGGACAGTCCTTGTATGTCAGGATGCATTCGATCCCGGGCACTGCCTTCGCCCGCTCTGTATTGATCTCTTTGATCAGCGCATGGGCGTGGGGGCTGCGGATGATCTTGACGATCAGACAGTCCTCCGGTGCCAGGTCATTGGTATAGACCGCCTTTCCGGTGACCAGTGCCTCCGAATCCACTTTCGGCACGGCATGGTTTACAATACGCATCTCTTCCGCACTGCTCTTTGCTGTATGATCTCCTGTCATGCTCATGCCTGCACCTCCTTCTCTTTCTGAGCCGCCATATATTTCTGTATAGCGCGCAGCTGGCTCATGTATCCGGTACACCGGCACAGATTGCCGGCCAGATATTCTTTGATCTCATCCAGGTCAGGATCCTGTAATTCGCGCTTCATGGCCAGTACATTCATAATGAATCCCGGAGAGCAGAATCCGCACTGCTCACCGCCCTCCGCCGCGAGGAACCGGCCGAACTCCGCCGCCTCTTCCTCCACGCCTTCCAGGGTCGTGATCTCACATCCGTCCACGGACGCCGCCAGCACGGAACAGGACAGCCGGGACTTTCCGTTGATCCATACAGTGCACAGGCCGCAGTTGGTCGTCTCACACCCGCACTTGATGCTCTTGCATCCCAGGCTCCGGAGCACGTCCATCAGGACCGCGTCCGCTTTCACATCGATGCTGATCTGTTTTTTATTTAAAATAAATCTGATCTCCATATCATCTGCCCTCCGCAAGGATCGAACTCATCTCACGCCGCAGCAGGACTTCCGCCAGATGCAGCCTGTACTCCGCGCTTCCACGCATGTTCGATCCATAGGTAAATTCCGATGCCACCTGTCTCGCATAATCCGCGATCATCTCTTCCGACGCGTCCGCCGGGATCTCCCATTTCTTCTCGATCAGCGCCGCTTTCATAGGCCGTGCGCCGACGGAGAAATACCATGTCTCCTGCCCGTGTACGATCCCTGTCACCACAGCGCAGGCGATCACCGGAAAATCCGTCTTTGTCCGGCGGATGGAATCATAACGGAACCTCCGTTTTCCCTTCCGGACGATGACCGAAAGCAGGATATCCTTGTCCGGAGCACGATTGACAAAATCCGACAGCCGGACGATCCCGCCGTCATAAAGCTCCACAAACGTATCCAGCGCCAGGAACGCCGTCAGTACATCCGAGAATCCGAACCTTCCGTAAATGCTGCCGCCGATAGTCGCCTGATTGCGGAACTGCACGCCCACGATGTGCCGGATGCTCTCCGCGATCCCGTCGCCAAAAAACTCTTTCAGCGCTTCACATTCCTCCACCTGGCGCAGCGTGCACATGGCGCCGATCTTGATCACATTGTCCTCATCATGGATCTCATCAAGGCCCAGTCCCGACAGATCGATCAGTGTCTTCACATGCGCCTTCCCGAGCCGCATCCACATCATGCCGCCCATCACCCGGCTGCTGCGCGCCTGATTCAGTTTGTACGCCTCCTCCAGCGTCGCCGGTTTTACATAATTATCAATCGTAATCACAGTTGCTCTCCTTTCTGATCCTGCCCGGTTGATATGAAAATGGAACTGCGTAAAAAAAGTGCAAATGCAAGTTCTGTCATTCACACCTATAGCTAATTAATTTTAACATGCGCCGCCCCGAATGTCAAAGAATAACTGCCCCCGGCAGATCGATGCCGGCGAATCGTCAACCCGTTTTATTGTTTTGGTTGACATTTCAGCCTCGGATGTGATACCGTATGAAGCCAGAGGTGAATATAATGAAAACAAAGGAACAGCTGCTTATTCTTTTTGAAAACAATAAAGGATGCTATTTTTCCGGAGAAGAGATCGCGGAAGCACTCTCGGTCTCCCGCACCGCCGTCTGGAAGGCGGTGAAGACCCTGCGGGACGACGGATACCGCATCGACGCCGTGCCAAACAGAGGATACCGGCTTGCTGAAGACAGCGACATCCTCTCCGCACAGGGGATATGCCGATACCTGGCGCCGGACTGCGCCATGATCCGGCCGGAGATTTTTCCCGTCCTTGACTCCACCAACCGGAAAGTCCGGGAACAGGCTGCCGCAGGCGAACCTGAGGGATATACGGCCATCGCCCTGCAGCAGACCGCCGGAAGAGGCCGCCGCGGGCATCATTTCCACTCCCCGGCCGGCACAGGCATCTACATGAGCCTGCTGCTCCGCCCGGCGGATCTCAGCGCACAGGACGCATCCCGGCTCACCACTACGGCCGCAGTTGCAGCCTGTGAAGCCATTGAAGACGTATCCGGGAAAGAAGCGCTGATCAAATGGGTGAACGATATATTTGTCAATGGAAAAAAAGCGGCGGGCATCCTCACCGAGGCTTCTGTTTCTGTGGAAAACGGGCTTCTGGAATATGCCGTCCTGGGGATCGGTATCAACGCCCTGCCGCCTGAAGACGGTTTCCCTGATGATATACGGGATATCGCCGGCGCCGTATTTGACGGACCGGTAAGCGACGGGAAAAACCGTCTGGCGGCGGAATTCCTGAACCGCTTTATGTCATATTACCACGCCCCGCAGGACGCCGTTCTGTACAGCCGCTACCGGGAACGCTGCTTCGTGATCGGCAGGACCGTGCAGGTCTTCTCGGCAAATGGAAGCCGGACGGCAAAAGTCCTCGACCTGGGCGATGACTTCCGGCTGATCGTGGAATATGAAAACGGAGAAAAGGAGGCGCTCATTTCCGGTGAGCTCAGTGTAAAAATCTAATGCAGACTGCATCACACAGAACAAAAACAATGATATACATTTCACTCTTCGCCGTCCTGATCGCCGTCTGCGCATGGATCTCCATCCCGGCGGCGGTGCCCTTCACCATGCAGACCTTCGGCGTATTCGCCGCCACGGGCATCCTGGGCGGGAAGAAAGGAACAGCCGCCATTTGCATATACCTGCTGCTTGGCGCGATCGGCCTTCCCGTATTTTCCGGCGGCACATCAGGCCCCGGGATCCTCTTTGGCAGCACCGGCGGATACATGCTCGGATGGATCCTGGCCGGACTGGTCGCCTGGGCGGCGGAATCGGTCTTCGTACGGAGCGTCCGGACCGCCGCCCTCTCCATGATCCTCGGGCTGGCCGGATGCTATGCTCTGGGAACGGCGTGGTTCATGGCCGTATATGCACAGGGATCCGGGCCCGTCGGACTGTGGAGCGCCGTTTCCATGTGCGTGGTCCCCTTTATCATCCCGGACCTTCTGAAGATCGCCCTTGCACTGATGATCCGGAAACGGCTCATCCGCTTCATACAATAACCGGATTTTCTGTAATCCTTGGGATGCTTCCGGTAAAACAGTTGACACCCGCGCATGGCGGTGTTATGATTTCTGTAAATACAGAAACGCAGGATAGAGGTTGCATATTTCAACAGTACGCTGACGGATGCCGCAGGGGCAGATGAACTCAGCGGAAAGGGAAATATGCCGAAAGGATGAGCCGCCTGAAGACTTGTCCTTGGGCATGACGCAAAAAGCGGCATGACTGTCATCGCAGGATGGAGAGCTATCTGATATACAGATGTATATTAAGAGACGGCGCATCTTGCCGTTTCTTTTATTGTGACAGTCCGGAACTGCCCGGTCCGTCACTGGTAATGTAAACAGAATCAAGAGGAGGAAATTAGAATGGCAATTTTTAAAGGCGCAGGCGTAGCGATCGTTACCCCGATGAAAGAAAATCTGGAAGTCAATTACGACAAACTGGATGAGATCCTGGAGGAACAGATCGCCGGCGGCACAGATGCGATCATCATCTGCGGCACCACAGGCGAATCGGCAACCATGACAGAAGCTGAGCACAGCGAGGCGATCCGCTTTACCGTAGAGAGGGTGAAACACCGTATTCCCGTCATCGCCGGAACCGGCTCCAACTGCACACGCACCGCGATGCAGCTCTCAACAGAGGCGGAAAAGGACGGCGCCGACGGCCTGCTTCTCGTAACTCCCTACTACAATAAAGCGACCCAGAACGGTCTGATCGCCCATTACACCCAGATCTGCAACTCCGTCAGCATCCCGGCGATCCTCTACAACGTACCGAGCCGCACCGGCTGCTCGATCCAGCCGCAGACACTGGCCACACTGGTAAAAAATGTAGACAACATCGTCGGCGTGAAAGAGGCTTCCGGCAACATCGGAACCGTCGCTGAGATCATGCATCTGTGCGACGGCAACATCGACCTTTACTCCGGAAACGACGACCAGGTCGTACCGCTCCTCTCCCTCGGAGGGATCGGCGTGATCTCCGTCCTTTCCAATATCGCTCCGGCATATGTTCACGACATGGTATACAAATTCCTGTCCGGCGACGTAGAAGGAAGCGCGAAAATGCAGCTGGATGCGATCCCGCTGGTAAATGCCCTCTTCTGCGAAGTAAACCCGATCCCGGTCAAAGCAGCCATGAACATGATGGGCAAAGAAGTCGGTCCGTTAAGAGCTCCGCTGACCGAGATGGAAGACGCACACAAAGAAGTATTAAGAAAAGCAATGACAGACTTCGGTCTGCTGTAAGGCAAACGAAAGGATGCGGCCCAAAAGCCGCATCCTTATTTTATCTTTGGTATTCTTTTATCGCTTTTGTCCGTAATGAACAAGTCCCACAACGCCCGGACCTGCATGGGTTCCGATGCTCGGGCTCACGTCGTTGATGATCACATTTGTAAATCCGAGTTCTTTCACCATATCTGCAACATTCTTCGCCTCGTCAATGCAGTCGCCGTGGAGCACGGCAACCATCCGGTCTTTCCCGTAATGTTCCAGATCCAGCGTCGCCTCCATTCTGGAGACAAGCGTCTTCAGAGACTTTTTGCGTCCTCTCACTGTCCCGTCTGACTTCAGTTCCCCTTCCGCCGTCACTTTCAGGATCGGCTTGATGTTGACCAGGCTTCCGACAACCGCCGTCGTCTTCGACACACGTCCGCCCCTCTGCAGATGATTCAGGTCATTCACCGTGAAAGATACATTGATATGATCCCGCTCTTCCGTCAGGATATCATATACCTCATCCATGCTCTTTCCGGCTTTCCAGAGCTCCACCGCCCGGTAAACGGATACACCCTCTCCAAGAGACGCGTTCAGGGAGTCGAACACCCTGATCTTCCGGTCCGGATAATCCTCCAGCAGTTCATTTGCCGTAACAACAACATTATTGCAGCTTCCGCTGAGCGCACTGGAGAAGGCGATATGAAGAATGTCCTTTCCTTCTTTCAGGATCTTCTCAAACCGCTCCCGGATCACCGCCGGATTGTTCGCCTGGGACTTCGGCAGTTCCCCGTTCCTCATGGTCTCATAAAACTCGTGTGGCGGCATATTCAGTTCATCCCCGTATACGGTATCGCCGAATGAATAGTACTGCGGGATGATCGTCAGATCATTTTCCCTGATAAATTCCGGCAGCACGTCTGAATTGGAATCTGTGGTTATCACATAATCAGCCATAGTTATAATCCTCCTTAAAACACGAGAATATTTTAACACTTATTTGACCGGAACACAACAAAACGGTATAATAAACGGGATTGAAAGGAGCGATTTATATGCGAAGAAATGAACCGCCGTTTAACGGCAGACAGTTTATATTAAATAAAGCAACCGGAGAGATCCACGATCTGGACCGGGAGACGCCGGAATGCAGGATCGACAGGATCCGTCCGGACGATATCTTCAGCTGCGATACCTATGCAGAAGCCGTGCTTTTCGCATCGGTCCTCGGGATCACCCGGAACGGATGTCCGAAGTGCATACCGGAGCATCACAGGGATTGATACCCTGTTTGATACCTTTTGATCTTCCGGATAAAACAAAAGAGCCAGAAACGCTTATCTTTCAAGCAATTCTGGCTCTTTATGAGCAGGGGATGAGAGAATCGAACTCCCACCAAAGGTTTTGGAGACCCCTATCATACCATTTGACCAATCCCCTGTACCGTGGCCTGCTTTCGCAAGCCACTTGTATAGTATACTGAGAGATACATCATTTGTCAAGATTTTTTCTCTCTTTTTGTCTCTTTTCGTATATAAAAATATTCCGTTTTCCTAAAATCAGAGTCATTCTATATTTTTTAGTATCCTTCGAATAGTTGCTTCATCTTCTTCCAGCTCATCGGCGATTTCTTCAACGGATCTGCCTTTGGCAAGCTTCTTCTTTACCTGCTGGCTCAGATGTTTTTCTATTCCTTTTTCTATTCCTTTTTCAATCCCAAGTTCCTCCACATAATCACTCAGATTACACATTTGGTTCAACTCCTCTCCCATATCATTTTCCATCGGTATGTCAAATTCATGTTCCAACTGATGTATTTTTGCCTGAGTTTCAAGCCGTGGAGACAAAAGTATCCCAAGCATCTTTGTCAAACGATTGCCTTTCTCCGACTTTGCATTTAAACAGATCATGACAACGGAGATTTTATCATAAGCTTCTTTTGCATCCGGGATCCCCGGGATAGCATCACGTTTTTGAAAATTATAAAACGATATAGCATTCCCGATATAATCCGGTGCATTCATACAGATCCATATACTGTACACCTTGCGGATATTATCATAATCTCTGCCGGCAAATTCGATTCCCTTCTGTGCTGAGATCATTCGTGCCCCGTAAAATATTCCTCTTGTAATAATCGAATATCCGGGGTTGAATTCTTTCTGAGCCTCCACATTAATGATCAGCTTAATTCGTTGTTTCTGTCGGGCATAATATACGGAAAACCTGATATCATAATACAATTCTCCTTCGCCCGGCACTGAATCTCATTCCTTGATCTGACCGATATCCATATCCGCAAATTCTTCTGCCGCATATTTCAATATCCATGCAAGAATAATTTTGTTGGCCAGGATCCGTTTACAGTATGTATCATACTGAGTTTTTCCTTTTGCCAGAGCAATATCCCCGGCAAGTTCATTTTTCATAGGCTTTTTCCTTTCTCCATTATATCGGATGTCACTGTAAGTTACAAGCGGTTGATTTTCGCCTCTGGATTGATGAGGCAAAGAACTACCAGAATCTCTGGCGGCATAAGATGTGGCGATTAGCCTGCCTCTTAAGATAAAATGAGTCTATCATATTTTTATCAGTATTACAAGAAATCATTGTTCTGTTGCATTATGCGGAGGAAGACTCACCGCCCATAAAGGCGGAAGCCTTCCTTTCATCTGCATTTCTCCCTATATCAGTTTCCCGAGCCACGACTCCCCGATCGTCCCTTCCGGCATCTTCACCCCGAAGTTATCCGCCACGGTCGCGCCGATCACCGCAAATGTATCTGCTTCGGGAAGTTCTCCTCCATCCTTCATGGACGGTGAATATGCCAGAAACGGCACTTTCTCCCGTGTATGGTCTGTTCCCGTGTAAGTCGGGTCGTTTCCGTGATCCGCCGTGATGATCAGCAGATCCTCTTCTTGCAGGAGAGGAAGCAGTTCTCCCAGCTTCACGTCAAAGCGTTCGATCTCCGCCGCATAGCCCTGCGGATTTCTCCGGTGTCCCCAGAGAGCATCAAAATCCACCAGATTGACAAAGCACAGCCCGTGAAAATCTTTCCCGGCCAGTCCGATGGTCTGCTCCATGCCATGGACAGAGCTTTTTGATTTATACGCTTCTGTGATCCCTTCCCCGTCGAATATGTCTTTGATCTTTCCCACAGAGATCACATCATACCCCGCATCTTTCAGCGCATTGAGCGCCGTTGGCCCGAACGGTTTCAGCGCATAGTCGTGCCGGTTGCTGGTCCGCTTAAATTCGCCTTTTTTCTTCCCCACATAGGGGCGGGCGATGACCCGGCCCACGCGCCATTCGTCTTTCATCGTGATCTCCCGGGCGATCTCGCAGCAGCGGTACAGCTCATCCAGTCCGAAAGTCTCCTCATTTCCGCAGATCTGGAGCACAGAGTCCGCCGACGTATAGACGATCATGTGTCCCGTAGCGATCTCCTCTTCGCCCAGCTCTTCCAGGATCTCCGTGCCGCTGGCACTCTTGTTTCCGATCACCTTGTGTCCGGTCCGCCGCTCCAGTTCCGCGATCAGCTCCGGCGGGAACCCGGTCTCTGTAAATGTCTTAAACGGCTTTGTGACTTCCAAACCCATCATCTCCCAGTGACCGGTCATGGTATCCTTGCCTTTGCTCTTCTCCCGGAGCTTCCCATAATGCCCGAGCGTATTTTCCACCGGCTCCACACACTTAAGAGGCGTAAGATTGGCCATTCCCATTTTCCGGAGATTGGGCATGTGCAATGTCTCCACTGACTGCGCGATATGCCCCAGTGTGTTCACTCCGGTATCCCCGAATTCCGGGGAGTCATCCATTGCGCCCACGCCCAGCGAATCCATGACGATCACAAATATCCTCCTGTATTTTTCCATCGATGCCTCACCCTCCCGTCTTCATTTTACGGATTGCAGCTTCCGCACGGCTCATAGCCTTCTTCGATCAGTTCCGACCTTGTGCCTGTAAATTCTCTCTTATTCTGTTCTTTCATATCCTTCGCACCGGAGCATTCCGGAAGATGGAACTTATGTGAATTCACATTCAGGATATAGGTCTGCTCCTCTTCCGCCCAGCTTCCCTCCGGATCTTCCAGCCGGTCGGTCTCATCATATTCTGACAGGTCTTTATCACTTTCCACTGTATCGCTTTCCCAGTTGTCGCCGGTCGCATAATTGATCGTGATCTGCGGCTGGACGTTGTAGACATAGACATTAAAGCAGACGCCCGCGCCGTCATCTTCAACCGATTCCGCCTCCATCTGCACGCCTGAAGCGACCAGGTCATCCCCGTCAAATATGGGCGTCACCCGGTACAGCACATGGTTATCCGTCTCATGTACATAATCCGCGACCATATTTTCAAAGGGCAGCATCCCTTCTGTATTCATATACCGCGTGCCCGTGATCAGGTTCTTCTCATTGGCATTCTCCCCGGTGAGCTGAAACCCGATCAGATGGCACCGGTTATAGAGCCGGCCGCCGTCCACATTGTCATAATCCTTATTCTTCCAGCCGGTTGGTTTCACGGAGCTGATATTCCCGCGCTCTTCTGTAGGCATGGTCTCCTCGCCCACACAGGCTTCCGCCGTACCGCAGCGCCCAAGTTCATCAAGCTCGCTGTATTCCTCAAAGGCCTCCGTCGTCAGTTCATAATCCTCAAACTCCGGCTGGTTGTCATTGATCTCCACATAGGGGTCTCCGCTGTATTCAGGCACTTCCGCCAGCGTAGCGGCGGACTGGACCTGTGCGCTGCTGTTCTCCTCCAGGAGCTGCTCCAGATCCGAACAGCCTGCTGTGCAGACAACGATCGAAAGCACACCGATCATGCATAATCCTTTTATCTTTCCGGTCTTATTCATCCTGACTCTCCCGTTCGTAAAGAAATTTAATATGGTTATAGACTTCCGCAAAATCAATCTTTGCTTCTCCATCCCAGATCCGCACCGGTACTTCTGCATCAAAGCCATAAATCACCGGATATTCATCATGTTCAAAATCATAAACGATCACTTTCTGCTTCTGTGCATCGATCATCCAGTACTCCCGCACCCCTGCATTCTGGTATTTGTTCAGCTTAATAAATGCATCTTTCCGCCTGGTAGACCCGGACAACACCTCGATAATAAAATCCGGTGCTCCGTACACACAGCTTTCAATAAGCTTATCCCTGTCACACACGATCATCACATCCGGGATCACCAGTGTACGCTCATCACAATCCAGCTGAACTCCGGTGGGCGCGATCAGCGGCAGACATTCTCCGCCTTTCTCCGTCACATGCTGAAGCAGCCGGCTGTATATATAGCCGCCGATCATCTGATGTATGACTTTCAGCGTATTCAGCAGATAGACCACTCCATCGATCAGCTCGACCCGGATGTTCTCCGGAAACCGATCAAGATCATCGATCGTATATTTCCCCTGGCTTTTCGTCCCGTACGGCACGGCAGAATCACGCACCATACCGGGATCTGCACCCAGCACACGCTCCAGCGCTGCCAGTGTATCATATCTGGGCATACGGGTAATACCGCCCAGCACTTTCTGCACGGTTCCAACCGGAACGCCGGAGAGCTCTGCGATCTTTGCATAAGAATAGCCGAGTTCCCGTTTCCGTTCCTGCATCTCCTGAATCGTCATATCTGTATATCTCCTCGTATGATTTATCCATATTGTATCCATATTTTATCCATTTGTCAATACAGAAAGCTACCGCACCAGTGATGCGGCAGCTCTCCGACATTTATCTACTCTATTATTTTACTGTGTGATGATCATTATCTTGCGTTCTTCTTGGACTCTACATCGAAGATTACCGCTGCAAGAACAACCAGGCCTTTTACGACCTTCTGCCAGTTCATATCAATACCCATGATCGACATACCAAGGTTGATAACGCCCATCAGCGTCGCACCGATGATCACGCCCGGGATCGTACCGCTTCCGCCGTATGCAGATGCACCGCCGATGAAACAGGATCCGATCGCATCCATCTCGTAACTCTCACCTGCGTTCGGGCTTGCCGAATTCAGACGCGCGATCGTAACCATAGCCGCTACTGCTGCCAGAAGCCCCATATTAACATAGGCGAAGAAGTACACTTTATTTGTATTGATACCTGAAAGCTGTGCTGCCTTTTCATTTCCGCCTACTGCATACAGATGACGTCCGATCGTCGTTCTGGATGTAATATAGCCGTATACAAGGATGATCACTGCGATCCAGAGCAGCATGTTCGGAAGTCCTTTATACTGTGCAAGCCTCCACATAAATGCAATGATCACGATGCTGATCACTGCACAGCGGATAATATCACTGCTTGCTTTGCCCACGGCATAACCTTTCTTGATCCTTGACATTCTGCCTTTGAATGTGATAAGGACAAAAAGCGCAGCCGCGATCACGCCAACCAGCACACAGGTGATGTTGAGTCCCTGTCCGCCGAAGAAATCTATGATATAGCTGTTGAACAGGTTCAGATAGCCCTCCGGCATCGGAGCCAGCGTAAAACCGTCCAGCACGATATTGGAAAGACCTCTGAAGATCAGCATGCCTGCGAGTGTTACAACGAAAGGTGGGATCCGCCGGTAGGCGATCCAGAACCCCTGCCATACGCCGATCAGCAGTCCGACTGCAAGCATGATGAGGATGCTCAGGTACGGGTTGACGCCCATATTGACCATAAATGTGGCGCCGACAGCGCCCACGAAGCAGACAACGGAGCCCACGCTCAGATCGATGTTTCCGCCGGTCAGGATACAGAGCAGCATACCGGTTGCAAGGATAAATACGTACGCGTTCTGAGAGATCAGGTTGTTAACATTCTGAGGCAGCAGCATCCGCCCGTCCGTCTGCCATGTGAAAAACAATACGACAACGATCAGAACAATGACCATTGTATACTTCTTTAAAAAATCTGAAACTTTCGCTTTTTCCATAGCTTCTATTCTCCTTTGCTTGATTTCAGGATACGGGCCATGATGCCTTCCTGCGTTGCTTCCGCCGCATCCAGTTCTCCTGCGATCCTGCCCTCGTTCATTATGTAAATACGGTCTGACATGCCGAGGACCTCAGGAAGTTCCGAAGATATCATGATCACGGATTTTCCCTGTGCAACAAGATCATTAATGATACAGTAGATCTCATATTTCGCGCCGACATCGATTCCCCGGGTCGGTTCGTCCAGGATCAGCACATCCGGCTCAGTAAACATCCATTTGGCCAGAAGTACTTTCTGCTGGTTTCCGCCGCTTAAGTTGCCCACATTCTGCTCGATCGTCGGGCACTTCGTCCGCAGTTTCTTACGATAGTCTTCTGAAACAGCGATTTCCTTATCACTGTCGATCACTCCGTGATGACTGACGCCTTCCAGATTGGCCAGCGTTGTATTAACGCGGATCGGATTGCTCAGGATCAGCCCGTTTCCTTTTCTGTCCTCTGTCACATAGGCAAGCTTGTGCCGGATGGCATCCTTAACGGAATGAAGATGTACTTCTTTTCCGTTGATGAACAGCTGGCCGGATATGTTTTTCCCGTAGCTTTTTCCGAAAATACTCATGGCAAGCTCCGTACGTCCCGCTCCCATCAGACCGGATATCCCGAGCACTTCGCCCTTGCGCACATTCAGGGACACATCATTTACGACCTTTCGTTCAGAATACAGCGGGTGATGCACGGTCCAGTTTTTCACCTCCAGCGCGATCTCCCCGATATTTTTATTCGTTCTCTTCGGGAACCGGTCTGTCAGTTCACGTCCGACCATGCCCTTGATGATCCGGTCTTCCGTAAATGTATCGGTCCGTTTGTCCAGCGTCTCGATCGTGGAGCCGTCCCGGATCACAGTGATCTTGTCCGCCACATATGCGATCTCATTGAGCTTATGAGAAATAATGATCGATGTCATGCCCTGCTTCTTGAACTCAAGGAGCAGATCAAGAAGCGCCCTGGAATCTTCTTCATTCAACGAAGAAGTCGGTTCATCAAGGATCAGGAGCTTCGCATTTTTAGCCAGCGCTTTGGCGATCTCTACCAGCTGCTGTTTACCTGTTCCAATATCCTTGATCAGTGTATGAGAAGATTCTTTCAGTCCGACCTTTGCCAGATATTTATCCGCTTCTCCGTATGTCCGGCTCCAGTCCACAGCGTACTTTTTGCCCTGCTCATTTCCCAGGTACATATTTTCACCGATCGTCATCTCCGGAACAAGCGCCAGCTCCTGATGAATGATAACGATTCCTTTTTCTTCACTGTCTTTGATCTTGCCGAACTTGCATACCTCGCCATTATATACGATATCTCCCTCATAGCTGCCGTATGGATAGATTCCGCTGAGCACATTCATAAGGGTGGATTTTCCTGCGCCGTTTTCACCGACCAGCGCATGGATCTCTCCTTTTTCTACTTTGAGGTTTACATTGTCAAGTGCTTTTACACCTGGGAAAGTTTTGGTGATCTGTTTCATCTCCAACAGGATCTCTGCCAATTTTATCCCTCCCTTTCCTTCATAAAACAGGCGGGTTTTTCATCCCGCCTGCATATCTGTACAAGTTACATTGCTGAATATTACTGGATATCCGCTGCATCGTAGTATCCGGAGTCAACCAGCATCTCTTCATAGTTGTCGATCGTGACAACTGTAGGCTCACAGAGGTATGTCGGGATAACGCCTGTGCCGTTGTCATAAGACTCGGTGTCATTTACCTCAGCTTCCCCGCCGCTCATGATGGCATCCACCATCTTTACGGTCTGCTCTGCAAGGAGACGTGTATCTTTGAATACAGACATTGCCTGTTTTCCGGCTACAATATTTTTTACGTTCGGCATATCGCAGTCCTGACCTGTGATGATCGGCCATTCGCCTGTGTAGTTTGCCTCCAGGGAGTTCTCAACGCCAAGCGCCGTGGAGTCATTGGAGCACAGAACCGCGTCGAGCTGTTTGTCCGCATAGTTGGAACTCAGGATCGCATCCATTCTGGACTGGGCTTTTTCTGATGACCAGTCTGCTGTCGCGCACTGCTCTTTTGTCGTCTGTCCGGACTGGACAACCAGTTTCCCGGAATCAATATACGGCTGAAGGACGTCCATTGCCCCGCCGAAGAAGAAGTTCACGTTATTGTCGCCCGGGTCACCTGTGAATATCTCGATGTTGTACGGCCCGTCCGTGTTCTCAAGATCCAGCGCCTCTACCAGATACTCGCCCTGCTTCTGGCCTACCAGATAGTTGTCAAATGTTGCGTAGTACTCGACTGCAGATGTATTCATGATCAGACGGTCATAAGAGATGACCGGGATCCCCTGCTCCTCTGCTGTCGCAAGCGGTGTTCCAAGTGATTCGCCATCAATGGAAGCAATAACGAGCAGATCACATCCTCCGGAGATCATATTTTCGATCTGGGATACCTGCGTATTGATGTCATTGCTGGCATACTGAAGATCAACCTCATATCCTGCCGCTTCGAGCTCGGCTTTCATGTTCTCGCCGTCCTGATTCCATCTCTGCAGATCCTTGGTCGGCATTGCTACGCCGATCTTGCCTGTTCCGGCCTCTGTTGTCTTGTCTTCCGTCTCTCCTGATGTAGCGCCGCCGCTTCCCTCGCTGGTACATGCCGCAAGTGAAAGTGCCATCGCTGAGATCAGGCCAAGCGCCAGGAGCCTCTTACTTCTGTTTTTCATAATTGTTCCTCCATTCCATAGATTTTTTGATGGTTTTACTATATCAGAGGTCCGACTGGACATGTTTGCAAAGGTCTGCACATATTTATGAAGATTGCGGCATTAAAAAAAGGACTAGCACTTTTTTGCGCCTGTCCTTTTTAAAAATGTCCTGTATTATCCGGATCATATTGCATTTAGCTCAGTTACCGACGTTCAGATAGACCTCTTCTCTGGAATGAAAGCCGGAGTCCACGATCACGCTGTCCATGTTCTCTGCGGTAACAGCCACCGGTTCCAGACCGACATAGGGAACGGCATGTCCGTCTTCCGTCTCCTTCACATCAGGTTCCGGGCTGTCCGCCCCCGAAAGCACGCCGTCACGGGCCAGATTTACCGTATATTCAGCTGCCGTGCGGGCCAGATCATTGATCGGTTTATAGACAGTCATAGACTGCGTTCCCTCCACGATCCGCTGGCAGGCCTCCAGATCCGCATCCTGTCCCACGACCACGACGTCTCCTGCCAGCTGCCGCTCGCTTAAAGACCGGATCGCATATCCCGCAAGGCCGTCATTTCCGCACATGATCGCGTCGATCCTCCCGTCTGTTCCGGCAAAGGCATCCGCCACGACTTTCACACTGTTCTCCGCTGCCCAGGACTCTACATAGCCTTTATAAATAACGTCCCAGGGGCCGTCCTGCAAACTGGTTTCAAATCCGTTCACAACATCCGCACTGTTGGAATCCATCTCCGGTCCGCAGATCATCACCACATTTCCGCCGTCCGGAAGACTGGCCTGTATATTCTGTGCCATCAACATCCCGACAGCCTCGCTGTCCACAGTGACATAGAGATCTGTCTGAACGTCCTGGATCAGACGGTCATATGAAATCACCGGGATACCTTTTTCCCTTGCGTCCTCCACCTCGTCTGTCAGCAAATAGCAGTCTGTAGCCACAACAACGATGGCATCCATGTTTTCATCCGCAAATTTCCGGATCTGTTCTTTCTGCGTCTGAACATCTCCGTTCGCTGTCTGCACATCCACTTCAGCGCCCATTTTCTGGGCGGTATCTACAAACACATCCCTGTCCCTGATCCAGCGTTCCAGGACAAAGGTATCAAATGTTATGCCGATACGGATCTTTGACGCATCCTGTCCGGACTGTTCGGACGCCTCTGTACCATCCTGTTTTCTTTCTGCACAGGCTGTAAGAAGCAGCGACGCAAGCAGCGCTGAAGTTATACTGATCCTCATTCTTCTCATCATCCCTGCATTCCTCCTCTGTATTCTGTCGGTGTCATTCCGGTCCACTTTTTGAAGATCCTGCTGAAATAATTTGGGTCCTGATATCCGGCGTCCCGGCAGATCTCCTTGATGCTCCGGTCCGTTGCGCTCAGCTGTTCCTTGGCGTAGTCCATCCGGAGTTTTGTCGTGTATTCTATATAGCCGATCCCTTCTGTTTCCTTAAAGAGTTTGCTCAGATAATAAGGACTGATTCCCACTTCTCTTGCCATCTCCTCCAGAGACAATTCTCCGTTAAAATGCTCCCGGATATACTGCTTGGCATGCTCCACCACGCTGTCTGTCTTCATCTGCTGTTTTCCGGCGATCCGGCTCACGCTCTCATCCATTTTCTTCAGGAACCAGCTTCTAAGCTCCTGGTAAGAATGAAATGAAAGAAGAAGCTCCATATATCCCTCCCGGTCTTCGAACCGGTACTCTGTGATCGCTCCATGGCTGTATGCAATATGCTCTGCGAAAAGCACGAATTCCATCGCTTTCAGACGGACTACAGGCTTCAGCTCGGGCTCATGCCCCTGCATCCAGTCCATAAATTTCTCACTGTAAACTCTGGTCCCCTCTATATTTCCTTCCTTTACCGCATCAAACAGTTCTTTTTCCAGCTCTACCGGGTAATCTTCCGCGTACCCGCAGCTTGTTGTGATATCTTTCGCATGGATGACTTTTCCTACGGTCTGGTGTACGCTCTCCAGCGCCTCATTGTAGGATTCCTCCATGTACTTCCATGCCTTGACCGTACCGATCCCGGCTTTGAAGCGCAGCCCGGTCTGCTGTTCCAGCTTGCGCAGGAGTGCTCTTGTATTATCTACTTTCATTACGCGCTGAGTGTATTCCTGCGCTTCTTCGCCGCACGGGACCAGTACGATGACTTTATTGGCCATCAGTGCGCCGACGATGCCGCCGGTAGCCTCTTTTACTGTTTCGCGAAAGACCATATAGTGTTTCTGCAGTTTGATCCCGGATCCCACCGTATTGCTCAGTTCTCCCCGGCGGATCTCCTCCCCGCACTCAATGACCATCACATATCCGAAGTCCTCTTCTATATTGAGCAGTTCCCGGTAGGCGGCATATTCTTCTTTTTCATTTCCCGCCAGAAGCACGCTGTAGACAAATCCGCTCTCGATCATGGGAACGACGGCCTCCAGTTTCTCCTTAATGCGCAGGTCATTCCGCGCCTTTTCTTTCCGTTCTTTCACCTGTCTCATCGCCTTGCGGAGGGTATCCGTCAGTTCGTCCCGGTTGATGGGCTTCGTCAGATAGGAGAGGACGCCGATGTCGATCGACTTCTGCGTATATTCAAATTTATCATAGGCCGTCAGGACGATGAATACCACATGACGGTGTTCCCGGCGGATCTCCTGCATGGCTTCCAGTCCGTTGATCCCGGGCATCTGGATGTCCATAAGCACAATGTCGGGATGAAATGTCTCGGTGAGCTCAATGGCGGTCCGCCCGTTCCGGGCAAATTCCAGTTCACATTCCTCCCCGAAAGCTTTCTCTATCATAAACTGAAGGGACTGACGTACGATCCCCTCATCGTCACAGATCAGTATTCTTGTCATCCGTGCCTCTCCTTCCTGTCTTTGGTATAAACAGCGTGACCATTGTCCCGCCTTCTTCTCCCGGTTTTATCTCAAAAACATCTTCCCTGCCGTAATAGCTGCGGAGCCTCTTTATCACGTTATCGAGACCGATCCCCTCGGAATCCCTGCCGCTGAGACTGTGGGCGCTCTCGCCGGACATGATCTTGCGGGCGGTCGCCGGGTCGATCCCGATGCCGTCATCGTCGATTTCGATGCATATATCATTTTCATCCGCCCATACATGGAGCCGGATATGCCCTTCTCCTTCTTTCTCCCGGATCCCGTGATTCACTGAGTTTTCGATGATCGGCTGCAGGATCATGCTGGGCATGGAAGCACCTAAAAGCCTTTCGTCGATCTGGGCCGTATAATGGATATCGCCTGCAAAACGAACATTCAGAATATAAATATAATTATCCACAAGCTGGAGTTCTTCCTGCAGCGTCACGTCTTTTTCCATCTTCCGTACATTATAACGGAAGAAATCCGCCATATTCTGGATAAACATGCACGCTTTCTCCGCTCCTTCCATCATGGCCAGCTGGGCGCCGGCATTCAGGCTGTTAAATAGAAAATGAGGATTGATCTGCGCCTGCAGATATTTAAGCTGCGCTTCGTTCAGGTCGTTTTTCATCCGCAGTTCATTGGCTGCCAGTTCATTTTCCCTTTCATAATTTCTTTTAGTCTCTTCAATGTAATTCCGGATACTTTCGATCATCTTATTGCATGCTTTTGCCACTGCCGAAACTTCATCCCCCGTCTCCACGATCGGGAAGTCCACCTCCATATTTCCCCGGGCGATCTCCGTCGCCGAATTGGCCAGCTCGATCAGCGGACGGGTAATGCTCCGGGTCATGATCACGATCCACCCGACCGCCACAGCCATCACGGCAAACAGGATGCAGATACTGAACGCCGTCATGTAGCTCAGTACAACCCGCAGTGAAGAATAACTCTGTGCATTTGTAATAAAGGCGGATGTATTTACACTGTTGATATTCGCCCGGATATATCCGTAGATCTCTTCTGTCTGCTCATAGGTTTCCCGGACACCCTGGGCGTCGCGGCCCCGCTTCTTCTCAACCGCGTTATCCGTGAGGTCCAGATAGGTCTGGGAGAGATTGTAGATGTTCTTTTCGGCCAGTTCCTGGCTTCCGCTCACTGTATCCTGATTCAGCCCTTCCAGGAGGTCCTGATAGTCCTGCGTATACCGGTAATAATCTTCCAGAGAATCCGAACTTTTCGTATTCAGATACTGATAAAGCGAATCCTGGATGTTGTTTACATTTGCAGACAGATCATTAAACTGAATGTTGCTGTTATAAACTGTATCGATCTCTCCTATCGTACGATTCAGATTATAATAAATAAAGATTACGATCACGAAAACGGTTACAGAAACAATGAGAAAGATCTCAACCAGTTTGACCCGTATTGATTTTTGCCTTTCCTTTTTCATCCCTGTTCCCCGCTTTCTCCGTCAATGTATTCATCCACATTGTCCCGGTTGATCAATTCGACCGCCAGCGGAAAATACTCATTCGTATATCTCTGCGCCATGTATTCGCTCATGGCCTGTATACACCGCTGTCCGGCCTCCCGGGCATCCACGACGATCGTGGACTGAATAACACCGTTGCCGATCCCTTCCAGTATCTCGGTTGAGACATACGTTCCGATGATCTTCACCTGCCCCACCAGATTGTAATCCCGCACGCACTGATAGGCGCTGATCGTATCTACCGCGCTCAGACATACCAGTACATCCGGACGCTTTTCTTCATCGAGAAGCAGATTCCGGACCGTTTCCTCAGACACGAAATCCCGGTCTTCTCCGGTGCGCACCGTAAAAACATCAATATTTTTCGAAGCTTCTGCGATTGCAGACGAAATGCCCGAATAAACATAACTTGGGTTCACATTATCTTCATTTGCCGGCACAAGCACCGCAACGGAGCTTCCGTCCGCCGGCACAGCCTCCAGTACTTCCCGCCCGTACATCTCGCCCATCGTATACGTATTGGCCCCGACGTAACTGATCCTTGGACTGTCCGGCGCATCATCCATAAGCGTGACTACCGGGATGTGCGCTTTTGAAGCCTCTTCTATTATATCACACATTTCCTCTGTCATATCCGCCTCAACAACAATGCCGTCCACCCTGGCAGCCACAGCCATCCGGACCAGTTCTTCCGCCGTATAATCCTCGGTAAGACCCGCTCCGAAATCCTCCGGATAGACCGGCTCTTCCATCTCTGCACCGGCACGGACAGCCTCACCGTACATTGTCTCCCAGAACGCATCCGACGGAACCGCACTTATCATAGCCAGATGATATGTATATGCAATATCCTCCGTCCGGCTGCCGTCATTCCCGGATGCCCATCTGTCAAGATAAAGGTTGAACCCGATAAAAATACACAGGATCACCCCTGCGACAGACAGCATGACGATATACATAAAACGGCTGTTATTCATCCAGTTCTTCATAGATACGTTCCTCCGCATATTTCTGCATAAGTTTTTTTAAAACAAAACCGGCCTCCACCCGCCGGTCTGATGTCCGACGGATGGAGGTCTGAGTATGATCTGTATGCCGGATTAAAATAATCCTTTCAGCGCCGGATAGAACTTCCGGAACTTCTGATATTTCTCTTCATACTTCTGTACCAGTTCCGGGTCCGGTTCTTCCGTTTTTATTACATTTACAAGTTTCTTTGCAGCTTCTTCCACAGATGAAAATACGCCGCAGCCGACAGCCGCCAGGATCGCCGCGCCGTAGCCCGGTCCTTCCTCGCTTTCAATCAGATCCACTTTCATGTTCATCACACTGGCGATGATCTTTCTCCAGAGCGGGCTTTTCGCCCCTCCGCCGCAGATCTTGGTCCGCTCCGGGTCCACTCCGATGCTGCGGGCCACTTCCAGCGAATCCCTGAGACCGAAAGCCACGCCTTCCAGGACCGCAAGCGTCATGTCCTCCCGTGTTGTATCCATGCTCATTCCGATGAACGCCGCCCTTGCATCCGGATCATTGTGCGGTGACCGCTCGCCCATCAGATAGGGAAGCCAAAACACCTGATTCTCACCCAGTTTATCGATCCCTTTCTGCTCTCCGGCATAATCTGTAGTCTTCAGGATCTCGTCCATCCACCATTTATTGCAGGATGCCGCGCTCAGCATGCATCCCATCAGGTGGTAATGCCCGTCCGCATGGGCAAATGAATGAAGCGCATTATTCTCATCCACACCGAACTTCTCACTGGAAATGAAAAGCGTACCGGATGTTCCGAGAGAAATGTTGCATCCGCCGTCGCCGACCGTTGCCGTTCCAACAGCCGCCGCCGCATTGTCCCCGGCTCCCGCGATGATCTTCACGTCCGCAGGAAGGCCAAGTTTCTCTGCGATTTTGGCTTTAAGCGTACCGACCGGCTCCCAGCTCTCATAGAGCTTCGGCAGCTGCGCCTCTGTAATGCCGCAGATATCAAGCATCTCTTTCGACCAGCACTTGTGCTCCACATCCAGCAGAAGCATGCCGGAAGCATCCGAATACTCGGTACAGAATGTGCCCGAGAGCATATAGGCAAGGTAATCTTTCGGCAGCATGATCTTCGTGATCCGCTCAAAATTCTCCGGTTCATTCTCCTTCATCCACAGGATCTTCGGCGCGGTAAATCCCGCAAAAGCGATATTGGCCGTATACCGGGAAAGCTTGTCCTTCCCGATGGTCTGATTCAGATACTCAACCTGCTTTCCTGTTCTTCCGTCATTCCAGAGGATCGCCGGACGGATGACACGGTCATCCTTATCCAGCGCCACCAGACCGTGCATCTGCCCACCGAAACTAATGCCCCGCACCTGGCTTTTATCACACTCTGCCGTCAGCTCCTCAAGCCCCGCCATGCTCTGTTCGAACCAGTCTTCCGGTCTCTGCTCAGACCAGCCCGGATGCGGGAAATAAAGCGGATATTCCTTTGATACGATCTTATGGATCTTTCCGTTCTCGTCCATCAGCAGGAGCTTGACCGCCGATGTCCCGAGATCGACACCGATAAAAAACATGCTGCTACCTCCAGGGATTCTCTGTCGGGTATCTTACGCCCGCCGGCTGATTGTATCCGATCTCATCCACCGGTACGCCGATGTATTTGAATACTTCAAACAGTTCTTTTCCGTAATGACCGAATGCCACCGCCCCGTGATGCGGATAGTTTTTCTCGATCAGCACATGGCGGTAGAATCTTCCCATCTCCGGGATGGCGAATACGCCGATCGCTCCGAATGATTTTGATGCAACAGGCAGGATCTCGCCCTGTACCACATACGCGCGGAGTTTGTTGTCGGATGTGCTCTGCAGGCGGTAGAATGTGATATCGCCCGGTTTGATGTCGCCCTCCAGGGTTCCCTGTGTCACTTCTTCCGGAAGGGATCTTGCCATGATCAGCTGGTATCTCATCTCGCAGGAGGTAAGTTTGCCGGCTGCTGTGTTGCCGCAGTGGAATCCCATGAATGTATCTTTCTGTGTATACGGGAATTTTCCTTCTATGCTTTCTTTATACATGTCTGCCGGAACTGTATTGTTGATGTCAAGCAGGGTTACTGTATCCTGGCTTACCACTGTGCCGATGAATTCGCTTAATGCCCCGTAAATATCAACTTCACAGGATACCGGGATCCCCTGGGCCGTCAGACGGCTGTTCACATAGCAGGGCACGAATCCGAACTGTGTCTGGAATGCCGGCCAGCATTTGCCCGCGATGGCAACATATTTGCGGTAGCCTCTGTGCTCTTCCACCCAGTCTTTTAAAGTCAGCTCATACTGGGCCAGTTTGGAGAGGATCTCGGGCTTCTTGTTGCCTGCGCCCAGTTCTGCTTCCATCTCTGCCACTACAGCCGGGATGCGCTCGTCTCCCGCATGTTTATTAAATGCTTCGAAAAGGTCCAGCTCCGAGTTTTCTTCGATCTCCACACCGAGATTGTAAAGCTGCTGGATCGGTGCGTTGCAGGCCAGGAAATTCAGCGGTCTCGGTCCGAAGCTGATGATCTTCAGATCATTCAGTCCGATCACGGCTCTTGCGATCGGCTCGAATTCATGGATCATATCCGCGCACTCCTCAGCGGTCCCCACCGGATACTCCGGAATATAGGCTTTCACATTGCGCAGCTTCAGATTGTAGCTTGCATTGAGCATGCCGCAGTACGCATCGCCGCGGCCCTGTACGAGGTTATCCTGCGTCTCTTCCGCTGCCGCCACGAACATCTTCGGTCCCTCGAAATGTTTTGCAAGCAGGGTCTCGGAGATCTCCGGTCCGAAGTTTCCGAGATAAACAACCAGTGCATTGCATCCGGCTTTCTTAATGTCCTCCAGCGCCTGTACCATATGGATCTCACTCTCTACGATGCAGATCGGACATTCATAGACGGTTCCTTCGCCGTACTTTGCTGTGTAAGCGTCGATCAGCGCTTTTCTCCTGTTTACGGACAGGCTCTCCGGGAAACAGTCGCGGCTTACCGCAACAACTCCGATTTTCAGTTCAGGCATGTTGTTCATGATATTTTCCTCCTTTTTCATGAATCTGAAATAAATAATTATACGGTTACATTCTCACCTTTCAGCCCGCAGAAAGCGCCGTCAATGCCGGCCTCTTCATGGGCGATCAGCCATTTGTTCACTGCTGTGAGGAGACGGTTCTCCCCTTCATCCGCCGCCTTGAACGGCAGGTCTTCGTTCGTTCCCTTCGGAAGGACGATCACACAGCGGAATCCGTTCTCATCCGCGCTGCACGGCGCATAGTGGAGCGTTGTGGCATAGAGCTCAACCGCCGTTCCCGCAGGCACATAGAATGCCTCCACTTTCGCCGTGTCGTACGTATCGTCTGCCCCGATGTCCTGCTGGCATCCGAGCAGCAGGATCAGATCCGTGGCGGCGATGTCGATCTCAGAGCTTCTGTGATACTCAAGGGCATTCAGCTTATGATTCTTCCCGTTGCAGTATCCGATCTGGATGGGCAGTCCGCCGAACCCTTTGCGGCACACCTCTTCTGTTTCCGATGTTGCCTCCAGCACATCCACTGACGCCACATAGACAACATCCTCCGGCAACGGGGTGTGCTCCATCTCTTTCAGGATTTCCTGATAAGAGAATTCCGTGACCACTTTCCCGTATCTGCCGAAGGATGCATCGGTTACGTTCTGTATCTTCATATTTGCGACCTCCTTTGCGCTTCTTTTTTATGCTGAGGTCATTTTATCATCTTTTTCCCGGGCTTTCGACCAAATAATTAGCCATTTAATGCCCATTTCTTATCCTTTTTCATTTTTCTGTTCCGCCAGACCGCGGAACTCACTGGGCAGTATCCCGTACTGTTTCTGAAATGCTCGGGCCAGCGCCTTGCTTCCGGAGAACCCGTTGCGGAGCGCCGTCTCCGTAACGCTGTATCTGCCGTCCTCCAGGTCCCGGGCCGCATACCGCAGCCGGACGCTCTGCACATATCCCTTAAATGTGATCCCGGCATAGTTGCGGAACATCCGTGACAGATAATTGGGCGAATAATCAAACACAGCCGCCACGCCTTCCAGCGACAGATCCCCTGTATAATTGTCCTTAATATACGATGTGATCAGCGACAGACGGTTCAGGTTCTTATTTTTCCGGATAGAATCCGCATCCACTTCCTTCAGGCGAAAATCTTTCACCAGCAGGTACATAAGCTGATAGAAAATACTTTTCGCTTTCATATCGCAGCCTGTCCGTCCGGAAATGTATACCTGATACAGCTCTTTCAGGAGATCCATGAAATGTTCATCTCTCCTGCCCGGTTCATGTGAGAACCAGATGAAGTCCTCTCCGGTAAAATAATCTGCAAACATCTTCAGCGGGATCTGAAGAACGATCGTTTCATTCGGGAGGGGCGACGCGATCGCGTGCACTTCGTTGGAATTGACGATCATGAAATCGTCCGGCTCAAGATGACATTTCCGGTCATCAATATAAAAATCAAGCTCACCGCCGCACACCGCAAAGATCTCAACCGACCTGTGCCAGTGCTTCTCCCTGTAATAATTCCCGCTTCCGCCCTCAAAAAGAAAGATTTTGAAAGGGTATCCCGCCTCCGGGACAATAATCTCATGTGAAAACTGCATTATCCTCTCTCCTGGATCTCATCATTCCTGTACGCTCTCGATCAGCAGCGAATCCAGTTTCTCCATATCTTCTTCGTTTATGGAAAAATTCCGCACGCCCTCTTTTGTCACCCGGACGCCGATATCCCGGGCAGCCCCGTAGAGCATCCCCGAATCCACCCGTTCTTTCAGCACTTCATAATAGATCTCATAGACCTGTTTCTGCATCTCTTCTTCTGTGGGCATCTTCGCCCCTGCCGTCACGCGGTCCGTCACTTCTTCGGCGTATTCCTGCGCCCGGCTCTGAAAAGTTCCGTATGTATCGGTGAAAAGTGTGATGGACTTGACCGTCACCGGCACGATGTACGTCCCGTCTTCCTGCCGGTCCGGCTCCCCCGCCGTATAGCTTACCTTTTTCGCGATCTCTCCGAAAAGCTCCCGGTACCGGGACAGCATTTCCTCCGGCATATCCGAACGCTCGAATCCCTCCATCGTAAGATCCAGATTCTCATCAAAGATCCCGGCCGCCTCTTCTTCCGGGATCCCTGTGATCTCCACATACAGATCCGTCTCGTTCTTGTAAGATGCATCCAGCACCGCCCGGACATAATCCGAGGCGTCAAACCGGCTGACATGCCGGTAAATGCCGATACAGCCGCATACTGCAAGAACTGCCGCAGATATTGCCGTGATAAGAATGGTTTTCTTCTTTTTTGTCATTGTCCTGCTCCTTTTTCGTAAATTTGCCCCAGTATATCACCGCAGGCCCACGAAAAAGGACGAACTCTGTCAGCCCTGAAAAGATTTTACCGCCGCTATACGACCGCCCAGGGATCTTCTTTTCCCTCTTCCCTGTAAATACAGCTCAGCATGGAGTGTTTCACCATGTCGCTCACTGCCTGGTCCGTATAGAACGCCATATGGGGCGTCACGGTCACATTCGGGAAGCCGCGCAGGATATAAAGATCCCGCTTACTGAGAATGTCGGATTTGCGGTCATAATAATACATGCCGAACTCATCTTCGATCACATCCAGCCCGGCCGCGCCCACTTTGCCGGATTCCAGGGCGTCGATCAGCGCTTTCGTATCGATCAGGCCGCCCCTCGCCGTATTGATGATCACCACACCGTCCTTCATCCGGCTGAAGGCTTCGGCATTGATCAGATGGAAGTTATCGTCAAGAAGGGGCATATGGAGAGTGATCAGGTCGCACTCTCTGTAAATGGTCTCAAGATCCGCATACTGTGCATGCGCCTTCACTTCTTCGCTCTCATATTTGTCATAGGCATAGATCCTGCAGCCGAATCCGGTCAGATCCCGGATCACCGAGCGGCCGATCCGCCCCGTCCCGAGCACGCCCACCGTCAGGTCCGGCATCTCCCGGCCCTGGATGCCCGGCAGGGAGAAGTCGTTGATCTCCTCCCGCTGCATGATCCGCTTCATCTTCCGGATGGACATCAGCATCAGCATGACCGTATAGTCCGCCACACATTCCGGTGAATAGGACACATTGCTCACATGCATGCCAAGCCGCCTGGCCGCCGCGATATCCACATGGTCATAGCCGATGGTCCGGGTGGAGATCATTTTCACGCCAAGGTCATGGAACTTCTGCATCAGTTCCCCGTCGATCTTTGTCGTGATAATGCTCAGGTACTCGTACCCTTCCGCCAGATACGCATTCTCCATGGTCGGATCCTCTGTCGTGTACCCCAGTTCCACCCCGAACTGTTCTGCAAATTTCTGAAAATATTCCGCCTCGTCAAATTCTCTGTAGCTGTATGCAAAAATCTTCATCAATCATCCGCCTCATTTTTGTCTTATATCAGTCCGTAATGTTCCAGCGCACGGGCGATCCCGTCCTGCTCCACTTCCGCGGTCACATACTCGGCATGGGGATCCAGCACCGGATCGTGGTATCCCATGGCCACCGCGTGATCGGCAAATTCAAACATCGCCAGGTCGTTGCTGCTGTCCCCGAACACATAAGCCTCATCCAGAGTAAATCCGAACCGGTCCAGGATGAACCGGCAGGCCGTTGCCTTGGAATATCCTTTCTGGATGATCTCCCACGCCCCGTCGCCCCGGTCCATGGCCTCCATGTCCTCACCGAGAAAATCCAGGAACCGCTGCATGCGGCTCTGTCCGTCCGCAAACACGAACAGCTTATCGTAGACAAAACATCCGCTCTCAAGAGTATGTTCTATCCCCATCCTGCGGCTTTTAAAATGCTCCCGCATCATCTCCAGCACTTTAAAACGGCCCGGTTTCTCCGGAAAATAAATATCCTCCTGTCCTTCCGCGACCGCGCCGATCCCGCAGGCATCCGCCATGGCGATCAGTTCGCGCCCCCGCTCCAGGGACAGGGAACTTGTGAACAGTTCCTCCCCGTGGCAATAGATGCCCGTCCCGCATCCGCAGAGGAATCCGTCAAAAGGATAGCTCCGGATCTCATCGGGCACACTGCACTTTGTCCGCCCGGTATTGATAAAGAGCATATGTCCCTGACGCTGCGCCTCCTGGAGCGCCTGCACCGCGCTCTCCGGGATCTTCCCTGTCTTCTCGCTTAACAGGGTGCCGTCTATGTCAAAAAATAATACTGACTTCTTCATACCTGTCTCCATTCATTTTCCTGACAATAAAAGATATCCCGCCTCCAGGTTATTCTACTCGAAAGTTAGTATCTTATGAGTAGAATAATTCTTTCAGCGGGATATGCCAGGGTCATATCCTGTTTTTTCATTCCGCTTATTTTTTTCTGCGGCTGCTGAACATTTCCACGATCTCGTTCATCTCCTGTGACGGATTGGAGATCACAGCCGTCTCGATCACTTCGCACGGCGGATCTTCCTTCACACTGTCTACCGCGGCTTTTACCGCCGCCACGTCACCGCCGACGAATACGAGGGCATGTCCGCCGCACTTCGTATCCTGTGTCACATATCCTACTTCAGAAGTTTTAAGCATACGGTCTGTCACCAGAATGGCATTCGCCTCTCCTACGACTTCCACAAGTCCATAAGCTCCATATGTCATATTTTTTTACCTGTCCTTTCCTGCGTCTCTCTGATCGTTTCCTGTTATTTCGAGATCGTCATCGCGATCGCTGTCTCCGCATCCTCTGACGGCGCGGCGATGATCGTATGGGAAACAACTTTTGAGCGTCCCTTTGCCGCGTCGAGTGCAGCCTCCATGGCCGCCTTCACATCGGAAACGCTTCCCCGCATCTTCACGCAGGCGCCTGATTTCAGACGGTTCCTCTCAACACCCTGGATCTTCACATCCGCCGCTTTCGCCGCCGCGTCCAGCGCCACAAAGCAGATGCACTCGCTTTCCAGTTCAAATACCCCGATCGCCATTCCTGTATAATCCTGTGCCATAACTTCCTCCTAAGCTCTTTTCGCCCCGGCGGTTTTTACAGACCGCCCATTCACTCACTTTTATCCATAATACCAGAATTTTCTGTATATTTCAACGCCGCAGGAAGTAATTTTGCGCCTGACCGTCACATATATTTTTATGACGATCCGTACAGGAATGAATCTATGAAACGATCTGATCTGAAGAAGCTCTGCCGCCCCGCCGGCCGCCTGCTCCTCCTGGCCCTGGCCTGGACGCTGGGGACCGGCGCCGCCTTCCTGAAAGAACATTTTACAGAAAAGGAAGCCGCACCGTCCGCCGCTTCCGCCTCTGCGTCCGTCGGGACCGGATGGGGGCTTAAGTTCCACGAAGACGGGCAGCGCCCTGACGGCAATTCCACGATGGAGGAACTGGCCGCATACGACGCATTTTATGCACAGGACACTGAAGAAAAGGTCCTCTATCTCACCTTTGACTGCGGCTATGAGAACGGCAATACGGAACCAATCCTTGACGCATTAAAAAAACACGGCGCGCCGGCCGCGTTTTTCGTCGTCGGCACCTATGTTGAATCCGAGCCGGAACTGGTCCGCCGGATGACGGACGAGGGACACATCGTCGGAAACCATACGTGGCACCATCCGGATCTGACTCAGCTGGACATGGGATCACTTGAAAAAGAGCTGGCGGATGTAGAAGACGCCTACCGTGAGGCGACCGGCCGGGATATGCAAAAATATCTCCGCCCGCCCCAGGGCCGCTACAGCAGCGACAGCCTGCAGCGGACGAAGGACCTGGGCTATAAGACCATTTTCTGGAGCCTGGCCTACGAGGACTGGAACCAGGACGCCCAGCCCGCCCGGAAGGACGCCCTTGATATCTTGACGAGACGGATCCACCCCGGCGCCATCGTCCTGCTGCACAACACTTCCTCCACCAACGCCGCAGTGCTGGATGAACTGCTGACCCGGTGGGAAGAGATGGGCTATGATTTCCGGCCGCTGACCGAACTTCAATAAGCAGTCCGATCGATAACCGGTTCAATCGATAACCGATTCAGTAATAAACGGCTTTTACCGTCTTCCCCATCGCCTCCGCCGTGCGGATCAGCTGGTCCACCAGGTTCTGGCGCATGCTCAGGTCAAAGTTCAGCTCCGTTTCCTGGTGGGCCGCATTGACCGCTGTCCCGACGAAGAGATTCAGTTCCGTGCACTCTTCGATCAGAAGCTTTGCCAGCCGGGACGCACCGTTGTCCGCATCCAGTTCATCGAAGAACTCTGCGTCGAACTCATCGTTCACGTACTTCTTCAGAAGCTTCAGACAGCCGCCCAGGGTCAGGACGCCCTCGGTCACCAGATCGATTCCTTCGATCTCCGCCGTGGGCGGCACATCCGGATTGCGGCTGTCGATCCGGGTCACGATCTCTTTCCCCAGAATGCGGGCCGCGATATTGGCGCTGGTCCCGCCGGCAACCACTTTCTTCCCTTCCGCATGCATGAAGTCGTGCATCAGTCTGCCGTCATCCTCTTTCGACTTCGGCGGGCCGGTGAAGATATTGACGATCTTTCGCTCGATCACCCGGGCCACGGCCACCGTCGTGTCATCTCCCGGCTTCTCCTCATACAGTTCCTCGCAGGCCTGGCTGAGCATGACTGCCAGCCGGGAGGCCGACATGCTCTGCTTCGTACATTTCAGGGCATAGTCCGCCACCGCCTCCCAGGTCCAACCGTTCAGATCCAGGATGGATCCGGCGCCTGCGTAGACAACGCCATCGCTCATGAGGATAAAGCAGTCGTTCTTCTGCACGGTGAAATTGTATTCATGTATTTTCTTCCCCCCGATCTCCCGGACCTCATAGGGATAATCAACGATCCGCCCGTTCCGGATGAAGATGCAGGAGGGATTGTCAAATTCCGCCAGGTATGCCCGGCCGTCGTGGTAGATCTGAAGGATGGAAAATGTGGCATAGGCCACTTTCCGGACGCTGCACACCGGGAGCGTCCGGGCGATGGTCTCCACACAGGATTCGATCTGCGCGCCTTCCCGGAGCATGGTCCCCAGAATCCGGGAGGTGAGCGTGGCCAGGATATTCGCCTTGACGCCGCTTCCCATGCCGTCCGCCAGGATCAGGATGTCCGACTCCTCCGTCTTCAGGATCTCCACTTTATCCCCGCACAGTTCTTCCTGATGCTTATTCAGGCTTTTCCATGCCGCATCGATGCTCACACTCATACTCATTCCTCCTCGTTCAGGATGGAATCTCTCAGTTTCGTCAGCGTCACCTTCGTCTCAGCCGTCGTTTCGCCCAGAAGTCCTGCGATCTCCTGGGCCACCATCATCTGCTTCTCGATGACCTTCTGGGCCATCTCCACCGTCTCGATCTTCAGATTGTAGTGCTGCTCTCTCACCTGTTCTTCCCTCGTGATATCCCGGAACATCACGAGGGCGGCATCCCGGTTCTCGATGTAGACAACCGTCTCTTCGGCTTTGATCCTGCCGCTGTTCAGTTCGGTCTTCTTATGCAGCACCGGTTCCTGTGTCAGGAGCGTTTCTTCAATGTCTCCCGTCTCGATAAACTCGAAAAGATACCGGCCCACTGCATCCTGCCGGCCCACGCCGAGCAGTTCCTGCCCCTTCCGGTTGCAGTCCAGGATCTTCATATCATGATCCACCACAAAGATCATATTCGGGGTCACATCCATGACCACATTGGACATGGATTCCGCCTGGGCCAGGGCATAGGGCATGCACATAGAGACTTCCGCCTTCCCCTGGAACACGGCGACCGCCTTGTCCCTGCAGGTCGGATATCCGCAGGCCCCGCAGTTGAGTTCGTCTTCTTCCGTATATTTCCCGACGGACCGGAGGATCGCGGTGATCTGCGCCTCCGTGGGCTGCCGGTCTTCGATGCTCCGGTTCCCGAATGCCTTGTACATTTCTTCCCGCGTCATTTCCGGCAGATCCCGCGCTTTCTTGTAGGACACTGCATTTTCGATCTTCACCTTCGTCTTCACGTAGGATGTGTTCCAGTGTGCGGAAGCCGGTCCTTTGGCACATCCGCCCTCGCACACATTGGCCTCGATAAAGCAGTGGTCCAGCTCGCCTTTTCTCAGGCAGTCCAGCATCTCCATGCAGTTCTCCAGTCCGTCCACAAACACCTTGTGGTAGCCGTCCGCCTCTTCTTCCGTGATCACGGACCGGATCACGCCGCCGCTCACCGGATAGAGACGGTTGATCTCCGGGTCCGGATTGCCCATGGGCATGTCGCCGCATTCATGGAGATCGATCCCCTCTTCTTTCAGCCAGAGCGCCAGTTCCTCAAAGGTCAGGATCGCATCCACCGCACCCCGCACCCGGTCGTCCCCGACAGCCTCCTGCTTCTTGGCGATGCATGGGCCCAGGAACACGACCTTTACATCCGGCCCGTACAGCTTCTTTATGTAACGCCCGTGGGCGATCATGGGCGACACGACCGGCGCCATCAGAGGCGCGCACTCCGGATAATATTTCTCGATGAGATCGTTCACGCTGGGGCAGCATGTGGTGATGATATTGGGCATCCGCCCTTCCCGGATCAGCTTCTTGTACTCGTCCGTCACCAGGGCCGCGCCCTCCGCCGTCTCCCGGACCTCGCTGAACCCGAGCCGCCAAAGCGCGTCCACAACCTGCCCCGGCCGGTCATAGTCCAGCACGCCCGCATAGGACGGGGCGATGGAGATAACCGTCCGGCATCCCTGTCTCAGATACCCTTTTACCCGCTCCATATCGCTGGCAAAGGTCTTTGCATTCTGGGGACAGACCTCCAGGCACCGCCCGCAGTTGATACAGTGGTCCACCATGATCCGGGCCTGCTCGTCCCGGACACAGATGGCTTTCACCGCACAGTGGCGGACACATTTATAACAATGGCGGCATTTGGCGTCTTTAAAATCAATAACCTGCATCCCGACACCTCCTTTTCTCTGTTAAAAATATTTTATCAGATGCAGAAGGGAATATCCAATTCATTTTTTATGATAAAATGCATACAGTGTGAAACTTTTTGTCTGCTTTATCCGTCTAATAGATGTAACTGCTGCAGACAGATACAACGATATCCGAAAGGGGGCATAAGGATCCCATGAATCAGACCGAAGATAAAAAACAACGGAATAAAGCCCGGACTTTCATTCAGCTGGTTGAATCAAACAAACAGAGTATGTATAAGATCGCCCGGTCCTACCTGTCAAACGACGAAGACATCGCGGATGCGATCCAGGATGCCATCGAATCCTGCTGGAGGAATCTCGATCAGCTGGAAAAGCCGGCTTATTTCCGGACGTGGATGACCCGCATCCTGATCCATAAATGCATCGACATCATCCGCAAAAACAGGCGGGAGCATCCGGTCAGCGACTTCCCGGAATACGGGGCTGAGCACAAAGACCTGGATAATTATGAATTCAGTGAACTGATGAAATCTCTTGACGAAAAGTACCGGACCATTCTTCTCCTGTATTACGGCGAAGGCTTTAAGATCAGCGAGATCGCGCAGCTTCTGGATATGGAAGAGAACACTGTTAAAACGCGTCTTTCAAGAGGCCGGCAGAAATTCAGGATGATGTGGGACAGTCAGGACGCTGTCCGCCAGAGTTAGAAAGGAGTGAAGATCATGAAGAAAATCTATTCTCAGGAAGAAATGGAACAGATCATGAAAAAAGATATAGATATTCCCGAATCCGTGGATCAGCGGATCCATGAGACCTACGAAAAGCTCGGCCTTACCGGAACCGCAGGCCCCGTAAAACGCCGAAGCCGCAGGAAAACATGGACGACGATGGCTGCGGCAGCAGCGCTCATTGCAGCGCTTGGCGCAACCGCTGTCGCAGCTACAAAGTTTTTCACCGCACAACTGAAAGAAGATGACGGAAAGCTCACCTACTCCGTTAATGTTGAGCCGGAGCAGAAAGAAGCGCACGAGATCCGCGTCACACCGACTTATGAACCGGAAGGCTATGTCTATCATGACGACGGCCCGTATATGTTAAAATGGCACAATGATGAAACCGGCGGAGGCATGAGCATCATCCCGTATAATGCGGCTGAACTTTACGAAATGAGCCGGACGCAGGAGAATCCGCTCCATAACGGATTTGATGAAGACAACTATATTGAAACGGTTACGATCCAGGGAATGAAAGTCGACATCTTCTGCGATGACGATGCCAATTATATTGACAGCGGAGACACCCGGCAGGATGTTTTCCTCTTTAATGAAGAATGGGGATATGCCGTGCACGTAGTCCTGCACGGTCCGGACCTGCCGGAGCAGGAAGCGCTCAAAGTCGCAAAAGGACTGGACATCGAAGTCCTTGACACCACCGTACCTTATGCGTCTGAAGAAGAAATCGAACAGACAAATAAGGAAAGCGGACAGATCACCGAGATGATCAATGCATCCGGCAATATCTCCGGGGATGCCATCCGCGGGATCGGCGATGAAATGACGATCAGTGACGAAGGACATATCGTTTATGAAGGCATCAAGTACCAGACGCTCGATATCAAAGTTGCTGATACCCTGCCTCTTGCTGATTATCCGAAAGAAAAGTATCTGGAGGATTATGATTCCACGCTGGCCAATTATCTGAATGAAGACGGCACATTGAAGCCGCATAAGCGCTTCATCTCTGAAGGCAGCCGGGAAACGGAAGATGCAGAAGCCTCCTTCGTCATCGTGACAACAAGACTTTCCAACACCGGTAATGAGACAAAAGACGTCTATCTGTCTCCTTTCCTCAGATATCTGGATGCCAATGACGATGGATCCTACACCCTTTCCCGCGAAAAGTCATGGCCGGCCGAGGAAAGCTGGGCATCACTTACAACAGAGGGATTCCCGTTCTGGCAGAGTGTTCCGGGCAACGAAGGAAAACAGATACTGTTTACGACCATCGACCCCGGCGATACCGTTGAGTGCACTTCTGTCTATGTAGTCGATAACGATCTGCTGGATACCGCCTATATGCAGTATTTCAACGTCGGAGCTGCTATGCCGGACACACCGGAACTGTATGTGAAAGTTACAGAATAATCACATTTTTCGCAGACCGGAACATGATCGGATCAGCCTGATTTCAGTAAGAAAACCGCGCGGTTTAGTAAAAACCGGCGGTTTTCTTGTCTTTTACGGTCAAAAATGATAGAATAAATCGGTTTTATAAAACAGACAGTTGTCTTAAAGGAGGGTTACATATGAAAACAGGACTGAAAGTCGTTTCTATTCTTCAGATCATTCTCGGCGCACTTACACTTATTGTCGGACTGCTTGCCACAGGGCTTTTCGCTGCAGGCGGTGCTGCAGGCGCTGCATCAGCCGGCGTAGTAGCAGGGCTCATCGGACTGACCGTAATCTTCGTGATCCTGGGCGGTGTATTCGACATCCTCAGCGGCATCTTCGGACTGCGTGCGGCAAAGGACGCTTCCAAAGCCACACCGGCTGTTGTGTTTGGTGCGATCGCGCTTGTACTTGCCGTGATCTCACTGATCATGGACTTCAGTGTACAGAGCCTGCTCGGATGCGTGATCCCGGTGCTCTACTTCGTATTTGCACTGAATGCCAAAAAAGGCGGAAACTAAGACATACGACACATAAAACAGCGAACCGGAGCCTCATTGATCGGCTCCGGTTCTTTTTATCTTATTTCTCTTTATTCTTTTACAGATTCATACATTTCCACCACAGTTTTCCCGTATACCGGGTGCCGCATATAAGGCGCGATCTGTGAAAGCGGCTCCAGCACGAACTGCCGGTTATGCATATCCACATGGGGGATGCACAGATCTTTTTCCCGGATCACTTCATCGTCATAGAAAATGATATCCAGATCCAGCGTCCGGGGTCCCCAGTGCATGGTCCGTTCCCGGCCCGCTTCCGCCTCGATCCGGTTCAGCTCCCGGAGCAGCTCCCGGGGTGTGAGGAGCGTCTCCAGCTCCAGGCAGCCGTTCAGGAAATCATCCTGGTCCGTCACCCCGTAGGGCGGCGTCTCGATCAGGTCCGAGACCGCTTTCACCGTACACCCGCGGATCTGCCCCAGCTTATTCACTGCGTCCCGGATATAGTTCTCTTTCCCGCCCATGTTGGATCCCAGGGCGATGTACGCCGTATGCTTTCCGCGCACGATCTCCACGCTCACCGTTTTAAGCGGCAGACGGATCGGCGCCCAGGGCTTCTTGATCTCCAGACGGATCTTCTTAAGGCTCTCGTATTTGAGCAATAGTTCTTCCGCCAGATGCTCCGCCGCGCTCTCCAGCAGTTTGTAGGTGTGCTTCTTCAGATACAGTTCCATAAACGCGCACACCTCCCCGTAATGGATGGATTCCGCCAGGTCGTCTTTAAGCCCGGCTTTTCTCGTATCCGTATAAAGGTCGGCAGAGACCACAAACTTCTGCCCCAGTGTGTTCTCCTCCGGAAATACGCCGTGATAGGCAAATATTTCCAGATCTTCGATTCTGATTCTGTCCATGTTTTCTTTCTCCATTATTGTTTACCCGCATGCATCAGCGCCTCGGCCATCCGGATGGCCCGCTTATTCTTCTCCACATCGTGGACCCGCACGAAGGCGCAGCCTTTCTGCACCGCCCACACGGTCGTTACCAGCGTACCTTCCTCCCGCTCCCGGGGCGTAAGGTCCAGGGTCAGCCCGATCACGGACTTCCGGGACGTCCCCAGCAGGACCGGCAGGCCCAGTTCATGCAGGATGTCAACCCGGTCAATGATCTCCAGGTTCATCGCATACGTCTTGCCAAAACCGACGCCCGGATCCAGGATGATCCTGTCCCGGGGGATCCCCGCCTCACAAGCCAATCTCACACATTCCCGCATGTCCGAAAGGAATTCCGGCAGGAACTGTCCGTAATCCGCCCGCTCCCGGTTGTGCATCAGGCAGCACGCCGCGCCGTGCTCCGCGATCAGCTTTCCCATCCGGGGATCGGATTTCAGCCCCCAGATATCATTGATGAGGTCCGCCCCTGCATCGAGGGCCGCCCGCGCCACCGCGCTCTTATAAGTATCCACGGAGACAGGCGCATCAAACCGGGCTTTCAGCGCTTCAATGACCGGCGCCACCCGGCTGATCTCTTCTTCATCGCTGATCCGGGTATGTCCCGGGCGTGTGGACTCGCCGCCTACATCCAGGATGTCCGCGCCCTCCCGGATCATCTGCTCCGCATGGGCAAGCGCCGCATCGAGGCCGTTATAACGGCCCCCGTCCGAGAATGAATCGGGGGTCACGTTCAGGATCCCCATGATGTATGTATGATGTGCCGTGTCAAATTCTCTGCTGCCGATCCGCATAGCTGTCTGTCTCCTGTCCGAATTTTTCTATATCTTGAGTTCCATATTTTTCTTTTCCGCGCTCCAGTCACAGGCCTTTTCCGCCGGGCAGGCGAAACACGTCCGGGACGCTTTGTCCGCCCGGTACAGGAACCGCTCCAGCGGCTCCGCGTCATCCCTCAGCCGCCGGTGCCCCCGGACGGCCGTCAGGATGGCCTCCTTCTCCGCCTCTGAAAATGCGCAGTCCGCCGGAAGGCTGTCAAGGATCTCCGCCGCGATCCGCCCGCCGGACTGTTCATGCGGGATGCCCTCCTCGTACTGGGCATATTTCCCGATATCGTGAAGGACCGCCGCCGTATAAATAAGCTCCCGGTCCAGGCCCCCGCCTTCTTCCAGATTGAAAATATACGCGATCCGCGCCACATCGAGAAGATGGGGCATCTGATGGCGGCAGAAGATCCGGTCCTTCTCCAGTTCTTCCAGCCGGGCATAACATTTCCGGTACAGCGGATGGGCAAGGACAGCGTTTACACGCCTCACCGGAGCATCCGGAAGAACTGCTCTTCCAGCGTCGGGTCTGTCTCGAACACGCCCCGCTTTGCCAGCGTCACGGTCCTGCTGCCCGGTTTCTTAATGCCCCGCATGGTCATGCACATATGCTCCGCCTCGATCATGACCAGCGCGCCCTTCGGCTGCATATACTTCATCAGCGCGTCCGCGATCTGTCCGGTCAGCTGCTCCTGAAGCTGCAGCCGTCTGGCGTAAACTTCCACGGTGCGGGCCAGTTTGCTTAAGCCCACCACTTTCCCGTCCGGAATATAGGCGATATGCGCCTTCCCGTAGAATGGAAGGATATGATGCTCGCAGGTGGAGTAAAAGGTAATGTCCTTCTCGATCACCATCCCGCTGCTTTCCACATTAAATGTCTTCGCCAGGTGGGCGGATGCATCCTGATTCATCCCGCCATACAGTTCTTCGCACATCCGCGCGATCCGATCCGGCGTCTCCCGGAGCCCTTCCCTCGATACGTCCTCGCCGATCCCTTCCAGGAACAGCCGTACCGCCTGTTTTATTTTCTCATGATCTGTCATCTCATACCCTCTTTTCATCTGCTTCTCTGATCCGGTCATACGCCGCCTTCACCTCATGGAGATAGGACAGGGAACCGAACGCCAGGATCACATCCGTATCCCCTGCATCCGCCAGCGCCACCTCTACAGCGCTTTCGACACTGCCCTGCCCGGCGTCTCTGACGCAGGGGCAGTATTTCTCAAGCGTCCGGGCAAGTTCTCCGGACGGAAGCCCCCGGTTCCGGTCCGGGAGATCCACAGGCCGGATCTCATCCATGACCGGTCCCATGATCTGTGCGATCCGCTCATAATCCTTGTCCCGGAACACGCCCATGATCCCGAGCCGCCTGCGCCCCGGGAAATAAGACTCCACCGACTCCCTCAGCCGGAGCGCCGCATCCTCGTTGTGCGCCCCGTCCAGGATGAACACCGGTTTTTCTCCGATCACATGAAACCGTCCCGGCCACCGGGTCTTCTCCATGCCCTGCTTCACCGCGCTGTCCGGGATCTCATATCCCTTATCCCGCAGGATGCGGATCACTTCCAGCGCCGCCGCCGCATTGCCGGTCTGGTATTTCCCCGTCATATGGGTGTGAAGATTCCGGAATTCCTTATAGGAAAACCGGATGCCCCGGTAGCTTTCCTCTATAATATCCACCTGCGCCGGATCAGCTTCCGCATAAGTACAGCCGCAGTCCTTTGCCCGGCCCTTGAGGATCCGGGACACATTTCCCCGCTGTGCAGCAGAGACGACCGCGCATCCCGGCTTGATGATGCCGGCTTTATTCTCCGCGATCTCGTCCAGCGTATCCCCGATCACGCCCAGATGGTCCGGGCTTATGGAGGCAAATGCCGCGCACACCGTATTTTTCACGATATTGGTGGCGTCCAGCGCGCCGCCCAGGCCCGCTTCCAGCACCACCAGATCACAGTTCATTTCCCTGAAATATAAAAAAGCTATCGCCGTCTCCGTCTCAAAGACTGTGGGAAGCGGTTCTCCTGCTTCCTCAAGCCGGGCAATAGCATCTCTCACTTTGTCAGTCAGCCGCGCGAAAGCTTCTTCTCTGATCCACTCCGCATCGACCTGTATCCGTTCCAGATAGGAAACCACTGTCGGTGAAACATACCGCCCGATCCTGTATCCTGCCTCACTCAATATCATCGAAGTGTATGCAAGCACAGATCCCTTGCCATTCGTTCCTGCAATATGTATGAACTTCAAGTCATCCTGGGGATCCCCAAGTTCACGCAACAGACCTCGAATCGTATCCAAGCCAAGTACACTTCCGTATTTCGACATTTCGTCCAAATATACCCTTGCTTCTCTATAGGTCACGTTCTTCTCCGTTTCCTTTCCGTATGAAACTGTTCTCGTCCATTCAGATTGAACAGGGATATCATATCACTATTTCATCCTGCACACAAGCTTTTCCGGATGGTTTTCCTTATTTCCTGTTGACCTCTCCCTCATGCAATGCTATACTAAGTGTACTAATACTAATAGTACACTTTAAAACCAAAGATTCACGGAAAGGAAGATTATGATCTCTATTGATTACCAGAGCAAGCTGCCGCTCTACGAACAGATCGCCGGACGGTTCCGGACGCTGATCCTCCAGGGCGTCCTGCCCCCGGACAGCCAGATGCCTTCCGTGCGCTCCCTGGCGGTGGAGCTGTCCATCAACCCGAACACCATCCAGAAAGCCTTCTCCCTTCTGGAGCAGGAAGGATATATCTATCCGGTAAAGGGGCGGGGCAATTTCGTAGCGTACACCGCGGAGCTGAGCCAAAAAGAGCAGGCGTCTCTTCTTGAAGCGGCGAAAACGCTGATGGACAGAGGCCGGGCCCTCGGGATCACCAAAGCGCAGTATCTCGACCTTGTAAACGATGTATACCGAAAGGGGGAAGAACCTTGATCGAACTGAAAAATGTTGACAAAACACTGGGCGGCGTCCACGCCGTCGACCACGTCAGCGGAACGATACGGGAGGGAATGGTCTTCGGACTGATCGGGTCAAACGGCGCGGGCAAGAGCACCCTGCTCCGCATGATCAGCGGAGTCATCCGTCCGGACGACGGCACGGTCCTCTGCGACGGCGCACCTGTATTCGAGAACCCGGAAGCCAAGGCGCAGATCTGCTTCCTTCCGGATACGCCCTACTTCTTCCCCAACGCCGACATCCGTCAGATGCGGGACTATTACGCCATGATCTACCCGGCCTTCAACCGGAAGCAGTTTGATACACTGGCCGACCGGTTCCGGCTGGACCCGAAGCGGAGCATCCACGCCTTCTCAAAAGGCATGAAGAAACAGGTGTCCATCCTGCTGGGCCTGTGCGCGGGCACGAAATATCTGCTCTGCGACGAGACCTTCGACGGACTGGACCCGGTCGTGCGGCAGGCCGTAAAGAGCATGATCGCCGCTGAGATCACAGAACGGGATTTCACGCCGGTGATCTCCTCCCACAATCTCCGGGAACTGGAAGATATCTGCGACAGCATCGGCCTGCTGCATGAAGGCCGGCTGCTCCTCACCCGGGATCTGGACGACGCGAAAAATAACATCTGCAAACTGCAGTGTGTGATCCACGACTCCCGCAGGGAGCAGGAATTGATCAGCAGTCTGCGGATCCTGAAAATGGAGCGCACCGGCTCGCTCCTCACCCTGACTGTCCGCGGTGAGCGGACGGAGACCCTTCAGAGGGCGCAGGCCCAGGAGCCCCTGTTCGTGGAAGCGCTCCCGCTCACCCTGGAAGAAATATTTATCAGCGAAACGGAGGTGGCTGGTTATGACATCAAAGATTTCCTGCGTTAAACTCATAAGAGAAAACATCCGACACAGGATGTGGCTGGCGGCGCTGTGCGCCGTGGCTTTCCTGCTGATGATGCCCGTCTATTCGATCCTTTACCTGAACTCCATGAACGGGCCGGGATATGAACAGGATCCGGATCAGCTTTCGTTTTTCCTTGACTACCTGCCCACGCTGTTCAACTGCAGCCGGCTGGCACTTTTTGCCGGCGTATTCGCGATCCTGGTCCTTCTCTGTGTGCTGACCGGGTTCTGGCACATCCACTCCAGGGAGAAACTGGATCTTTACCATGCACTCCCGGTCAGGCGCGGACGTCTGTACGCAGCGTCGTATCTGTCCGGACTGACTATGTTGTATGTGCCCTATCTCGTCTGCGCCGCGCTGACTGCGGCTGTAGTGGCGGCATCCGGTCTTGTTCCCATGACAGGGCACGTAGCCGTACTCTGCCTCCGGGCAGTGCTGGGCGGCATAGCGGCTGTTTTCGTCCTCTATAATGCATGTATATTCGCCGTTGTACTGACCGGCCGCACCGTGACCGCACTGCTTGCCTGCCTGGCCGTTTCCGTGTACCCGCTGATCGCACTGTACAGCATCTTCATGCTGCAGGGTGATTTTTTCCATTCATTTTACAACACCGGTCAGACCCTTACCGAACGGCTCGCTCTCCATCTGTCGCCCGCCGGCCTGTTTATATTTATACTTCAGGAAAGCAGCACAGGATCATTCTTCACACTCACAGCCACAGCTATTGTAATCGGAGCAGTCCTGATGACAGCCTCGTTCCTTCTGTACCGGATCTATCCTTCAGAAGCCGCAGGCAACGCGCTGGCATTTCCGCGGTCCGCTCCGGTGTTGAAAGTCCTGATCGTCATTCCATGCTCCATCTTTGCGGCGCTTCTGATCCTTGACTTCATGCAGATACCCAACGGGATCATAACGATCCTGCTCAGTGTGCTGGCCGCCGTGCTCCTCTGTGCGGTGATCGAGTTTATCTTCCACATGGATCTGCGGAAGCTGTTCCGGGGCTGGAAATCGTCCCTGACCGCCATCGCCGGCGTCGTCGCCGTCCTCTGCGTCTTCCAGTTTGACCTGACGGGATACGACAGCTATCTGCCGGATGAAGGCGAGCTGAAAACAGTCAGCATCTATCCGGACAGCTTTTCATATTATTTCTCTTATCCCGGATATGACGACCGGACAAAAGCGGAAACAGAAAGTTATGTGCCCGCGGATCAGACAGATGCCGCATACGCCCTGGCACAATCCGGCATCAACAACCTGGAAAACGGCATCACGCCGGATTCCATTTACGAATCGGCATCAAACCACACCGACGGCGAATACATGACCGCAGTATTTCATTATACACTGAACAGCGGACGGAACGTCTCCAGACAGTACGCGATCCGGCGCGATGAACTCAAAGAAGCCATGACCGGATTCCTTGCAGATAAAGAATACCGCCGCCGGCTCTTCCCGGTCACACAGATCGACAAAAGCAGGACCAACGACATCACCGTTACCGACCTGTACGGCACCGAAGAATTGCTGGAGCTGGATCCGGGCCAGCGTGAAGCGCTCCTGAACGCTTATGAAACAGATCTTATGAATGCAGACCCGGATACACTGATCAACGAAACCGAAGTGGCGCAGCTTAACATTTATCTGCCGGATCCGGACGACGTCTCCACTGCTGAAACCTCTGACCGCCGCACATCCCGGGCTTCATCCTCAACCACAGGATACTCCGGCTACCTGATGGGCGAACTGTATATCTATCCCGGATTCAGCAACACCCTGGATCTTCTGGGCTCGTACGGATATACGCTGTCCGAAGACATCGATCCGGCAGAACTCATAAGCCTGCGCATGACCGTATACCCGGATTCCGTCTCAGGTGAATCCTTTGAAAAAATACAGGCCGGACTGTCAAGAACAGCCAGCGTCGAAATCATCGAAGAATACAGCGGGGAAACAATCTCTGTAGAAGTCACATCCGAAGAAGATATTGCGCTCATCCTTGACAACATCAGCCAGAAGCACTTCGGAATGCTGGATGATTACAACACTTCCGGCGGGTATGTGGATATCAGTTATAAAAACGGGGAGTTCGGATATATATCGCTGGAATAAAAATTCCTGTTTTCCGGACGAGCTGATCCATAAATGCACTCGGCATCACTCATTGCATAGTGAATGGATTCTGACACAGCAAAAGATGTGTACAGGTTCAGTTCGAGAATTATGAAAAATCTAAGGCCACG
>DXIS01000001.1 GCA_019112735.1 Candidatus Mediterraneibacter guildfordensis
GACAGACAGACAGACAGACAGACAGAACTGAACGCAATTAGACTTATTCAGTATGTGTTTGGATATGCTGTTTTACCGCTCAGAAAAGTTGCAAATGTATTCAGAGGGGAATACATCACTAAGAAAAGTACTGCAAAAGGAGATATTCCAGTGATCCTTGGTGGTCAAGAGCCAGCTTATTATATCAATAAATATAACCATGAGGGGGAAATTGTGGTTATTGCCAGAAGTGGAGTTTCTGCTGGCTTTGTTTCCTATTGGAATCGGAAAATATATGTTACAGATGGCTTTGGATATGAAGGTAGAAGCGAACTGGTCACTACAAAATATTTATATTATGTTTTAAAAAATATGGAGGCTGCTTTGAATGCAATGAAAAGAGGGGCAGGTGTCCCACATGTTAGTGGGGAGGCACTTTCTAATGTGATGCTGCATATACCAGCTTTGCAAGAACAGCAAAGAGTTGTAAATATACTTGACCGTTTTGATACCCTTTGCAACGACCTGTCTGAAGGCCTTCCGGCGGAGATCGAGGCACGCCGAAAGCAGTATGAATATTATCGGGATAAGTTATTATCCTTTGAAGAAATACAGAAGAAGTAAGGAGGCGAAATGCTGTGCCATATTTTAATATCGTGGCGGAAACGTCAGAAAATACTGTTGTCACGGAATATGAGCCGGTAAAGAAGCGTTCCGACAGTTACCAGAGCGAAGCCGCCCTGGAACAGGAATTTATCCGCATGCTGTGTGAACAGGGTTATGAATACCTACCAATCCACACGGAGAGGGATTTGGTCAGTAATCTCCGCAGGCAACTGGAGGAATTGAACCATTATACCTTTTCCGATACGGAATGGGAGGACTTCTTCCACAATGCCATAGCAAACCCGAATGAACACATCGTGGAAAAGACCCGGAAAATACAGGAGGATCATATCCAGAATCTGCGCCGTGACGATGGATCGACTAAGAACATCACGCTGATCGACAAGAAAAATATCCACAATAACCGTCTGCAGGTCATCAACCAGTATGTGGTTGGTACAAAAGATGGGGCAAAGCACGACAACCGGTATGATGTTACAGTGCTGGTCAACGGGTTCCCGTTAGTACATATAGAACTGAAACGCAGGGGCGTGGCCATCCGGGAGGCTTTCAATCAGATTGAGCGCTACCAGAGAGAGTCTTTCTGGTCGGGCAGTGGGCTGTATGAATACATCCAGATTTTTGTTATCTCCAATGGAGCAAATACGAAATATTATTCTAACAGTACCCGGTGGAACGCAGAGCGGGAGCATAAAAAGAAAGGCGCAAGTAAGACCAAGAGCAGTAACAGTTTTGAGTTTACCTGTTTCTGGGCAGATGCCAATAATCGTGTGATCCCTGATTTGATTGATTTTACGAAGACGTTTTTCGCAAAGCATACGATTTTAAATATCTTGACAAAATATTGTATCTTTACGTCCGAGGATATGCTGATGGTCATGCGCCCTTATCAGATCACAGCTACGGAGCGCATCCTTAACAGGATTGAGATTGCCAACAATTATAAAAAATATGGCAGCGTTGAAGGCGGCGGTTATATATGGCATACCACAGGTTCCGGCAAGACCCTGACTTCTTTTAAGACAGCAAGGCTTGCCTCAAGGCTCCCGTATATTGACAAAGTACTGTTCGTGGTAGACCGTAAGGATCTGGACTACCAGACTATGAAGGAATATGACCGTTTTGAAAAGGGGGCGGCGAACAGCAATACATCCACTGCGGTTTTGAAAAAGCAACTGGAGGACGTGGAAGCCCATATCATTATCACAACCATCCAGAAACTGGCAACCTTTATCAAGAAGAACCCTGTTCATGAGGTGTATACGAAACACGTAGTCATCATTTTTGACGAGTGCCATCGGAGCCAATTTGGGGACATGCATACGGCGATTGTGAAACACTTTAAGAAATACCATCTGTTCGGCTTCACCGGTACACCAATCTTTTCCGTGAATTCGGGCAGGGCGAAAAACCCGGAATTCTTTACTACGGCGCAGACGTTTGGTGACCAGCTTCACAGCTATACCATTGTGGATGCCATCAATGACAAGAATGTACTACCATTCCGGGTAGATTATATCCAGACGATGAAGGCTGAGGAAGAAATCACGGATGAGATGGTCTGGGACATTAACCGGGAGAAGGCCATGATGGCGCCCAAGCGCATCCAGCTTGTGACCAGCTATATCCTGGAGCATTTCGATCAGAAGACGTACCGTGGCGATAAAACCTACATATATAATACACTGGTGAATATCAAGGAAGTGGCGTCTGTCAAACGTGACGAAGTGGAAGAAATTAAGAGAAAACAGCGCATCAGTGGTTTTAATTCCATCTTCGCGGTGGCGAGTGTGCCGATGGCCAAGTTGTATTACCGGGAGTTCCAGAAACAGATGGCGGAAGATCCGACCAAGAAGCTGCGAATCGCGACCATTTTCAGCTATGGCGCAAATGAAGGGGAGGCAGATGGGATTCTGGATGAAGAAAATTCAGAAGATACCTCTGCTCTTGATCAGCTGTCCCGGGATTTTTTGGAAGAAGCGATCCAGGATTATAACGAAACGTTCCATACGAACTATGACATCTCCAGTGAGAAATTCCAGAATTATTATAAAGACGTGTCGCTGCGTATGAAGAACAAGGAACTGGATCTGTTGATTGTCGTGAACATGTTCCTCACAGGATTTGACGCTACGACTATGAACACGCTGTGGGTGGACAAGAATCTGAAGATGCACGGATTGATCCAGGCGTTTTCCCGTACCAACCGTATTTTGAATTCTATTAAGACTTTTGGAAATATTGTGTGCTTCCGGAACCTGCAAAAGCGTGTGGATAGCGCTATTTCCCTGTTTGGGGATAAGAACGCCGGAGGAATTGTTCTTCTGAAAAGTTTTAAAGATTATTATTACGGGTATGAATCTATAGATGGGAAGTCCATGCCGGGATATGTAGATCTTTTGGCGGAACTGAACCAGAAATTTCCGCTGTCAGAGCCACAGATTATGGGAGAACAGAACCAGAAAGAGTTTATTGCCCTGTTTGGCGCTATTCTCCGAATGAGGAATCTTCTGGTATCCTTTGATGATTTTAAAGGAAAGGAAGGAATCTCCGAGCGTGACCTGCAGGATTATCTGGGGCGTTATCAGGACTTAAAGGATGAGTGGAGTCACAAACGGAGAGAAAGCACGGACATTACGGATGATGTGGTCTTTGAAGTAGAATTGATCAATCAGATCGAGATTAATATTGATTATATTTTGATGCTTGTGAAAAAGTATCACGATACTCACTGTGAGGACAAGGAAGTGCTGATCACAATCCGTAAAGCTATGGATGCCAGCCCGGAACTGCGAAGCAAGAAACAGCTGATTGAGAATTTTATCGCCGGGATTAATGAAGTGGATGACGTCATGGACGAGTGGAATAAATACGTAGCGCAGCGGCGGGAACAAGATCTTGATGAGATTATTGCGGAAGAAAGACTGCGCGAGGAGGACACCCGAAAGTTCATGGAGAACGCTTTCCGCGACGGGGAAATCAAGACATCCGGAACCGACATTGATAAACTCCTACCCCCGATTTCACGCTTCGGCGGCACCGGAACCAGGGCGAAGAAGAAACAAGTAGTTATTGATAAGTTTAAGATATTTTTTGAAAAATATTTTGGTATTGGCGGTTCAGTACCTTTTACCGAGTCGAAACGTAATATGTTCACCTATGATTTTAATAGAAAAGAGTCTCTATCAATGGTAGCAGAGCCGAAAACATCATATGGAAAGAAGGATTAATTCATGAGGGATGATATATTAGCGCATATAGAAGGAGTAGAGAAAATAGATACTACATTATGTATTTCTCATTGTCTTTTTCAATCTGTCAAGCTATAATTATTACAATATTACACGATAAAGGGGGAACTCATTTTGGCTTTGATTAAATGTTCAGAATGTGGGAGAGAAATCAGTGATAAGGCTAGCAGTTGTCCTCATTGTGGCTGCCCAGTAGCTGGGTCAGAAGAATTGGTGGATAAATCTGTTGTGGAGAAAGAAACTTCAGTAGATAAAAGGGAAGAGTTGAAACCTGAAACAAATAAATCTGCTGAATCCAAACCAAAAGAAAAAAAGAAATTATCTAAAAAAGGAATTATTGTAATTATTGTTGCGGCTGTAGTTATTGTTGCGGCAGTTATTGCTTACTATGTGTTGACCACGGATTCTAGAAATTATAATTCCGCAAAGGAACTATTTGAAGAAGAAAAATTCCAAGAAGCTTTAGAAATGTTCACCGAACTTGGTGATTATGAAGATTCTGCAGAGATGGCAGATAAATGTGAGTATGAATTATCTGTAGATGGTCAGTTTATGAGAAGTCTTTCGAAGGGATTAATGGCTCGATGGGCTGAATCAGACGCGCAGGCAGAGCAAGGTTTTATAGGGGAAGATCCGGATTTGTATAGCAAATACTGCGAACTTGAATTAGAACAGGTTGGAGATTTTGCAGATCAGACATTTGATAATAGTGAGCTGGAAGCGGATGCAAAGCAATATATTGAATATTTAAATCAGGCTCAAGAAGCAACTAAATTCTATACTGTAGATTATGCGACATTTAGTACACAATGGGCAGACATATACGCTAATAGAACAATATTATTGAATAAGTTTGTAGATGATTATGGTTTGGTTGTAAAAGAAGAATATCAGGATACTTTGGATGATCTTTTAGTGGATGCATCAGCGGCACAGGAACAAATTGATGTAAAAGATTCGATTCAAAAAATGACTGAGCAGTTCAAAATCGAAACAACGGAAGACGAATGGGGGTATAAGACTTATAAGATATCTATGAAAAATACTACAGATCGTACTTTTGAGTATTTTAGTGCAGAGATTAATTTGTATGATGAGAATCATGTAATTGTTGGAACTGGAAACACAGATCAACTTAGCTCTTGGCAACCTGGCCAAGAGGCATCTGTTAGTGTATGGTTTGATGGAGAAATCAATCCAAATGATTACACTATTGAGTATGTTCCTCATTATCAGTCTGGCACATATTATTCATAATTATTGAGGTGTACTGTTATACAAAATATGTTGTGATATTATCATAATTGTCAAAATATGACGTGGGCTTGGAGTTAGAACTTCAAGTCCTTTTTTCGTGAGCGGACGGTGTTTAAAAGTAACATCAGCCACTAGGCAGCACCTCCATTACATCCGTCAGTTTTTTATAAACCCGCATTTTCTTCGCATAATTTGAAAGATTGCTCAGGTTTTTCTTTTTATCGGCAGCATAGGCATTAAGCGCTTTGTTAAACATTTCGCTGTCCAGTTTTGTGCGGTATTTGAAGCAGTCACAGATGGTGCGTTCCCGATCATAGACAGCAAGCTGCACGCCGTTATAATTTCCGCTTGTTTTTCCGATTTCGAACAGGTCAGGCTGGATATAATATATCTTTGTGGCAAGAGAATCAATGTGCAGTCTTGTCCGTGAAAATGTGCGGGGAACAGCGATCGACCATTGCCGGGGCGAAAAATCGCTGTAGCCGTAATAAAACAGCGCCGATTCCACGCAGACAATGCTTTCGGGAAGAAGAGAGGCAAGCATCTGCTCTTCCTTTAGATATTTTTGTGCAGCAAGCTGGTAATAGCCGTGTCTGATGCGTTCGAGATAACCATTTTTGCATAGATTGGCTACATCATAGTTGGTAAGGCCTTCAGCAACAAAATCAGCGGTTTTCGCAATACCATCGTTACTTTTTATTATGTTTTTTACGATCTCTGTTTTGTTCATCCGTTCACAAACTTTCAATACACATTTTATTAATATTGTGTTTGAAAAATATAATAGCACAGAAGGACATATTCGGCAACAGTTTTTGCTATTCCCCCTTCAACTCCCACCCGTAATCATCATGATAGATCATCTGCCGTGTCATCCCGCCGTCGATACATACATTTTCTCCCGTTATGAATCCCGCTTTATCCGAGCAGAGGAAGAGTACCATATTGGCGATATCCATCGGGTTCCCCACCCGGCCTGCCGGGTGCTGGGAAGCGTCCGGGCCGGAGTATTCTCTGTATGAGGTGTCGATCCAGCCCGGCGAGATAGAATTGACGCGGACTTTCCCGGCGAGTGTGACGGCCATGGCGTGGGTCAGCGCAGCGATGCCGCCTTTTGCGGCGGTATAGCTTTCGGTGTCCGGCTGGCTCATCCGGTCGCGGGAGGATGAGATATTTACGATAGCCGCCCCTTTGCCGAAGTAGGGCATGAAAAGTTTTGTTAGGAAGAAGGGCGCGGTAACGCCGACCCGGAGGGCGTAGTTGAATTCGTCATACGTGCAGGCACTAAGGCCTTTTGACAGCGGGATGGCGTTATTGATCAGATAGTCGATGCGCCCGTATTCGGCGATGACTTTTCCGGCGAAATCCCGGAGCACCTGTTCGCTGCTGATATCTCCAATGAAATATTCATTGGGCTGTTTGTCGATGATGCAGACGGAAGCGCCCTGTTTCCTGAATTCATCGGCGATGCATCTGCCGATCCCCTGCGCGCCGCCGGTGATGACGGCGATTTTATTCTTGAACATATTTCTTTCTCCTTTTTGACAGATCATATTAATCGGAACCGGTTCTTCCGGAATTCCAGGATCCCTTCATCCCGCATTTTCCCCAGTTCTTTTGACAGCGCGCTCCGGTCCACGTTCAGGTAGTCCGCCATCTGCTGGCGGTTGAAGGGGATGGTGACTTCCCGGCTCCCGGATCGGACCGCCTTAGCTGACAGATAGGTCATGATGCGGGTGCGGATGTGCCGGGAGGAGATGCAGAGCATCCGGTTGGACCAGGCGATGTTTTTGGCGGCGGAGAGCTGCAGCAGGTTGCGGAGCAGTTTTGTGTGCCACGGCCGGCTGCTGTTTCTGTCATCCAGCAGTTTTTCCAGATCCAGGAAGAGGATCTCGCTGTCCCGGGAGGCGGTGACGTCCACCATCATCGGGATGCGGCTGAGGGCGTAGGTCTCGGCGAAGGCTTCCCCTGCGGAAATATTGTGGAGGATGATGCGGTTCCCCCACAGGTCGATGTTTTCGATATGCAGTTCCCCGGACAGGAGGATGCCGAACGCAGTTGTCTGATCGCCGGTGGAGAAGACGGCCTGGTCTTTCGCGTACCGGGATGTCCGGGTGCAGCCCGGGGCCGCAAGTTCGTTATATTCCTCTTCAGTGATCCCGTTGAAGATCGGATTTTTCAGGAAATTCATGGAGTCTCTCCTTTTTGTTGCAATAACCACATAAATCTTGTTTTGATTGTACTATATTGACGCTATCAAAACAAGGAGGTTAGCATAAGTGTACAAGGGGACAATTCGGTCGTTGAAGGGCTTATTTGGGCTCCTTCTGTGTTACTTTCCCTCCGCGTACATCTCTGTACGCCGATTGAGGATAACACAGAAAATCACTGAAATTACGCGGTTTGGAGCGTATTGTCCCTTGTACACTGATGCGAGACAGAACTGAAAAATATTATTTCTTCTTCCAGTTCAGGAGCAGGGCGGAATTGATGATGACCAGCACCGAGCCTGCATTGTGGACCAGTGCGCCGATCACGGGGCCGAGAAGCCCGGTGATGGCGAGGGCGATGGCAAGGAAATTGAGCCCCATGGAGAATGTAAGGTTTACTTTGATGGTCGTCATCATCCGTCTGGAGAGCGACAGCAGGTGGGGAAGCTCGCGGATCTCGTCATCTACGAGGGCGATATCTGCGGCATCCACCGCAATGTCGCTGCCGATCCCGCCCATGGCGATGCCCACGTCGGCCATTTTAAGCGCCGGCGCATCGTTGATGCCGTCGCCGATCATGCAGACCGCATTGCCTTCTTTCTGATAAGCGGATATCCGGTCCAGTTTGTCCTCCGGCAGACAGCCGGCGTGCACATCCCGGATCCCGAGCTGGCCCGCGATCGCATTGGCGGCATGAAGATTGTCCCCGGTCAGAAGAACGGGCCGGACGCCGATCCGGCCGAGGGCCGCGATCATGTCTTTGCTTTCTTCCCTTACCGTGTCGGACAGAACGAGATATCCTGCCGGGACCTCATCGATAACGATGTAAATCACAGTACTTCCTTTATTCAGATAAGCGCCGGCACCGGCGGCAAGTTCTTTTGAGATCATCATTCCTTTCAGAAGCTTCAGATTCCCTGCTTTTACAACTTTTCCGTCAACCACGGCGGTGACGCCTTCGCCCGGGCTCATTTGAAAATGACTGCAGGCGGCGGGGGTTTGGCCATAGCAGCGGACGACCGCTTTTCCAAGCGGATGTTCGCTCATCTGCTCGGCTGCGGCGGCAAACGAATAGATTTCTTCTTCTGTGTAACCGGATACAGACCGCACCGCGGTTACTTTTGGTGTGCCGCAGGTAAGGGTACCGGTCTTGTCGAATGTGATCTTCGTGACTGCGGCAAGTCTTTCAAGGGCGTCTCCTTCCCGGACCAGGAAGCCGTGCTTCGTGGCATTTCCGATGGCCGCCATGATCGCGGTGGGCGTTGCGAGCACCAGCGCGCAGGGGCAGAACACGACGAGAATGGTAACCGCCCGGATGATCTCGCCTGTGAATATCCAGGTGAGGGCCGCGGCAGAGAGGGCGATGACGACGATCCAGGTGGCCCACTTGTCCGCCAGCCCGACGATTTTGGCCTTTCCCGCATCGGCGGACTGCACGAGCCGGATCATCCGCTGGATGGAGCTGTCTTCGCCGACTTTCGTGGCTTTCATTACAAACGCGCCGAACTGGTTCACTGTGCCGGATGACACGTCGTCGCCGGCGGCTTTGTCAACCGGGAGCGATTCGCCCGTCATGACAGCCTGGTTGATGGACGTCTGTCCTGAAAGGATCACGCCGTCCACCGGAACGGTCTCGCCGGGAAGGACCCGGATCCTGTCGCCGATCGCTACCTGGTCTGCGGGGATGATCTTCTCTGAACCGTCTGTAATGACCCGTGCGCTCCGGGGCGTCAGATGGACGAGCTTCTCAATCCCGGCCCTGGCCCTGGCAACAGTCAGGTCCTCAAGCAGCGCGCCCAGCTGCATGATGAAAGCCACTTCGCCCGCGGCAAAATCCTCGCCGATGCAGACGGATGCGATGAGGGCCAGGGAGACGAGCACGTCGGCTTTGATGTCAAAGGCAGTGATAAGTCCGATGACCGCTTCCATTATGATCGGGATGCCGCAGAGAATGATCGCGATCCAGGCCGCATCAAAGGGAAGGGGAATCAGGTCGAACAGGCTGATGATAAGTGACAGGCCGCCAAGGACGAGGAAGGCGATGTCTTTCCGGATTCCGCCCAGTTCCATGAAAGCCTCTGTTTTTTCAATCAATTTTTTCATAATGAAACCTCCGCTTTATACCTATAGGGGTATGCCCATATTATACCCATACGGGTATAATGCGTCAAGCCGGGATTTCCGTTTATGACATAAAAAAGACAGCCGTAATGACTGTCTTTAATAAGAGATGTGCTTACTGCATATTTGCGAAACGTTCCACCGCTTTGGTGAATTTCTCTATGGTCGCATCCGCATCGCCATGTTCAATCCCGTCGCGGACGCAGTGTTTGAGGTGACCTTCAAGCACCACTTTTCCGGCTTTGTTGAGGGCGGACTTTGCGGCGTTTATCTGGGCGAGGATATCCTCGCAGGGAATGTCCTCGTCAACCATCCGGTCGATGGCCTGGATCTGTCCGATGATTTTTGCAAGCCTGCGGTGCAGGTTTGCGGAGTCCATACATTGTTTCATAATTCAGCCTCCATACTGTAAGGGGTATATGTATTATAGTGTTTTGCGTTAAAAAAGTCAATTTAGAGAAAAAAACAGAGGGCTGTGATATACTTATGCTGTAAGATCTAAATTCAAAAACCGGACGACCGGGTGAGCAGTGAAGGGAGGCGGAGCGCATGAAACGCAATCAGGACTGGGATTCTATGAAACACACGGCATTCAGTTATTCTTTTACGCCAAAGGAATTTTATTTTTTCCTTTTTAAAAAACCGAAATGTCCGGACTGCGGGGAGAAAATGCTCCGCCAGAAAGAATACTTCTCGACCAGAGGGGCGATACCTGGCACATTTACGCAGGAGATGGCAAGTGTAAATACGAAGAAGGTAAAATATTACTACTACACTTATACATGTCCGAAGTGCGGGAAAAAATATACACTCAGCGAGCTGGCAAAATAGGAGAAAAGCTCTTTACCAGAACGAAAAAATAATTAAAACAAATTTTAATAAAATAAATTTTAATAAAATAAATTTTAATAAAATTGAAAGTATTTGTCCGGATGATTTAGACAAGAAATAAACAGCGGAAGCCCGCTGTTTATTTCTTATGTACCGCCTCGCTGATACCGAGCACTGCGGCGAACAGCACTGCCGCACAGGGCCAGATGATCCACGTGCGATGCCATTCCATTGTATAAAAGCTCCAGCCCAGGTACACCGCCGTGACGATACACCAGTATACTGCGGTAACTGTTTCGTTTCTTTTGTCTGCTAATTTCTTGTCGCGGCTGTAATCCCCTTCTTCCAGGAGCTTCTGGAAAGCGCCGAAGATCACGCAGGTGCGTACCAGAAAAAATACGCCTGCCGATATAATGACCAGGCAGAAGATAACTCCGAAGATGGCAAGCATTCCTTCTTCATCGAGGACGCCCAGTACGAGTACGGGAACCGCGCTGAGGATGCAGAGCACTACGCCGATCACAAGGGAGATGCCGTGGGATGGCTCATATCCTTTTTTTCGCTTCTCTACCACGCCCGTCACACCGTAGGCAAGTTCGACCGGCTCTTTTTCCAGATATTCAAAACGTTCAACTTTTCTTGCATACCAGATAAAAATCGATACTGCAGCAGCGACCATTACCAACAGTACGGTAAGGCCGACTGCCACAGCCGGAGCCTCCGGGAGAATATATCCGCCTTCCTCGTCAGAAAGCCCGCAGAGGAGGATCATGAGGATCGGTGAAAGGATACAGAGAGAAACCCCTGCTGCAACCTTTGCGGCCATATCCTGTGTAATATTTATAAATGTATCCGCCTCTTCCAGAGATACCGTCCTTATATTGCTGTCGCTGCCCGGATCCGGGATCGTGTCCGGTGCAGCAACAGCGATGGCTTCTTCATCCGGCCCGTTGGAATCCTTCAGAAGATAATCCGTACTGACACCGAAAATCTCACTCATTTTCAGGATTTTATCAAGGTCCGGTATAGAGGATGCGCTTTCCCATTTAGAGACGGACTGCCTTGATACGCCGAGTTGTCCGGCAAGCTCTTCCTGGGACCATCCGTTCTTTTTCCTTAATTCTGCTATTTTATCTGCCAAGATCATCTGTCTGCCCTCCTGTATTTATTGTTGGTCTGTTCGTATGCGCAGTACGTTTCAGTGATTTCAGTATATCAGAACCAGTGGGTGCATGCTACCAGCTGCGCTTGTAAATTTGTCAACTGGCGGTTGCAGATGGGCCGGATACGTTGATCTGGGCGTTGCCGGGCATTTTATTTGTGACGGGGCAGGCGAACTGTGGTATGATATTTTCTGGAAGCTGTCGAAGCGAAAATAAACAGGAAAAACAGGAGAAAGAGCAGGAGGAAAAGCTATGCCGAATGCAGTGGTTACATTAAAGAAAGGCGCAGGGCGCACATTAAAGCAGGGCGGCCCCTGGATTTATGATAATGAAATAGAGAGCATCATGGGGAGCTTTGCGGACGGGGATATCGTAGCCGTCCATGATTTTGACGGTTATCCGCTGGGAAAAGGGTTCATCAACCGGAATTCTAAATTGACGGTCCGCATGATGACAAGAAACCGGGATGCAGAAATCGATGAGGCGTTTATCCGGATGCGCGTTCAGAATGCATGGGAATACCGGAAGAAAGTCATGGACGACATTTCCAGCTGCCGGGTGATCTTCGGCGAAGCGGATTTCCTTCCGGGTCTGGTGGTCGATAAATTCGCCGACGTGCTGGTGGTGGAGTCCCTGGCGCTGGGGATCGACAGGTTCAAGGTCATGATCGTTGATATCCTGAAAGAACTGATGGAAGCCGACGGCATCCATATCCGCGGCGTCTATGAGCGGAGCGACGCGAAGGTGCGCGAACAGGAAGGGATGGAGCGCATCAAGGGCTTCATCGGCGAACCGTTCGACACGAAAGTAGAGATCGTGGAGAACGGCGTGCGCTATTATGTGGATGTGAAGGAAGGGCAGAAGACCGGATTCTTCCTGGATCAGAAATATAACCGCCGGGCGGCGGCGAAACTGTGCAAAGGGGCCCGGGTGCTGGACTGCTTTACCCACACCGGTTCATTTGCCCTCAATGCGGGACTGGCCGGGGCAGAGCATGTGCTCGGCGTGGACGCCTCGGAACTGGGCGTGGCGCAGGCAAGAGAAAATGCGGAACTTAACGGTCTTTCCGAGCGGGTGGAATTCATCTGCGAGGATGTGTTCGAGCTGCTCCCGCGGCTGGAGAAACAGGGGGAGAAGTTCGACGTGGTCATCCTGGATCCGCCGGCATTTACCAAGTCCAGAAGTTCCATCAAGAAAGCGGTAAAGGGATACCGGGAGATCAACCTGCGGGGGATGAAGCTGGTGAAAGACGGCGGTTATCTGGCGACCTGCTCCTGCTCGCATTTCATGGATCCGGAGCTCTTTACAAAGACGATCGGGCAGGCGGCGCAGAATGTGCATAAGCGGCTGAGGCAGGTGGAGTTCCGCACACAGGCGCCGGATCATCCGATCCTGTGGGGAGCCGGGGATTCGTATTATCTGAAGTTTTATATCTTCCAGGTGTGCGAGGAGAAGTAAGGGCGGAAAACGTTGAATATTTTAAAAATAGAAGGTCCTGACAGTTAACAGTAAAACTGTCAGGATCTTTTTATCGGCAAAATGAATAAAAATATTGAAGAAAGGTATAAAATATAGATAAAAAACATTGAAGAAAAGCCTGAAAGTTGAGAATAGAACATTGAAGAAAAACGATTTTTATGATATAACATACCCATAAAGGCGGCTGCGGGAGGTAAATCATGTATTTTGAACGAAAGGCATATAAAAAACTGACGGAGTGGAAAGCGGAATATGCGGATAAATATGCTGTTTTGCTTGAGGGAGCCAGACGAGTTGGCAAATCGACAATTGCAGAGCATTTTGCACAGAATGAATATAAGTCTTATATTTTGATCGATTTTTCAAAAACAACGGACACGATACGCGATTGTTTTGAAGATATCGGGAATTTAAATATATTTTTTTTGAGATTGCAGGCAGAAACAGGGATAACTTTATATGAGCATGAATCATTGATCATTTTTGATGAGGTGCAGCTCTTTCCTAAGGCGAGACAGGCTATAAAGCATCTCGTATCAGATGGCAGGTATCATTATCTGGAAACCGGGTCTTTGATATCGATAAAGAAAAATGTAAAAGATATTCTGATCCCATCAGAAGAAATGAAAATACAGGTTTATCCGATGGACTATGAAGAATTCTGCAAGGCTGCCGGGGGTAATTATGAACTTTTACAGCAGATTTATCAGATGGATTCAGCTATTGGACAGGCAACAAACCGTAAATTAATGCGGGATTTGAGAATCTATATGGCTGTGGGCGGAATGCCGCAGGCGGTGGAAGCGTATATAGAGGGGAAAAACTTTTCGCAAATTGATATGGTAAAAAGACAGATCATTTCTCTTTATGAAGAAGATTTCAAAAAGATTGATGCATCAGGAAGAATATCGGCATTATATCATTCAATTCCTGCTCAATTGTCAAAAGATCCCCGGAAATACAGGATCACAACTGCCATAGGAAAGCAAACCAATGCCAGAGCAGATGAATTACTGTATGAGCTAATAGATTCAAAAACAGTTTTACCATGTTATAATTCAACAGATCCAAGGGTCAGTCTGGCAGATACAAAAGATTTTACCAGTTATAAATTATATCTTTCAGATACAGGCTTATTTGTGACTCTGATGTTTATAGACCGGCCGGTAACGGACAATGATGTATATGCAAAATTGCTTTCGGATAAATTGCCGGCAAATTTAGGATATCTTTATGAAAACCTTATTGCTCAGATGATTGCGGCATCGGGAAGAGAACTCTATTATCATACCTGGGAGAAGGCCGGAAGTACACATTACTATGAAGTTGATTTCCTGATTTCAGAGGGAAGTAAAATAAATGCTTTTGAAATAAAGTCTTCTGGCGTGGGAAAGCACGGGTCGATTAAAGAGTTTTACAGAAAGTTTTCAAGGAATGTGCATAACATATATTTACTGTCACAGAAAGATGTTGGGAAAGAGGAAAATTTATTATTGAAACCGTTTTACCTGATGCCATTTTTAACGTAACAAATTGGAATTTTACAGCGAGGTGAAAAAGGTTGAACTATGTTGAATATGGGAAAGGAAATAGTAATGTAATTATCCTCTTACATGGAGGTGGTTTGTCATGGTGGAATTACAAAGAAATTGCTGAAATGCTACAA
>DXIS01000012.1 GCA_019112735.1 Candidatus Mediterraneibacter guildfordensis
GTAAACTGTTCATCCAGGATATTTTGAAGTTCGTTACTGAAATCGGAATCTATGGTAGTGATCGTCCATGGTTTCACCCATTGGGCTTTAATCCCCATTTCCTTCATATATTTTCCAACGGTACGTTCTGAGATGGTCTCTCCCTTCTGACGTAGCTCCCTGGTGATTTTGGGAGCTCCGTAGTTTTGCTTCGATTGATCATAAATATCCTGTATTTTGGCTTTTATGTATTCCCTGCGTTTTTCTGTATCAGAAGGAGTACGGTTTAGCCATGAACGATATCCAGACCGTGAAACGCCTAAATATTTCAGCATTCCGGAGACGGAGACCCGGCGATTCTGTTTTCTGGCAGCTTCCGTCTTTTCAGAAACCTCGAGATAAATGGCTTCTGTTATTTTCCCAGAATGCTGATAGCTTTTTTTAGCACATCAAGTGCATCCTGGGCATCACGGAGTTCGCGTTTCAGACGGGTAATCTCTTTCTGCTCGTCAGAGGCGTAATTGCCAGAGCCACGCACAGGGATATCTCCAGACTCCCGGAAATCCTTCAGCCATTTTGTCAAAGTGCTGTAACCCACACCGAGATTTTGGGCACAACCACGAACACCAAGCTCCTTGTGATCGAAATAATACTGGACTGCATCCAGTTTAAACTGTTTGTCATGTTGCTCTGCCATAATGAGATCCTCCTTCCGTACGATACTTCTATTGTATCACGTATTGTCTATTTGGAATTTTCTCATTTTGACTTGCACTATTTATATTCTAGCACCAACATTTTTATATCCTTTTTCTACTGTTCCAAACAATATACCTTTGTATAATCCGATTCAAACAATTCTGTACATGTATTCAGTCCATTATCCAGCATCAACCGGTCCAGAATATCTGACTGATCCATATCCAGATAGTTAGAAACAAATGTAATTATGGTGTCGCATTCATAATCAAACGATTTTTTTTCTCTCCAGCTATCTTCACTTATGAAAATAATATTATCGAGATAACGCAGTTCCGAATAATCAGCCAAAATTCTCCACTGCTCATCATATACATAAATACACTTCGAATCACTATATGCTTCTATCTGCCTATCCTTCTCTCCATTGTCTAAATATAGATTTTCAATCTCGTTTCTGTATCCGCAGAAAAACATAATTCCTGCAAGCAGAAGCACATAGCCAACAGCTCTTTTGGGCGCAATTTCTGCCATTCTCGAAAATACTGCCAGGTACAGCAGTCCCGACATAGAGATCACATATCTAAGCATCTGATATGGCGCTATTTTTGCAATAATCAGCACATAAATGCACACAGGAATCACCAGTAAACAATATCTCTGTATGCACTCTTTTTGCAAAGCATCTTTTTCCTTCCTCGCAAATACCATAGACAGGCAGAGAACAATCACCAATACAGCAACAAAAAGACCACCGAAAATTTTCATATTAATTAGGTCAATATAACGCCATAATTGAGCAACTAAATTGCTTGTAATTGCATTATTAAACGCTTCTTTCCCTCGGTATCCACTAAAAACCTGCTTCAAAACAGCAGGAAAAATCAAAATTCCTGTCCCTCCAGACAATATTGCCGAAAACAGACTGAAAATAAGCTTTTTCCAGTTTCTGGCAAACATCACAAACACTGCATACACCGCACAGATTAGGAAAGCATAAATCAGAAAATAGTAATGTGTCATCATGCCTCCCAAAAGCACTGCCCACAAAGATACATAATATCGTATTGTTCCTTTTTCCTCCGGACGAAATTTTAAGAAAATCATTGAAAGCAAATTTACCCAAACTGCCAGCAAGGCATACATACGCAAAAAGACTACCGCATTATCAATAAATCCAATCCCAAGCACATAGAACGCCGACAGAATCATAGAATATTTTCTGTCCATACCTAGCTTACACGCAAGCCACACAAGCTGCCAGTACACAACACAAGCCAGTGGTATATTAATTAACAATCCTATCCAGATAACCGACATCCCAGGGAACAACGATGATACTGTATGGATAAGAACATAATAAAGCGGAGGATGAACGTCATGTGTCTGATTTTCAAATACATTGCTATAGTCAAATCGTCCGTCCTCACTGACTTCTGTATAAGCTTTCCAAATTTCTTCCCCGTCATAGGATATACCATCAATAAGCGACAGGTGGAGCGAATGACTTTCACTATATTGGTGATTTGACAGCCCAAATGTATATATCTCATCCACATTGAATCCTAATTTCAGGTTTCCGACTGCAATAAAAACTCCTGCCAGAAACAAGGTTACAGTAAGAGAAATCAAAAATGATTTTTCTGCAAGTATCCCTCTTTTTCTCCAGATGATTATGCTTTTCTTTTCCATTTCCCAATACCTCTCGTAAACTTCCTAAAGTTCAAGACTAATGCACCTTCCATTTTATCAGGTGCGAGGAATACTCTCATTCTCCAGACACATCACGGATCATGTCCTTCGCCTCTGCCACACTGCCCTCATCCGGAAGCACCACCGAGAGCATCACACCAGGCATGGAATATGTCTCCGCGCTGGAGACCTGTCCTACCACAGTGTATGACGTAATATTCCATGATGCCATATCCGAGAGCTGCATTTTTACCAGTCTGGATATCTCTTCCTGAGGCATGTTCGTCTCAAAGCTTCCCGCCACCGCGTTCATAACATCCATATAGTTAGCAAGCAGGGACGAGGAAGCCGCTTTCTGAATCACTGCCCTCACCACTTCCATCTGGTTGCGCCCTCTCTGGAAGTCCCCGTCTGCGAAGCTGTATCGCTCCCTCGCGAAACTCAACGCCTGCTCGCCGGTCAGATGGTTGGAGCCCTGATGGATCTGTGTTCCCCTCGCAGTAAACTCATAGTCGGAATTGACATCCACACCGCCCAACGCGTCAATGATCTGTGTAAACCCGGTAAAATTCACACGCAGATAATAGTTCACATCAATCCCATAAAGCTGCTCCAGTGCATCAATCGAAGCATCGATCCCATATATCCCGGCATGCGTCAGCTTGTCTCTCGCTCCGCCCGTTGCCGAATAACCGATATAGTAATCTCGCGGTGTAGACAGAAGGAGTATATTTTTCGTCTCGGTGTTTACGACCGCAAGAATGTTCACATCACTTCTTGATACTGTAGAAGTCCCTCCATAAGTATCAATTCCACTCAGATACATGATGAACGAATTGGATCCTTCCTCCGGAATATCCGCAGCAACCTGCGTGATCGTCCTGCCGGTTTCATACGTAAAGGACGCAATCTGGCGGAGTCCGTCGTTAACCCACGCATAATTACTGTCATCTCCCACGATACGGATATCTGCACTGTTCGACACAATAGCTCCGACTTCTCCATTCTTCAGTCCGTCCAAGAGGGATGTAATGTTTTCATATCCTTCCCTTTCCAGTGCCTTCCCCAGCTCTTCCTCGATATCCTCAATCGCCTGAGCTGTCTCCTGCCCCCCCGGAGAGACTATACCAAACTCATAATCCGCCGCATCCTGCAGAGTCTGCGCCGGATCCTCTTCCAGCACATATACTCCGATCTCCACCGTCTCCATCTGCTCTTTCGGAACTGCAGCCACATCGCGGATTGTATTATCCATCTTATCAATATAAACGCAGCCCGCAATACTTCCCACAACCAGAGCAAAACAAAGAATATCTGCAATCACAGATACCGCTCTCCTCTTCTGCATCACAATGAACAGCAGACAAAGCACTGCCATCACACCGGCCAGCACACCCAAATAGGCCATGGGGATCATATCAAGCCCGATCAGAAACGTAACAAGGATCACAGCTGTCACCGCATAGACCCCGACAAACGAATAGCCAACTTTCCGATAAACCGGAAACCTTTTTTTCTTTCTTCTTCTCTTCTTCATGAAGATCACTCCCTTATCATTATGTACTCTGCCATTTTAGTGCAGGATTTGAGGAATATCAAGGCAATTCCTGATGTTTCAGCCATCCCGTCATCAGCATGAACCTTTTCCCTTCATCACAACGCCGAGCGTTTTCCAAATGATCCGAAGATCCAGTCCGATATTCCAGTTCTTGATATATTCCATGTCCAGCTTTACGATCTCTTCAAAATCCGTAATATCACTCCTGCCGCTGATCTGCCATATACCGGTAATCCCCGGTTTCATTGCCAGCCTCGCCCGATGGTGATGTTCATATTTTTCCCACTCGTCTACTGTGGGCGGTCTTGTACCTACCAGACTCATATCTCCCTTTAGGACATTCCAGAACTGCGGGAACTCATCAATGGAAGTTTTCCTGAGAAACCATCCAAGACCGTGTCTTCTTCCATCTGGTCCGCTGCCGATAATCCGCGGGTCATTGTAAAGCTTAAATATATTCCCCTGCATCTGGTTTTTCTCCATGAGAGCCTTTTTTCGTTCTTCCGCATCCATATGCATACTGCGGAATTTATACATCTGGAACTTTCTCCCATTCCTTCCGATACGGGTCTGCCTGAAAATAACGGGACCCGGAGAAGCTATTTTAATTGCCGGTACGACAAAGATTGAAAGAATACCTGTACACACAAGCCCGATCAGTGCCCCGGCAATGTCAATCAGCCGCTTCGCAAACAGCGCTCCCGGACTGGATGAACCTATGCCCGTGGACACCACCACATATCCCGCAATCTTCTCCAGTTCCTGATTTCCCGCATCCTCTCCGATCTCGGAAATCTTGATATGCACGGTCACTCCCATCTGGGTACACTGTGTCACAAACTGTCCTGGTATATTATATTGTTCACTGACATTGATCAGAATTCCATCCACCCATTTTGTCTGAATGTAATCGTAAAGCTCTTCCTTTCTGCAAACAACCTTCTCACCGCCGATCACATAGCCCACCAGGTCATCGCGGTCAGCAAGAACAATCCCTAAAATCTGCAGTTCATTGTAAGTGTTTCTTTCTGCAGTCTGCACAACCTCCTCGGCAATGTCACTTGAGGTCAAAACAAGGAGCGCTTTCTTCATATAATAAATCTTTTTATACTTCAGAAGATAGAGCTTCCACAGACTTCGCTCAATAAACAGGACTGCCACAGCACTGACTGAAAACACGACAAAGGAAATACGTGAAAACTCTTCACTGCTCTTGGACAGAAACAGATAAGCCAGCACAAAAATACAGACTGTAAATACGTGCTTTATAACTGCCTTGAATTCCATAAAGCCGTCCCGCCGCATAATTCCTCTATAGCCTTCCAGAAAAAAAGAAGCGCACAAATCGATCATACAGATGAAAATTCCGATATTCAGATAAATTCTGTTTTCATATGGATTATTGATTCCATTTCTGACCATATAAGAAAAAATATATGCCGCCTGAAGGAAAATCATATCCAGCAGCATGAAATCCCAATGTTTCAGCCAGCCGCCCGAAATTTTATTGTACAACGATCATTTCCCCCTTTCGGCAGAAAAAAGCATCATTTCACCCGGATGCTCTGCACTGCCGAATATTCTCCGAATGTAGTTTTACCGTCCTTTTCCGTATATGCCCGAATCTTATAGTCATAGACCTTTCCGCCCGCCAGTCCGGTATTGGTATAGGTGGTTATGCCGCCTTCCTTCATGGTTTTTGCTATGGCATAATTCCCCGTCCCACTCTCAGCGCGCCAGATCTGATATCCTTCAGCCCCATTGACCGCATTCCAGTCAAGCAGCACTCTTCCATCCTTCGGACTGGAAACAGTCAGAATCGGCTTCTCGGGCATCACTGTAACAGAAATCTCATCTGAATAGACACCGAAGACCTTTTCTCCGTTTACAAAAGCGAACGCGCGTATCCGGTATGTATAGGTTTCTCCTGCCGTCAGTCCGGTGTTGCTGTATGCGGATACAGTGCCCTGATCCTCTGTCTGCACATTGCCTCTGTCGCCAAGCGTCTTGACCACACTGTAAGTTCCATCCGCATTTTTCCTCCAGAGCTGATATCCGTGCGCTCCCTGAACCGGATTCCACAGAAGGCGGATCCTCTGGGAGGAATTGCTGTACGGCCCGCTGAATGTCACCGTAGCCGGCATATAGCTGACATTGGAGAAATCCGAGTAAACACGTTCCTGATTTTCGTCCAGCGCGAACGCGCGAACTTTATAGTAATATGTCTGCCCCAGTGTCAGACCTTGGTTTGTATATTGAAGGGTATCCCCGGCATTGATGGTTTTAGTCAGAATCCATTCTTCGGCGGGCGTATCCGGTGTCTCTGCACGATACAATTCATACCCGTCAGCTTGCTCTGATCTGGTCCAGGTTACTTTCGCGGAAGTCTGCGCCTGACTGTAAACCGAAGTGACCGCAGGCGCCTCTACCAGGATTTCTTCCGGCTGTTCAGGATCATCCTGTCCGCCTGGCTCCTTCGGTTGGTAATCCTCTGCAGATATAGGGTACGCGCCTGTAAACTCCTCCGTCATAAATTCCTCGTCCGCCTCATGATCCGTAAAATGCTCCGATCCCTTCAGGAAATACTGATATTCAGTGTTTCCCGCATCCCAGGTTGCATCTACATTATAATAGAGTCCGTCCACTGCAGCGATATTCCATCCGTGAGCCTCCCCATTTCCGGTTCCGGATATCAGACGACTGTCCACGCCCAGTTCCAGCGCCATACGGTAAAACAGCACAGCGTATCCCTGGCATACCGCTTTCTGATCAAGCAGCGCGGCATATGCCGTATACTGAAGCTTGTAATCACTGTCGCCTAAATGTTCATAGTCATACTCGGTATTTTCACAGATAAAGCTATAGACTGCCTGGAGCTTACTGTAGTCTGTACTGTCATACACCGCCAGTTCATCCAGCACATCTTCCAGCCGTTCATCCACTTCCCGCTCCTGTTCATAATCCGTATAATACGTATATGTGTAGGTAAAAGTCATATAGCACATTTCGTCTTCCGAAGAATACTCAAGATTTCCTTTTCCGGACCATCCGGCATACTGCCATTTCAAATAATCGCCTTCATCCGGAACTCCCGTGTGCTCCAGTCCTGCCGCCGCAATCTCACGCATCACACCGTCCACATACTCTGGCGCCTGATAGTAGACTTCGATAGTTTCATTGCGAAGTTTCATCCCCTCACGGATCTGAACCCCTGCCTCTTCAATCGTATCTGCATACACCGGTTCACTGTAGAGACTGATTTCTCCGCCATCATCCTCCGGAACAGTCTGCAGGTCCGCCTCGCTGATCTCCCCTTCATAAAGAGGATTCACATACACGTCCTCCACCACACTGACCCGATCCGTATTGACAGGTGCTTCTGTCTGTGCTCCATATTCCCGCTCAGCCCCCGGTTCGTTCCCTGCCGCCCAGGCCACAGGGCACTGTGCCAATATCATTGCAGCCGCAATCCCCGCCGCTGCTGTCCTTCTCATCCCTTTTTTCATCTTCCAGTCTCTTCTTTCTTTTCCCCACTCTTCAAATTTTCTCATTCTCTTGTTATTTTCTTTCTTAGCCTGCCCACTGCCTCTCTGTTCGTCAAGAGAAAATAACTGCCTGACAGAAGGACATACACGCATCCCCCGGCCAGGATCTCCGTTATAAGCCCCACAGCCGTTCCGATATCAAGACTGTGTACCGCCCGGATCATCAGGTACATCACCGCACCAAACACCAAATACATTCCCGTGTTCCTGAGATAATGTACAATCTTCAATTTCTTTCTCACCATTATGGTCTGACTGATACAGACGCTTCCCTCCGCGCACACGGTTCCGACGACTGCGCCGAGAGCCTGCATGTGCGGAATCAGAAGTGCATTCACGGTCAGATTCACCAGTGCGCCCAACACTACGGAAATAATGTAGCTCCTGTCTTCATGATTAGGGATCAGATATTGCGTCCGGATCACATTCGCCCATGCAATAAACGGCACTGTCGGAGCCATGACACGGATCAGGTTCACACAGGAACTGTATTCTTCCCCCAGAAACAGAGGCACAAAATCTTCCGCGATTCCTGCGATCCCGAACATCATGCCCGAAGCAAGAAACATGGCAAATATCATCGAATTGTAAATATACTTTCCGCTCTCCCTGACCTTTCTTTTCGCTGCAAGATTCGACATCCGCGGCAGCATCACCGTACCCAGTGCAGTGATGACGCCGAGAGGAATATTGAGAATCTTTGACGCTCCCTCATAGAATCCCACCTGATTCATCGTACTCATGGCTCCCAGCATCACCTTATCCATCATGGTATAGAGACTTACAGCTATGATCGGGACAAACAGAATCAGTTCCGGTAGCACATGCCGCCTTAGATCTCTGAGCTTTGGTCTGTACCAGTCCACGATCCGCCTGATATAAAGCCACAGATAGCCTTGGGAAAGTGCGATTCCCAGCGTCATGATTAAAGTGTAGATCCAGAGATCTCCGCGGTCTTTAACCAGAAGAAAGATGCACGCCAGATTGATCAGCCGGATTACGATATTACGCGTCACGGTAATCCGGAACTGCTCCACTCCGAAGAAAAGCCAGCTGATATCCAGCAGGCCTGACAGCACATAGATTCCCTGGATCAGCGCGATAAGCCGGTTCTCTCTTACAAATGCCAGAATATAGATCAGGTAAAACGCCAGCACGACCGCCGAACACAGGAACTGCAGTCCGTAGATTTCCCAGAAAGTCCTGCTTAGAAGCTGCCGTGAATCCCTCACGGCGGCTGTGCTTCTATTTCCGTAGTTTTTTACGCCCAGCATGGCCGCCAGCATGAAATAATTCGCTATTGTATAGGTATATGTATAAGTTCCCATCCCCCCGGATCCCAGCACCCGTGAAATATACGGGGTTGTGATCAGCGGCAGGATGATCAGAAGCAGCTGATAGGTCGCATTATAGAGAAAATTTTTTGTTACTGAATTTGAATTCATCGTCTCTTTCCCTTAAAATACCGTATGATATCGCCGGCATATTGAAGCGCTGTTTTCCGTGCCTGCCCTCCGCCGTGATTTTCTTCTGCACTCTTCATATCTGATTTTCTTGCCCTGCGTCCCGCATGCCCGGCCGGGAAGAAATATCTGCTCCACGCTGCCAGAAGAGGGAACTGATAATTCACATCCAGAAGATAACTCTCCGAAAGTCCGTAGACCGCAAATACTGCAAGGCAGATCATGAGCCGCACATCCTTTCTGCGCACAGACAGATCCAGCGCTCGGAAATACGTGCCGAGAAACATGCCCCCGGGTATCAGCCCATAGTATAAAAGTGCCCGCATATATGAATTATCCAGGATCAGTCTGGCAGCGTCCGAATTCTGAGCCTCGATCGTGCTCACAAAAGGAAGCTGCTGTCCGAAGAGCGTCAGCCCGTACTGTTCCAGACACTGATGCGCAAACTTAAACCGCTTGGTAAAGATGCTGTCGATCAGTTTCCATACCGCAGAATGATCGGAATAGAACAATGTTCCGATCACACTGATCAGCAGGATGGCGGCGAAGAAGAGAAGCACAATTTTCCTCAGATCCGGCACTTTCAAGATCTGCTCTCTCTTTCTGCTCCCAAAGAACATGCCGAAAATTATAAGAAAAAGAATAATCAGCCCTGTCCGGCTCTGCGCGACTGGCCATGTCAGGAGAGCAATTGCGCACCAGACAGCCACATCCCATATCTTAAGGCTGCGCCACCGCAGATAAAACCACGCCAGACAAAGTACCGTGATATTTGCAGCCAGTACATTGCGGTGACAAAAACCATATGTATTATAATATCCGACATTGTCATCCTGATAAAGTACGGCTGCCAGCACACCGACTCTCCACAGAAGCAGGGTAAGGATCATGGCAGCCACCTTGATTGCTGCAAACGCCGTAACCAGTCTGCGCGGGGATTCGTCTTTGGCTGAAAGCATGATCAGGACGAACTCCATCATTCCAAAATCTCGGCTTCCAAGGAAGCTTACGGCCCCGACTGCGAAAAAGATGCCTGCGCAGACCAGCTCCTGCCTCTTATATAAGGCAAGCATACCGAGCCTCGCAAGCAACACCAGATAGAGCAAATTGCGGAACAGATACATTCCCTCAACCCACACGGCATCTGAATATATCACGGACGTATTTTCAATACAGTGGATAACCAGAAGCAGCAAATAACTGACCCAGAAAATTCTCTCGGAAAGCTCACTGCTCACTATATCCGAATATATCTTTGTCACGTTTGTTATCTTTCGCAGCTTATTCATTGTCACCCTTTCAACATGTCTAAAAATATCTTTCGATCGTATTCACTCAGGTTTTCAGTTACCTGACTATATATTTTACCAGACTTTCTCCGTTTGAGAAACCTTTTCATCCCCTCATAAATAAAAAATATATGAAATTTACATAAAATCACAAGCAGCCGCTCTTTTCCGCTAACCTTCCGGTATTTCCCAATCTCGGAGACAGCTGTCCGGATCCCCTGCATGTTTTCTTCTCCACACGCGGCATACAGAAGAGAACTCCACTGTCCGGCATAGAATGTATTCCTTTCTTCCGGGCCCAGCGCGCCCAGTTCTCTTTGAAATTTACTGATGAAATGTTCTTTCGTCGCCCGGAATCGTTCGAAATCCGGGCGATTGGAAAAGCCGTCCATCTCCTTTACAATCTGGATTTTTCTGACCCTTCGGGCATCGCACAAAGAGAAAATCCTCACTCCGAATTCCACATCCTGATGCCGCCGGAAGCTCTCGTCAAACCCCTGTACGCTCCGCACCAGATCCGCTCTTGCAAATAGATTGCTCCCGGTTCCCAGCGCCGTCTCCGACAGCAACAGCGCCCGAACCAGTTCTCCTTCCGGCGGCGTGATCACTTCCCAGCAGCATCCTCCCCGAATCTTTACAACGCCGCACAGAACCGCTCCGCAGTCCGGATGATCCTCCAGTTCCCGCACACAGCAGGCAATGTGAGTGCTGAAATAGATGTCATCGTTGTCCAGAAACGCGATATATTTTCCTTTCGCCGCCCGAATCCCCGTATTTCTTGCCGCCGCTCCGTTGCGGTTCTCAGGATGTTTCAGATAAACCGCTCGGGGATATTTCTCCATCACTGCTTCCGTCGCGCGGCGTTCGTCTGTTCCCGGCTGATTATCGTCCACGACAATCAGCTCCACTGCGGGATACGTTTGATGAAGCACACTTTCAACTGCCCGGGACAGATATGCTTCATTGTGATACGTTGTAATAATCACGCTTACCAGCGGCTGTTTCTTATTTTCTGTGGTATTCATATATAACCTTCTTCTGTCATTTCTCTCATTCATACTGCTTTTGCAGCAGCCGTCCCCCGTCTCACATCTCCTGCATCTTTCCGAGGATCTGCCTCATTGCCGCCTCCGGCGTATATTTCCGTGCCTCCCTGAGGCATGCAGGCCGCATCGCGCGTATTTTCTCCGGATGATCCGCAGCATAGATCATGTACTCCGTAAGTTGTTCCGGCTTCTGCCACTCATAGCACCAGCCGGTCTCTCCGTCGCGCACCAGTTCCCGGTTGAAATGCCAGTCCGAAGCAATCACCGGAAGCCCCGCAGAAAATGCGTCGATAATCGTCCCCGGCATCCCCTCCCCCGGATAGACGCTCGGAAAAAGCAACATAAAACTGCCGCTGAGCGCCTTCACGCTCTCATTAAACGGGATACAGCCCTTATAGACAACACAGTCTCTGTATTTTTCCAAAAGCTCCCCGAATTCTTCTTCATAATCCGGATCCACCGGTCCGTATATATGCAGGACAGCCCGTCGGCTCCCTGCCCGGCTGTTCATTTCCGCCGCAGACCGCGCGGCTGTTCCGATCCCCTTTTCTCTGACAACCCGGCTGAACATTGTAAATACACGGGGTTCCCTGTCCTGCACATCCGCAAGGCGGTCTTCCGGCAGAATATCCAGCCTCTTGAAATTTCTCAGAACTTCTACGTTATGCACCCCTAGTTTTTCCAACTGCGCTTTCATGTCCGCCAGCTCCACCCAGTTCACCTCAAACTGCTTTAACTGTCTTACAAGCACCGGACTGTCCGCTGCTTCCCCCGGAAGGGCGCCGCCTACCACATCATGATACAGCCTCCTTCGGAACAGTCGGTTCAGTCCGTTCAGAATCGGGAAAAAGAACTTCCGGCCGTTCCTGGATAGGAGAATAAAAAAATACTCGCACTGCACAAATGCCTTTATGGTACGGTACAAGATCTGAACTACATTTTTCCGATACTGGTAAGTATCAATGCAGATGATATTTCTGTCCGGGAATTCTTTTTTAAGTTCTTCGTACAGTATCTTTGTCTTAACTGTCTGACCGTCCAGAAGCTCTGTTCCCTCTGCGACCCGCCCTACAACTGCAATGTCTTTTTTCTCCATCTATTTTCTCCTGAACTTTGAACTGAAATAACGCACCGACTCTTCAACGCAGTATTTCGGAGAGCTTCCGGCCGTCATCAGAGCATACTTTATCCCCCGCAAAAGCTTTCCGCTGCGCATGGACGAAAAAGCAAGCACCGCATAATGACGGAACTTCACATAGGTGCGTTCCTGTTTGGTCAGCAGATGAAAATAGTTATGTTTCAGTTCATAAAGCATGTTTTCCCCTTTTACCTTATTATCCCCAAGGGAGATTCGTTTTCCCCCGTGCAGATACTGGACGACATACGCTCCCTCCAGATATCTCATCTTCAGTCCCTTCTCGATACATCTAAGCATCAGAATAAAATCCTGTCCAGACGGCACTTCTCCGAACCCTTCTGTCTTCAGAAGCTGATCCCGCCGGAACATATAGATAGCTGTCGGGGCAATGGAATGCAGAATATGGGCTTTGAGCAGCCCCTCCTGACTGTAATCCTCTGTATAGTTCATGGATCGGTATTCCACCTGTCTCTCGTTTTCATCAAACCATCTGACGTCATGGTAACTTCCATCCAGATCATATTTCTGCATAAAACGGATCTGGCGCTCCAGTTTCTCCGGAAGGTACCTGTCGTCATCGTCAAGAAATGCCACATATTCTCCGCGGCATTCCCGGAGTGCAAGATTTCTCGCGGCTCCTCCTCCGGTTCCGCCGGCGGTCTTCACATAGAGGAAATCCTCCCGCTTCATATACGGCGCAAGGATACGGTATGTTTCTTTCTCCCACCTGCTTCCGGGTATATTATCATCAGCCACCACAGTCTCAATATTCTTCCACGTCTGTGCATAGATCGAATCCAGAGCCCGGGGCAAAAGGCTGCTTCTTTCGTAAGTCGGTACAATTACACTGATAAGAGGTCGATTTTTATCATCTGTCATAACAAAATTATTCCTTTTATTAATATGCTGCCCCTCACAAATATGAGGGGCAGCAGAATTTAAGTATCAGCAACACTCTTTATTAACTTATTGAACAGTTATTTTACTGTTACTTTGATCGTATCTGATGCCGCACCAAACGTAATCTTACCGTCTACATCTGTATATGCCGCAACTTTAAAATAATAAGTAGTTCCACTCTTCAGTTCATATTTTGTATATGAAGTTGTATCACCACTGTCAATCATTTTTGCAACACTATAATTATTGTCTGTGCCTTCAGCCATCCAAATTCGATATCCATCTGCACCTTTCACCTTATCCCATGAAAGTACTGCACGACCACTCTTCGAACTGCTGCCAGATATAGTAGTTGCTTCCGGCAGTACAGCTACAGTAACTTCATCTGTGTAAGCACTATATACCAGTCTTCTGTCGTCCTTAATTGTCACTGAGCGCATCTTGTATGTATACCTTCCACCAGACTCCAGATCCACATTGCTGTAAGCTGTTATAGACTGATCACGAATAACCTTGACAATCTTATATTCACTATCATCGCTTCCTGCATCTTTACGCCACAACTGATACTCTGTAGCTCCCTCTACCGGCTGCCATAGCAAACGGATTCTGTTTGTAGAGTTGCTGTATACACTGTCAAGTACAATTGATGACGGCATATAATCTATAGCAGAAAACGCAGAAAACACCTCTTTTTCACCCATGAATGCACGAACTTTATAATAATAAGTAGTTCCGACCGTCAGGTCAACATTTGTATACTCTACAGTATCAGGATCTGAAATAGTTTTTACAAGCTCCCATTCTTCCTCTGCCGCATCAGGCTTTGTTGCACGCCACAGTTCATATCCAGCTGCATTGTCAATCTTTGTCCAAGTAACCTTAGCTGTGGTCTGAACTTTACTGTATACAGACTCAATCTCAGGAGCCACCAGTGCGTCAGGATCAGCTTCGCCGCACTTCGTACATTTACCGTCCACATAATTATGTTCTCCGGCTTCCCATGTCTTCTCCGCTGTTACCGTGTACTTTTGACCGTCTACTTCAGCTGTAGCCGAGTATGTAGTCGTAACGCCTTCAGCACAGGTTCCCTCTGTGCCTGCAATTGTCGAATTTGCCGTCACCGCTTTATCCAGAGTTACAGATACCGGATATTTCTCTGCTGTATTGATCAAAAGATCCAGGCTGTCTGCTCTCTCCGGGCAAACAGAAGAGCATTCAAGAGCTGAGAATGTTACTGTTGTGTAGTCTTCACTCCACTGTGCTTCTGCTGCAGTATAAGTATGTCCTGCCGTTTTAACAGCCTCATCATAAATTTCTTTATTCTTCTCGTACTCAGCAAGCTGCTCTTCATATTCCTCATCTGTTACATAGCCATTCTTCTTCGGCTCTGTAGGCTCGCTGATGTGGAAACCACACTCTGCGCAGACATAGGATTCGCCAGAATTCCATGTTACAGTACTCGGATCTGTCTCGCTTGTAACATCATCCTCTGTCGTATAGTACTTTTCCTGATACAGCAGATAGTGATGAGTGTGCGCTGTGCCTTCCTCTGTCACACGGCTGTCCGCGTCAATTGCGCCGCACTCTGTACAGCGACTCTCTGTATATCCGTCACGGCCGCAGTAAGCATCTACTGTCACGTCTTCATATGTGTGAGATGTTCCTGCGAAATGGCCCATATCCATAGTTTCAACCGCATTTGCAACCCACATGAATTCCGAGTTGTCATTAATCTCACGCTTGTATCCCAGCTGCTCGAGCATATCATCGGAGATACCCTGATCCTCCATCATCTGAGCTGAGAACTCATTGTAATTCGGATTATAGTTACTTTCTTCATATGCATATCCATAACCCTCACTCGCATAATCATAAAGATCAGCTTTTCCTGCAATATAAGAAAGATTTGTCGCAATATCAACGTACAGCGTATCACCCTTCAGCGTCATGCCGGCGATCGGATGATTCTCAAATGTGAAATCAGCGCCTTCCGCATTATCAACTACGTCGAAAGCCATAGCGCCGAATACTTCTGTTTTATCTCTTGTGGCGCTTACTGTATTGTATTCTTTCACCTTGACAACCTCACCGGATTCAAGGTCATAGCTCAGGATACAGTTAGAAACGTTGAAATAAAGCTTTCCTTCATACAGGACAGGTGTCGTATGGATTGCCGGATAAACGGACTGTTCTTCCACGAACTGCGCATACAGCTCTGTAAGCATCTCATTGGCTACCATCTCGCCCTCTGCATTCCGCACCATTACAGAACCAGATTCATCGGAGTTAAAATCAATGAGAGTTTCATAATCTTCGTCTCCATCTCCCATATCATCGCCGTCCATCTGATGGCGTACTATCTTGTATACCGCATCTTCGATGTCCATATCCTGGTAATTGCCTTCGCTGTTATTAAACTGTCTCAGCATATCAAGCATATCTGTGGAGTCATACATATAATACATGTAAGTACCGTCAGAATATACATTGCTGACAGCGCGGGTTACCCAGCTGCCTTCATAATCAGAGCTTGTATAATCTGCGGTCACTGTAGATCCGGTGCAATCCGCATACAACGTCTTGATCTCTTTATAGTTTCCATCAAACATCTCTGCGAGAGAACTATGGCTGATCATAAAGTATGTATGATTCATATAACCGTCCGTCTCAACACGGTCACGGTTCATAACCTCTGAGAATACATCAGTATAGCAGGGATCGACATAATACCATTTTCCATCCACCTTAACTGCATTCCAGAAATGATCTGAACTGAAATCAGGCTGCGGAATACCATACATGCTTACCGCTGCATCGAAAGTAATTCTTACAAGGTCAACATTGTAATCCTGGTCGATATCCAGATTGCCTTCCTCATCATAGTAAAGCTCTGATGCTGTCTTCCAGTTGGATGCGGTATCAATATCTGTAGCTCCGTCTTTCAGATAGTAATTCGGATACAGGCACTGCATCAGATAAGCAAAGGCCTTTGCATATCCCATACATACGGCTTTACTTTCTGCAAGAGCACCGATGTGGTTACCTTCCCAGTAGCCGATAATACCATTTGCAAGACCGACAGCAGCCTGATCCGCTACAACCGGGATTGCTTGATTTGCCGTCATGCCGCCAAGGTCTTCCAACGGAACTGTATCCATCAAATCCTGTGTCTTTGCTTCGAGTTGTTGCTGTACCTCTTCGTTTGCAAGCTGAGCTTCGATCCGTTCATCAATTACTGCCATCTGCTGCTCATCATTGACCATATTGGCAAGATATGCCCTGGGGTCTGCATTAATCTCCTCTTCATGCTCTGTCATATAAGCCTCAGCCGCCGCATTCGCTTCTTCTTCTGAAGAGCCCTGCTGAATTGCTCCCTGTTTAACGGAATCTTTGATTGCAGCCTTATAAGCCTCCTGACGCGCACCTGCCTCTACCTGTGCATAGAACTGATCGTGGAACTGGTCCCGGATCTGCCCTTCATACTCTTCATACATAGCGTCGTAAAGTTCCTGATAATGTGGATGTGGCTTCTGATCCTCAGCTGTCATGATCGGATTATCCGGGTCCATCTGGTTCATGATATAAGACATATCAAAGCTGCTGTTCTGTGACAGCCATGTGTTCAGGGCCATGATCTTCTGGACGTCTGTCTGGGCGCCTGAATCCTTAACTGCCTGCAGAGCTTCGTTTCTCTTTTCCTTGATCGTCTCGCCGTAGTATTGGATACCGTACATATCACCATACAGGAAGTTCATGATCATACCGGTCAGATCATCATAGGAATAGTTTCCAGATCTTACATCTTCAACAGAAACGCCTGCCAGACAAAGCATCTCTCCCAGTACGCCAAGACCGTCCACCTTGTCATTAAACATCAGATAGAACGGGCTCTGAACACCAAGGACGTCTGCATTGTCCTGCCACTGCTGCTGGTACTCACTGTACATTCCCAGAACTGTCTGGATCTGCTCATCTGTCAGTGCAACGGAATTGCCTTCAGCATCAAGTACCTTGATACTTTTCAGTTCTTCCTCAATAGTAGCGATTTCCGGATCGCTCGTGTCAACTGCATCCAGCTCCTCTTCACTGAGCTGCATTTCATTCGGAGTGATCTCCGGCGCCTCGATCTTGGAAGCATCTACTGTGAATGTTGTCAGACTGTCTTCCAGGTTGATACTGATCTCAGCATCTTCTCCTGCATTATCTGCCGCTGAGGTCTCCGTGTCCGTCTCTGTACGAGATGACTCCTGATCCGCTCCGGCAGCACTGTCCTGGGTCTCTTCCGCCGTGTCCGTATCGGCATCTTCCTGCGTGTCCTCAGACGTCTCCGGCGCAGCTGTCTCTTCCTGGACCTGCTGATCAGCAGAACCAGTCGGAGCGGCGCTGACCGGCATAGACATAAGGCTCAGTGTCATCGGAACGGCGAGAAACAGACTCAGAAACCGTTTTGAATTCCTCTTCATCTTCACTTCTCCCTTCAATGAATTTACGCTCCGCCTGACAGGAATATTTCAGGCAAAGCATACTTATACCCCACTCCTCATATACAAGATGACTGAAAAAGGCGCAAATTCCCTCTGCATATCAGAAGAGATATATCAATGTAAGATTACCACTAAGGTTTCAAAATATCAAGTAAAAACTTCATGATTTTTCCACCACTTCAGCCCCTGTATTACATTTTATACACAATTTAAAAGCAATAAAATCCTGTTACGTCATTTTGCGTATCACCAATGAGCACAAGTCCCCTGTTGTCCTTACATTTCGAAGTGCAGACGCCGGGATCCTGACTCCGAACTCCTCTTCCAGATCGCTCAGCAGCACATAGGCCTCTACCGAGGCAAGTCCCATCTCTTCATATAATGTAGTATCTTCTGTCAGTTCCAGATCAGTCTCGGTAGATTCTGCGATAACTTCCAGTATCTTCTGCTTCAGTTCCTCAATGCTCATCTTTCTGTTCCTCCTGAACCCTGCGGCGCAGCAGTTTCCCGCTGCTTGTCTTCCCGGCAGGTCCTTCCGGGAAACATATCTTCATGATCTGCCGATAGACAGGTTCACTCTCGTTATACTGCCTGATCTCTTCCCGGATCCGTTCCTGTATTATTGTTTTTTCTTTCGCCGTACACCCGTCCGGATAACCGGGATACACCTGAGCGGTGATCAGATCTCCTTCCGCACATACTACCACATCACTGATATCATCGTATTCATACAACAGCTTTCGTTCAATCTCTTCCGGGCTGATATTCTCGCCATTGGCAAGTACGATCAGATTTTTTCTGCGTCCGGTAAGGTAGAAGAAGCCTTCCTCGTCCATCCGGCAGAGATCCCCTGTTGCATACCAGCCATCTGCCAGGACCTTCTCCGTCTCTTCCGCATCTCCGTAATATCCGACCATCACAGCATCACTTTTTACATATAGCTCTCCATCTATGATCCTGGCCTTCATCTCAGCCGGAGGCTTACCTATCGTATCCGGACGTTCCGGCGTCATCTTCCACAGGAAGCCGATGGCACCTGCCTCGGATGCTCCATACCCCTGTAGAACAGTAATATTCCTCTCCAGAAGCATCTGCAGGAACTCCGGGCGGAAATCAGCTCCCCCACAGTTGATCAGGTGGAGATCCCATCCCAGATTTCTGCCATTGTTTCCTCCGTTTTTCAATTTTCTGGCGAGCATACGGAGCATTGAAGGCACTACAAATACATAATCCGGTTTCATAACTTCCAGATATCGGTAAAAATACTTGATATCTGTTGCGATACAAACCTCCGCTCCCAGATACAGCGCATTCAGCACAGAAGAGAACCCGGAAAGGTGATGAAAGGGCAGGACGGCCAGAAGAGAATGGAATCCCCTGTTATTGATCCTGTGGCAGATTCCTGCTGTAAGCCCCCGCTCGGACATCATGACGGCTTTGCTCTCTCCCGTTGTTCCTGATGTGAAGAAAATGCATGCAAGACTGTCTCCGGAATGTCCGGCTGTGCATTTCCCCTGACCTTCCTGTTTCTCATAATTCTCCCGCAGAGACACGTAGACGTGAGATGAACGATCACTGCTGCACCTTTTCTCATCATCGAACAGCTCTTCCATAGAGATTCCGGCTATCCTGCCGGTCACATCTGCATCCTGGACTGTATCCGCCGCCAGAGAATCATAAATGATCCCGCTGACATCAGTCTTCCTCAACCTGGCATTAAGTTCACCAGAGGATATTTCCCGGTCCAGAAGCACGGCAGCTGATTCCGTCCAGAAAACCGCACATAGGCTTACAAGCCATCCATAGCTGTTGCATCCCATGATACCGATATGTCTGCCTGCCAGATTTCCTTTCCTCAGCACAGCAGCAGCAGCCCTGATATCATGGAAAAATCTCTCGGCAGATATCTCCGTTATACAGCTGTCATCCATATACCGGAACACCCTTTTCCCATTCAGCCTGCTCTCCAGCATTACAAGTACTTCGCGCATGGTTTCCGGCTGTTCTGTTTTCACTTCCATCTTTAACTCCTTTCCCCACGATTTCTGTATCAGTCCAGACTAAGTTTCAGTCCAGAACAAATTTCCCTTTTTTCTTCCGCTGCAGCTTCCGGTGAAGAAACATTACGATCCTGTACAGGATATACATCGCAATGCATCTTGCGGCAAAGCAGATCAGTACTCCGGCGGCCGGACAGAAAGCCATAGCATCCGTCAGACGGTACCAGGGGAAGATCACCTTCTCATAGGCATGAAGGCAGACGATCCAGATAGAATTAAACCCAATCTCTTCCAGAACTGCCATCAGTTTGCCTGTATGTTCTCTTCTCATATAGGCGGCATATATTCTGAGGAACAGGAATCCGGTGCAGAATGTAGCCAGCACATCCGCCAGTCCCAGCTTCCACATACAGGCTACGATACTGACCTGCCCAAATGCCGCCGAGAACAGTATTAATGCAAGAATAACTCCCCACCATTTCCATGATATTTCTTTTTCAAGAAGTCCTCTCTCTTTCAGTTCTGCTCCGGCATGGAGATATCCCACTGCGATCAGGGCCATAGGCAGACACCAGGGCCATATCTTAGAGAAGAGTGTCAGAACATATCCCAGGATCACACAGGCCGCCGTAAGAAGAACACGTAACCTGTCTGAAGTTATCTGTGCAATACAGTTATAGATCAGCCAGCCGCCGAACAGTGCGAGCACGAACCAGAAGATACTGACCGATTCTACCGGAATCCCCCACAGTGTACCTCCGCCTTCTGCATTTAGTCCCAGCAGATAAGTCAGGACAAACTCGCCGCCGTTCTCCATAAAGGAACGCTGGCGGACTACTGCCAGCAGGAATTTGGATATGATCACAGCGGCAGCGACAATACAATATGGCAGGAGAAGCAGTTTTCTCTGGATGACAAAGCATTTCCGAGGTTTTCTCTTATAGAAGCCGTATCCGCTGATCATGAAAAATGCCGCCATGATCCCGCCTCCGAACACACTGCCGGCTCCGGAAAAGAGTCCCCCGCTTCCTGTCGGCTGCGGTTCCAGATACAGGTTTATGGAATGTCCCAGAACAATCAGGACCATTCCCAGTCCTCTGGCAAGATTAAAGTACCCAAGTCCCAGGGTCCTGCTTACATTGGATCCACTCTTATTGAGTTCACTCTTCATCCTCCGCACCTCCTTTGCCTATCTGGTGGAACACGGCGATCAGCCTCTTCCGGAAAGCAAACGCCAGGATCAGCGTCGCTGCAAGCGCCGCGTAGCGGAAATACTGAAGCCGGTACAGTCCCATCGCGGCAAATGACAGCAGGATCACACCGGAACTGATGGCCAGAAGGTTTTTCTCCCGAAAGACTTTCTCCGGAAGATCCTTACGTCGGCACGCCCGTTTCATCAGGACAAAATGCAGCAGTGTCAGCACCATATAACTGACCAGCGTAGTCCATCCCGCTGCAAAATATCCGAACATCGGAATGAAGATCATATTCAGGACAATGTTCAGGACAGAGCAGATGATCGAGATCACAGATATTCCATTATTTTCTCCGTAATACATCTCCACATTTGCAAACACCATATACAGAAAGATAAAGTATACACTGGCTGAAACAGGAGCAATGATCCAGATAGCCTCCATATATTCCTCTGTAGCCAGTATCCTGATCAGATCCGGCGCCAGAGCACTTACGGCAAAGGTAGCTCCTCCCACAAGCAGACATACGATTGACGCAGTCTGTCCAACATCTCTGTACTTTCCAGCCTTCAGCTTTTTGTACATCCACGGATTGAATGATCCGTTTATGGATGAGAGGACGAGAAGCATCAGAGTCGCCGCAGAATACGCCACGCTGTACACTGCCGCCTTGCCGCTGCCCTGATAATAATTAATCATGATCCGGTCCGACTGGTTCAGGATGATCTGGGAAACGTAGTAAAATATAAGAGGGAGATTAAAACGCAGGGCAAAACTCCAGTATTCCTTTTTGAAAAAGGTTTTCCCTCTGACAAAGAGCAGGACCGCAAATATTACACCAAACAGAGTCTGAACGGATACTGTGCCTATGATCCGGGCTTCTGCCTTATAGCTTGTACTTATCACAGCCACAACCGTAACAAACAGGTTCAGCACAGTGCTGACTGCAGTAACCGCCACCGGTTTCCTGTACCGGAAATCAAACCGCTCCCGGTTCGTCCATAGCATCAGAGGCGGGTTGAACATAAGCTGGATAAACATCAGCAGCATGATAAAGCTGCTCAGCCCGGCAGCCCGGTCAATCCATTTATGTAACAAAAAATACACTCCGCCTGCTGACAGAGTCAGGACAGAGATCAATCCCATGATGGATGACGTGTAACCGTCCTTGTCATCTTCATAACGGATCAAACCGTTATTCAGCCCTTCATAAGGCAGTTTCAGAGACGTAAAAAGTATAAATACATCGAACCAGGCAAAGTAAATGTTACAAATACCGTATTCCTCTGTTGTCAGCAGTCTGGTGAAGATTGGGACCGTTATAAAAGAGATTCCCCGCTGAAGAAACTGGCAGACGGTAAACCAGACAGATGTCCGCACCGCAGCGGGCATTTCTTTGTATTTATTCAGCAGATTTATTTGCACGTCGTCTCATTCTCCTTTGTCGCCTTGAACGTATCCGTTTCTTCCGTCGTTCTGTAATAGATGCCCGGATTTCTTCGCCGTCTTTTCTGTGACTCGCCAGAACAAATCCAATCCAGAACGCCATTGGCACTGCCACCGGATTGGCAAATGCCGACTCGCTTGTACTTGATATGAGCAGATATAAGATCAAGAACAGAGTGGACGCAAAATCACATCTGTAATCCCAGAGTGCAAAAACCTTCTTTATAAAGATCCAGAGTGCGCCCAGCAGGGCAGCGAAGCCGAAATATCCGCATTGTCCCAGAATCATCGGCCAGAACGTATCAGACACAAAGCTTGAATAGGACTGGGATATCCCCCATATTCCTGCCATCCAGTACATGCCGTATACCGGAGAATATGGTTCAATAGAAAATGCGGACCCGTATGTCCCCCACCCGGTTCCAAAAGGGAAATGATCCGCCGCAATAAACGGGGCTCCGATCGTCAGCACAGCCCGGGCAGACTCTGTTCCCATGAGAAAATAATAGCTGATTGTCTGATACAAGGCAGCAACGCCTGCCACAGTTACTACAACAGCAGCGAATATCTTTACTTTTCTGCTCAGTTTCTTCTTCTTGTTTCTGAATACGACCAGAAAGATCAAGACCAGGCAGGCAAGTGCGCCCATGGCCTTGACCCTCCTGGTGCTGACCATGATAAAAGCAAGCATAGCCAGAGGGATAAAGATCATCTTCCTCTTTTCTTCATACATCCAGAGACAGATCGCACAGAGGAACACGCAGGTTCCTACCAGGACCGTATAGACAGAGTAGAACAGCTTCACCGCCCGCAGTCCGCCTCGCATATCCGCATCAAAGATTCCGAAAAACAGGTCAGCCAGACAAAGTACAAAGAACACTGTCGTAACGGCATTGACAACATACCACAGGATCTGCCTCATCCGGCCGGATTCCTCCTCATCCGGATCGTCATACGCAAACATCAGCCACGAAGCACCCGCAGCCAGGAAAAACTTGATATTCACATAAGAATCCTTTGCCGTATTCACAAAAGGCTGATAGTGCCAGACAAAATATCCGCACCATCCGCTGACCCAGAACACGATCAGAAATACAGCAAACAGGATTCTTTCCCTTGTCCAGCTGATCTTAAGCTTCTTCTGGAGGAACCGGAGAACAGCCATCGGAACGATCAGCAGAGCAAACAGCTCATCTGCATACTGAAAGACTTCCAGATGCTGCTGGAACCAGTCCTGAAGAACGAAAAGAATGATACAGAATGAAATAAGTAAAATATTCCGCATAGTAACTGTCTTCATAATCTATAACTCCTCATATTGTGAGCGCTCAGGCAGCAGCCGCTCAAAACTTTTCGTCAGACAGGCTCTGATCTCTTCGAAATCAATATCATCTGCACTGTCATTCAGACAGACTGCCCGGTATTTCTGCCTCTCAATACTCCGGCATATCTCTGTAATTTTATCCATTCCCAGTTCGAAATGCCGTCCCCATCCTGTACTTCTCGGACAGAACTCTCCTTTGCAGATCCGCCAGTCCTTCATAAGCCAATGGCTCACATCCGATCTGGAGCGGAATCTGTTCGCAGAACACTGCTCCAGCACATCCGGTTCCGCTTCCCACACCTCTGTAAATGTGCTTTTCAGATGGGAGGTGGGAAGATGTGAGTCCCGAAAACAGGAAAAGTATTTGAACGGACTAAGAAGCAGGTTGCGTATCAGATTTCCTCCGTACCGCATGGAGAAAAACTTGCCGCCATGTTTTCTGAGCACGTCTTTCTTGTTAAAATGGCTGTTGATCAGTGCAAAATTATTCAGCTCCGTGTGCGGAAAGCAGTCCTCCGGATCTGTGGCGGTTATCATATCAAGAAGAGCTGTTTCCATCGGAACCCCCTTTTGAAAAAAATCTTCCGAAGCCACAGGGGCTATCAGATACATGTCGTCATTAAAAAGTACGAACTGCTCTGCCAGCTCTGGAATCCTGTGCAGCCAGAGCTCGATCACATTGGAATTGAATGTGGGAAGATACTGTGGCGGAATATATTCTTCATGACTGACAATCCTGAGCCGGGGATGCTCCCGATTCAACCATGGAGGAATCTGTCCGTCCGTCACGAAAAAGATCCGGTTCACCCAGGGGGCGAAACACTCTGCGCCTCGAAACCAGTAGCGCAGAAGCCCCCAGTCCCGGAACCGGTTCTCTGTGCTTCCGTTGTCCTTCTCTTCCGGGGAAAAAAACGCCCTCCTGCGCTTCCATTTTGGATCATTCCCATCTACCCACAATATAACAAAATCGATCTTGTCTCTCACTGTGCCATGTCCTCATCGCTTTTCCTGTGCAGCTGCGCCCGGCTCTCCGCACTCAGACCATCGCTTGCCGCCGCCTTCATATCACATGTGCTGCACCTGTCCAATTCTTCCTTCGTCACCTTGCCATCCCGGTAATCTCTGCAGATCTTATTCTCATACATGGAATAAGGCTTCTTCGTAAACAGCGCCTTCACCTTATGCCGGAACACCCACCATGCCGGCACCCATATATACTTGTGCATGGCCGGCGATACGGAGCCGATCATCCAGCAGTTCCGGTCACAGCAGCGCACCTTTTTTCTCACCTTTTCTGCTTCCGGACTGTTCCACAGCTCCTCCCATGTCTGGGTATTCAGATTGCCCAGCACTTCCTTGTCCTTCGTACCGTTGCAGGGCATCACGTCTCCATAGGGATCGATGAAAAAGGTATCAAAGCTCATATCGCACGGCAGGAGCCGTTTCTGGCTGTAGATATAATTGATCAGGCCATGATTAAAATACGCCCGGAACCACTTCTTTGGGCTTCTGCTGCGGAGAAGCTCATTGATCAGCTTTTCAAAATTCTTCGCTACCATGGGACGGTCATGTATGATATTTTTCGTCTCAACGAAATAAAAACTGTTGTGAAGAGAGGCCGTGGCAAACTCCATCCCTGTTCGGTCAGAAATCCGGTAGAGCGGCACCAGATCCGGTGCATTTCTGTCCTGGACTGTCATGCCGAATCCTACATCCTTCATCCCCATCCTGCGGAGAACCTGAAGAGTATGGTATCCACGTTTGAACCCGTCCGGCAGCCCGCGTATCTCATCATTCGTCTTTTCCAGTCCTTCAATAGAGATCCGAATACCGATATCAGGGAATTCTTTACAGAGATTCACGATGCGGTCTGTGAAGAAACCGTTGGTGGAGATCACGATGCGGTCGCTTTTCTTATAGAGTTCCCTCACGATATCCTTCAAATCCGTCCGGATAAACGGCTCGCCGCCGGTGATATTTGTAAAATACATTCGAGGCAGCTTCCGTATTGTCTCGATCGATATTTCTTCTTCCGGTCTGGACGGTGCCTTATAGCGATTGCACATGGAACATCGTGCATTACAGCGGTATGTAACAATGACCGTTCCGTTCAGCTTCTTGTCTTTAAGTTTCTTTTCTTTCATCCTTTTTCCTTTTTTCTGCGTTCCTGTTCTTCTCCCTCCTTTAGAATGTTCATGCCCGGAGGAGGGCTTCCGCCTTCCTGTATAGATTTTCATTAACTTATCACAGTATCTGTCAACTGTATCAAAGTCTGTACGATTCAGACAGTTCTCTGCATACTGATCCGCCAGCTGCCTGTCGCTCCAGAGCTTCTGTATCTTTTCCTTCAGATCTTCTGTGTCGCCAGCTGTAAACAGTTCTCCTGTCTCCCCGTTCCGGATCAGCTCCGGGATACCTCCCATATCCGCACCCAGGACCGGCGTCCCATAAAGCTGACTTTCCATAACGGAGAAAGGACAGTTCTCATACCATTCTGACGGATATACGGTAAATCTTGCCTCACGGATCAGTGTCTCCAGCGCCGTTCCGGACTGAAAGCCTGCGTTTCTGATGTTGTCCGCTCCTGAGATTTCTCTCTCCAGCGGCCCCGTGCCTGCAAACACAAATGGGATATCAGAAAGTTCCCGGCACACCTGCAGAAGGGTCCGGATTCCCTTTTCCTCTGAGAATCTGCCGAAATAAAGTACGTAGTCCTTTTTCTCTGTTTTTCTCCTCTCCACACAATCAACAAAATTATGCATGACTACTGTTTTCCCTGCAAAAACCGGATTCGTATCCATCTTCGTCTTCAGGAACCGGCTGCAGCAGATGACTGTATCTATATACCGGTATACTCCGCAGCTGTTCCAGAAGAAGGCCTCCGCCGCACCGACAGCAGACTTTGCCAGACTGCCATGGATACATCTGCCGCGGAAACAGTTCTGGAAACGGCCGCCCAGACATTTCTCACAATTCTCATGAGTATTCGGATCATGCAGCATATGGTTGGGACAGACAAGCTGATAGTCATGGGCAGTGTATACAATCCTGCACTTCCTGCCGCTTTCTCTCCTCCATTTCGCAATCTCCAGGATCACGGACGGCGTCAGCTGATAGTTGAAATTATTGATATGGCACACGGCCGGCCGGAAATCATCCAACACCATCCTCAGCTTCTTCCTTGCCTCGGAGGAATAGATCGTTTTGACCGGATAGGTCAGCTTGGCCAGCATAGATCCCTGATGAAAATCCATGTCGCTGGTATATACGTTCACCCGGTTTCCCACACACCTGCCCTCGTGCTCCATTCCAAAGTACTGTACTTCATGCCCCTGCTCCTTCAGGAAGTCGCCTAATTTAAATATATATGTTTCCGATCCCCCATTCGGATGGAGAAATTTATTGATCAGGAGAATCCTCATTTTCCACTCATACCTCTTATCTTTCTTCTTGTCCCGTTATCTTTCTTCCTGTCACGGAAACCTTTTTCCCAAGTTTCTTTAAGCTTTTCTGAAGCACGAGAGAAAATACCGCAGCTCCGCAGAGCACTATGATCACTGAAAAAATATACTGTTCCCAGCCGTCTCCCAATGCAGAAGTAAGTTTCAGCTTCTCAGCAAGCCGGAAGGCCACCATATGAGACAGATAGATCTCCATGCTGATCCCGCCGATAAACTTCGTTATCCTGTTGTTCAAAAGTTTTCCCTGATCTGACACAGCATAGATAAGGAACGCAGCTGACAGTACCAGACAGGCCGCAGTATTTCTTCCTATTACATAATATACCACAGCCGCTGCCAGAACAAGCCCTGCCGCCGCCCATTTATTCCATCTCTCAATCTGCTCTCTGTACAGATAGATCAGACCTCCGGCGAGGAAAAAGCAGGCGCTGTACAGGACATTTGCCCGGCTTGCCTCAAAATAATACAGGCACATAAAATGCCAGGCCACACTGAGTCCGAATACAGTCCAGGCTCTCCTTCTGTTCTCAATCAATACGCAGAAAAACGGGAAGCAGATATAAAATACAAATATCAGCCCCAGGAACCAGCCCACACCGATAACCGTAATGCTACGGGGATCCGGAAGGAATCCGAACATTAATGTCAGATCAGCAAATCCCTCGCAGAATGATCCTATCGATGGGGACATTACCACATCCAGCAGCACTAAAACCGCAAAAAAGGGAAAGATCTTTTTAAAACGTCTCCCATAGAATTCTGAAAGACTGATCTTCCCACTCAGCATCTTATTGTAATACCCGCAGCACATACCAAAAGCCGAGAGCATCATAAACAGAAAAACAAAATCTGTAAAAGACGGAATTATCGTGTCGTATAAATACCCCTGTATCGAGTAGGTGCTGTTCTCTGCCACATGCATCATTACGATCCCGATACAGGCGATCGTCCGAAGTCCGTCAGCCGAACCATAATACTTTTTCATCTTCTGTATATCTCCAGTGTCTTCTTCACCGTAGTATCCCAGTCAAATCTGCCGCAGATATAATCCGCCGCCTCACTCTTGTATTGCTCCACAACGTCCGGATGGTCACAGAGAAACTGAAGTTTCTCTCTCAGATCATCTACGCTGCCTTTCCGGAATGTCAGAGCCCTGTCTTCCACTACATCAGCACATTCCGGAATATCCGAGGTAAGACAGCAGCAGCCATAGCTCATCGCTTCCAGAAGGCTGAGCGGCATTCCCTCCAGATCACTGGGCAGACAGTACACATATGCATTACTGAATAACTCAGCAAGCACTCTCCCCCCTACAAAACCGGTGAACCTGATCCGACTGTCGCCTCCGGCGAGTCGCTGCATCTCCTTCATAAAGGCCTGGGAATCCGAACTTCCGCCTGCAATGACCAGTTTCTTCTCCGTATGAACTGTCCTGAATGCCTCGATCAGATACCGGATCCCCTTCTCTGGAACGACACGCCCCAGAAATAAGATATACTCATCCTTCTTCAGACCAAACAACTGGTTGATCTGCTCTGCCTCTATCTTGCGGTGCCGGTCCACTCCATTTGGAATAAGCACAGTTTCTCTTCCGTATTCTCTGAGAAAATATTCTTTTGCTCCCCGGCTCAGCACTATAATCTCATCAGCATATTTTACCGCAATTTTTTCTCCGAAGCGGATGTAATTTCTGGCAAACGCTCCCCATTTCTGCCGTTTCCAGTCGAGACCATGGACAGTGGCAATACACCGCCTCCCCAGCAGTCTGGGAATCCAGAGCATGGCGCAGGGACCTTCCGCATGGAAATGAACTACGTCAAATCTTCCGAAAGCCGCAAATATAGAAGCGAAAAACGAGGAAGAAACTGCGGCCAGCCCCTTACCGGTAACTGTCGGCACTGGCCGGATCCTGACCCCCTTATACTCATGAAGATTACATCTGCCATATCCTTTTCTGTTCACCTGATGCTCCCGCCGGTTAAAGCATGTCACCTGATGTCCGAGCCGCACCATACGCGTTCCCAGCTCTTTCACGACGATCTCTACTCCGCCTTCACGTGACGGAATCCGTTTATGTCCCAGCATTGCAATTTTCAATTTTTTTCTCCCCTAATATGTACATTTTTCCAAAACAGAGGTTAATGTTCAGGACTCCCCCATATCGCGCCGAGTGATAATATACAGATTATTGATAACTCATCAGCTGTTCCCTTTGATTCCATTGATTACCTGTTCAACGTTTGCAATAATTGTTTCTCTATCTGTAATCAACGAATCGGATCGATTCTCCCAAAACTCATAAAAAGTCTTTACAAAAGCGTCTCTCATATCATTTCGGCTAATAATATACATATTATTATAATCACCGTCCAGCCGGATATGAGAAATTGTATCGTTCAATAAGATACAGTATCTGGTTTCATAATCCATATTGGGAATCAGCCTTCCCGACACCATCTTAATTTTCAATTTCTGATGATTCCTGCACAGTTCAATAAAATATTCCAGGCATCGTATGATCTGTTTCTGGGTAAGATGTACTTTGTAATTAAAAAAGTCAATCTCATTGTCAACCACAAGATTATAAAAAGCTGTTCTATAAAGCAGAATACTGATTTCAAAATCTTCTACGGCATTTCTGGCAATTCTGTGAATACTTCGCAGTTCATCAAGCGCTGGGGATTCATTCTCCTCTTCATCCATCTGTCCGGCAATCTGCTCCACAATCTCCTCAAATAAATCCTCCGGCAAAAAATGTTCTGTCAGATGCCCTATTATCCACTGCTGGCAGAGAGCAAACAATCCATGAACATACTCATGTTTTAAAATCATTTCCCGCATAGACGTTTTGCGAAAAAGCTGATTTTCCTGACTGCACAATCCTTTCACACTGCGAAAAACAGACCGGCAATTATCTGAATTTTCACTTGTCACCACGGATACACAATGATTCCCGTTGACAAGCAATCCAGAAATCATATAGTCGTCTTCTACGGCAAAAATTGCTTTGCCAGCCGCCCCGGCACTTCCGTACAAATGAAAGTCAATGCAGCGATTTCGATCCAATACCTCCACGAGAAAGCTTATATCATGTGAATAATCTAATGTATCCTTCTGCACATTGATCACCATACAATAATGTACATCCTGATACCATTTTCCTTTCGAAACGTGTTTATTTTTTGCTTCTATAATCTGAAGCTGATACTCACGCTCCAAAGCAAAAATATCAAACGCGCCTACAATGTTCAAAGAGCTCACGCGACGCAGGACCGGATGTCTCATCTTAACCACAAACTGTGCAATTTTCATCTCCGGCCAGAACTGCAAACCCAGGATTACATCCGCGTCCGGACTGTTCTGGAGATCCCGGACATAGTTGTACTCAGCTTCAAGATTATCCCAAATTGCCTGCTGCAGATCCGATTTGTTTTCCACCTGATACTCCTGCATCAAGCCAGTCGCCGCTTCAGCTCCGCACTGTGTGACGATACACTCACTTATCCTTTTCAGAATCTTCGATGCATATTTTTCTGACGGGATCATTTGTCCACCCGTCCACTTGCTGATATAAGACACATCATACTTAAGTTCCTGGGCAAGGGCGTAGTTCTTTATACCCGCAACTGTCATCAAATGTTTCAAAAGTCTGCTGAATCTGTTCTTTTCACTCATTTTCCCCTCATAACACAAAAAGAATACCTTATATAAATTTTGTCTTATTCATTTTACTCTAATTTGAGTTTTCTATCAATCCCGTTTTTTCCCAGATTTTTAGCCAGATATTTTAAAAAGGAGCTGTCGCACCATTATTTAGTGCGACTGCCCCTTTTCATCTTCCTTATGCATTTGCCCTTCTTAATTCTCCGGGCACTTTCTTCAGCTGCTCTTTCAAAATCGTTTTGGTCAGTCCAATACGGTTTGTTTTGAAGTGGAAGAACGGCCGCTCTGAGAGTTCAATAATCTCAACCGGCTGCATATAATCATCCAGACACTCTCTTACTTTATCTTCGATATCATCAATCGCATATCCGTCTTCAAGCACAACATACAGATATGGAAGGAAACATCCTCCGTGCTCGCTGTCCGGAACCACTACGAAAAATTCGTCATCAATCCCTTTTATATCTGCATCCGCCAATCGATTTTCCATCGGCAGGGTAGCCAGGTCTCCGCCACCATAGCGCGGTGCTTTTCCCCGGGTCTGTACATACAGAACGCCGTCTTCATTCATAAATCCGATATCCCCCGTATGCAGCCATGTCATGCCGTCTTCATGTACTTGAAGCGCTTTCTTCGTTGCTTCTTCATTATCATAACCAAGCATGAGCCCCGGACCGCTGATACAGATTTCTCCCATCTCGTTATACGTAAGCTCCTTCTGAGTCCCCGGCTCGAATACGCTGATCACATTCAGGATCGTAGGAACTCCCACGTTCCCGTTTCCCATCGGATACGGAGACATAGGCAGCGTGACATTGGAGCCCGCCTCACTGTTTCCATAACCTGTAGTAAACCGGATATGGCAGTTATGCGAATCCACAAACTTTTGGGCACGCTTCAATTGATTATTATTGTAGGATTCCGATCCGGCGCCTGCCGCAGTCAGATGTGACAGATCATAATCATCAGGAATACGCCCATTGCGCATTACTGTCTCAATAAACATCGGAATAAGCGGCCAGGAGTTGGGACGGCAGCGCATCAGCTCCAAGTCCACATCCTCAACTGCAACGTAAGGATTTAAAATCAAAAGCTTGTTAGATGCCAGAGGCATCAGTTCCATAGCAACTACTACAGCAACCAGAGCCGGAGGGAGTGCCGTTACCATCCAGGTCGGACGGTAATCACTTGCTCCTGCATAAAAATTCATCTGTGCAATAACAGCCAGCATTGTGTGTGCAGAGTGTATAACCTGTTTGGACGGTCCTGTAGATCCGCTTGTATAGGCCCTGAATAATGGACGGTTCACATCGACCGGCGCATCTACAGGACCCTTGTAACTCTCGCCTATCGCAAGGAATTCCTCCCAATCCATCGTCTTCGGTCCGTGAGCCTTTTCATCAGGATACCTGCTGTCCAGATTTTTACGGACATAATCCGGCATATCTTCCCGTCTGCATGACTGACACGCATCGATCAGCACTACTTTCTCAACATCTGTATCCGACAGGAAACGTCCCAGCTCATACTGAGCGAGATAATCCTGGGCAATGATCACTTTGGCGCCTGACTTCCGCACAGCCTCTACATTTTCTTTCAGTGTGTTATCCCTGCACAGCAGAGATGCTCCGATTTGTTCTGCCGCCAGCAGAATATAGATAAACTCCGGCACAGAAGAAAGAAATACCGGAATCTGGTCTCCTTCTTTAAAACCGACCGCACGCATAGATCTGGCAACAGCTTCTGTCTTCTGAAAAACTGTACCCCACAAAATCTGACTGCCATAAAAATCCATCGCAGCCACATCCTCACCCGGACAATTCATCTTCAGATACTCTTTTACCGTGCATTCCGGAACTGTAATCTTCCTCAGCGGTTCCGGATAATACTGCAGCCACGGACGGTCTACACTCGGTTTTCCTGTCAAATTTGTACTACTCATTATTATTTTTCTCCTTAAAACTTTGTAACCCATAGCAAATATTGTCCTGAATATACATTGATCCTCATATAACTTTTTTGCAACGAGTGTGTTAAGTATAGCTCTCGAAATCCGGAAAGTATACAGAACAAAAAGGCAAAAATATGAATTTTTTTTAAAAAATTGGAATTTTTTAGAATTTTTATAAATCCTTTCATGTTGCCGGCTTTTAACAAATTGGTACAATCGGGAAGAGTTTTGCCGTAAACAGTATTGAATCCTCATATTTTCCATGACAAATATGAATAAAGAATGATGTAATTGATACGGTTACATCGAGCAGCTCCGTCCGTTGACATCATAGAGATGACACCGATCCTTTCCTGGCAAAAGCCGCTCGTACATTTGCCCGTCTGCTTCAGGAAGGGGCAGTCAAAGAAAAAATTAACACTCTTTTCATGAGATTTACGGAGGCTGAAGCCGTTAAGCTCTTTGCCAATACCTATCTGGCACTTCGTGTATCATACTTTAATGAGCTTGATACATATGCGGAAATAAAAGGGCTGGACACTCGTGCAATCATTGACGGTGTCTGTCTGGATCCCCGCATCGGCACTCACTACAACAATCCCTCTTTCGGCTACGGCGGCTACTGTCTCCCCAAGGATACCAAGCAGCTTTTAGCAAATTATGCAGATGTGCCGGAGAATCTCATCGAAGCCATTGTGGAATCAAACCGCACTCGTAAGGATTTTATTGCAGATCAAGTCCTGCAAATGGCCGGATATTATGACTGTGGGGAGAATGATCAGCAGATAATCAGGCCCAAAAAAGAAGTAATAATTGGAGTTTATCGCCTGACAATGAAGTGCAATTCAGATAATTTCCGTCAGTCATCCATCCAGGGTGTTATGAAACGAATCAAAGCAAAAGGGGTTTCTATTATCATCTATGAACCCACACTGGAAGATGGCGCCAGCTTCTTCGATAACCGCGTGGTTAATCAATTGGAGGATTTCAAGAGGAAAAGTGACGCAATCATTGCAAACAGATACGACAGCTGCCTTGACGATGTAAGAGAAAAGGTATATACCCGCGATGTATTCCGACGGGACTAAAGACAGAAGACGAACCAGCAAAATTCCGACTCTAAAAGCCAGAATTCTGCTGGTTCGTCTCTTCTTCGCTTGTCAGGGGCTGAAAATCGGCATTAACCGACAGCCCCCTTTTCGTCGTTTCAATTGAAAATGTTATTCAGCTTTATCAGCTGCGTATACATCTACCAGTTTCTTCAGGTAGTCGTATCTCTCCATAGCTTCCTGCTCGTTGCGTGCGAACAGTCTTGCAGCCTTCTCCGGATTGGATCTCTTCAGAGCATTGTAACGAACCTCGCCGTCAAGGAATGCCTGATAATCCTCTTCCTTCGGAGCCTTGCTGTCAAGGAAGAACTTGTTGCCTTCAGCAGCCGGATTGAACCGGAAGTTGTTCCAGTATCCGCACTCTACTGCCAGCTGTTCCTCTGTCTGTGCTTTGCTCATACCCTTCTTGATACCGTGGTTGATACACGGAGCGTAAGCGATGATGAGTGACGGTCCCGGATATGCCTCAGCCTCTGTGATGGCTTTGACTGTCTGGTTGAAGTCAGCACCCATGGCGATCTGTGCAACGTATACATAGCCGTAGCTCATTGCCATGCCCGCAAGGTCTTTCTTCTTCGTCTCTTTACCGCCTGCAGCGAACTGTGCCGTAGCACCTGTCTTTGTAGCCTTGGAAGACTGTCCGCCTGTGTTGGAGTAAACCTCTGTATCGAATACCATGATGTTGATGTCCTTGCCGCTTGCAAGTACGTGGTCAACGCCGCCGAATCCGATATCGTAAGCCCATCCGTCACCGCCGAATACCCACTGGGATTTCTTAGCGAGGAAGTCTTTGTTCTTCAGAAGTTCTGTCTTCTCCATACGGTCGCATCCACATTTCTCCAGAGCTGCCACAAGTTTGTCTGTAGCGGTTCCGTTTGTAGCGCCGCATGCGTATGTATCGATGTATTCCTGAGCAGCAGCCTTAACGTCTGCATCCTCAGCCTCTGCAGCAAGTGTTGCAGCATAGCCTTTCATTCTGTCACGGATCGTGTTCTGAGCGAGCAGCATACCGTAACCGAACTCAGCATTATCCTCGAACAGGGAGTTGGACCATGCCGGACCCTGTCCCTTCTCGTTTACAGTGTACGGTGTGGACGGTGAGGAGTTGCCCCAGATGGAGGAACATCCTGTCGCGTTCGCGATGTACATTCTGTCACCGAAGAGCTGTGTGATCAGTTTTGCGTACGGAGTCTCGCCGCAGCCTGCACATGCGCCGGAGAACTCAAGGAGCGGCTGTTTGAACTGGCTGCCCTTTACAGTTGTCTCTTTGTATTTTGCAACAACCTCCGGTTTAACCGGGATCTCACGGCCGAAGTCGAAGTACTTCTGCTCGCCTGCGTTTGCTTCCATGTTGCCCATAACAAGAGCTTTCTCGCCCTTCTTGCCAGGACATACGTTCGCGCAGGAGCCGCATCCTGTACAGTCATAAGCTGATACAGTCATTGTGAACTTCATGCCCGGCATACCGATCATATCCAGAGTCTTCAGTCCTTCCGGAGCCTTTGCAGCCTCTTCTTCTGTAAGAGCTACCGGACGGATAACTGCGTGCGGACATACATATGCACAGCGGTTACACTGGATACAGTTGTCCGGATTCCAGATCGGGATATCCACTGCGATACCGCGTTTCTCGTATGCAGAAGATCCGGACGGTGTGGATCCGTCTACGTAATCATTGAATGCAGATACCGGAAGTGTATTTCCTTCCTGAGCATTTACTTTCGCCTGGATATTCTTAACGAAATCAACAACGTCTTTTCTTCCGTTCTCGTCTACCTTCGGCTGAGCAAGACCTTCGTCAGCTGCGTCTTTCCAGCTCTCCGGAACTGTCACTTCAACAACCTGTTTTGCACCTGCATCGATGGCGTCATAGTTCATCTGAACGATCTTGTCGCCCTTTCTTCCGTATGTAGCCTTTGCAGCAGCCTTCATCAGGTCGATCGCCTCTGCCTCCGGAATGATGGCAGCCAGTTTGAAGAATGCAGACTGAAGGACTGTATTGATACGTCCGCCAAGTCCGATCTCTTTACCGATCTTGATACCGTCGATGGTATAGAACTTGATGTTGTGGTTTGCGATATAAGCTTTTACCTGTCCCGGCAGATGTTTCTCAAGTCCTTCCATATCCCACGGACAGTTGAGAAGGAATGTACCGCCGTCAACAAGCTCCTGAACCATGTTGTATTTGTTTACATAGGACGGATTGTGACATGCCACAAAGTTCGCCTGGTGGATCAGGTATGTAGACTTGATCGGCAGCTTGCCGAAACGCAGGTGGGACATTGTAACACCGCCTGACTTCTTGGAGTCATAATCGAAGTAAGCCTGTGCGTACATGTCTGTGTTGTCACCGATGATCTTGATGGAGTTCTTGTTCGCTCCGACTGTACCGTCAGCGCCAAGTCCCCAGAACTTACAGTTGATCGTTCCTTCCGGTGTTGTAACGAGCGGCTCGTCCGCTTTCAGTGACAGGTGTGTCACATCATCCTCGATACCGAGTGTGAATTTCTCTTTCTCATCATTGTGATATACAGCAACGATCTGAGCAGGTGTTGTATCCTTGGAACCAAGGCCGTAACGTCCTGTGTAGATCGGAACCGCGTCGAATTTGGAGCCTTTGAGTGCTGCAACAACATCCAGGTACAGCGGCTCGCCCATAGCGCCCGGCTCTTTTGTTCTGTCAAGAACAGAGATCTTCTTAACGGAATCCGGGATTGCATCGATGAGCGCCTGTGCGCAGAACGGTCTGTACAGACGTACTTTAACAACGCCGACTTTCTCGCCTGCCTTCATCAGGTAGTCGATGGTCTCCTCGATCGTATCACAGACAGAACCCATGGCAACGATCACGTGCTCAGCGTCCTCTGCTCCGTAGTAGTTGAACAGTTTGTAATCTGTTCCGATCTTCGCATTAACTTTGTCCATGTAGTTCTGAACGATTCCCGGCATTGCATCGTAGTACGGGTTGCATGCCTCTCTTGCCTGGAAGAAGATATCCGGGTTCTGAGCGGAACCTCTCTGGCACGGATGGTTCGGGTTCAGCGCGTGTGCACGGAACGCATCGATGGCATCCATATTTACCAGATCTTTCAGGTCTTCGTAATCCCATGTCTCGATCTTCTGGATCTCGTGGGATGTACGGAATCCGTCGAAGAAGTTAATGAAAGGAAGTTTTCCTTCCAATGCTGCACAGTGTGCAACCGGTGTCAGGTCCATAACTTCCTGTACGCTGGACTCACACAGCATCGCTGCGCCGGTCTGGCGGCAGGAATATACATCAGAGTGATCTCCGAAGATAGAAAGTGCGTGGCTTGCAAGCGCACGTGCGGATACGTTGAATACGCCCGGGAGCTGCTCGCCGGCTACTTTGTACAGGTTCGGGATCATAAGAAGAAGTCCCTGAGAAGCTGTAAATGTTGTCGTAAGGGCACCTGCTGCCAGAGATCCGTGTACAGCGCCTGCCGCACCTGCCTCGGACTGCATCTCTACGACATTGACTGTCTGTCCGAAGATATTCTCTCTGCCCTGTGTCGCCCATTCGTCAACATGCTCAGGCATAACGGATGACGGTGTGATCGGGTAGATCGCCGCAACTTCTGTGTAAGCATATGACACGTGAGCAGCAGCCTGGTTACCGTCCATGGTCTTCATTTTTCTTGCCATTTTATGATTCCTCCTTAAAAATATACAGTGGCGGGGCTGTCGTCCGCGCCTTTGCGCAGACCATCAGCCCGCATGTTCACATGTGGTTTTATTATATCGCCAAAAACGACAAAAGTCTATAGAGGGCAGTCGGTTTTTTTGTATCTTTTGGCGTGCAGAAAATCACTTTTATAAAGTCAACCTCTTCTTTTAAACCGCCTTCGCAAAACCACCAGCGCCACACCCGCGAATATAACCACGCATCCGGCCAGCGCCTGGGATATCGGGAATCCGATCCCCGGGATCAGCAGCTGATCCGTGCGGAGCCCCTCGATCCACACTCTGCCCAGCGCATACCCGAAAATATAAAGAAGGAACAGTTCACCTTCGTATTTCTTATGCTTCCGGTACAGGATCAGAATGATGAGCAGCACCGCGCACCACACCGATTCATAGAGGAATGTCGGGCTGACCTGAATGTATTCCACGCCGCCGATCGTTTCCATATGTTCGCGCATCCGCTCCGTTATATCGCCGGAACGCACCGCGTCCACGGGCAGCCGCATGGCGAAGAGCCCGTCCGTATATTCGCCGAACGCCTCGCGGTTGAAGAAATTGCCCCAGCGCCCGAGCATCTGTCCGTTCAGGATCGGCATCGCCACCGTATCCAGGATCAGGAACGGCGACAGCTTCTTCCACCGGGCCAGGGCGAACACCGCGATCACTGCTCCGATCACCCCGCCGTAGATGGCCAGGCCGCCCTCGCGGAGATTGAAGATGTGGAGCAGATTGTCCTTATACATGTCCCAGGAGAAGATCACATAGTAGAGGCGTGCGCCCACGATGCCGGCGATCACGCCGATGATCCCCATGTCCATATAATCTTCCGGGTTCTGTCCCGTCCGCTTCGCTTCCACCGTGGCGATCAGAAACCCGAGCAGGATGGCCGCCCCGATGATGATCCCGTAGTAGGCGATGGTGAAGCCGAAAATATCAATATTCTTCCCCACATGCTCAAAGGAAATGCCGAGATTGGGAAAAGCAATATCATAATGCATAAAAAAGCCCCTTTATACGTTAAATCTGAACAGCATGATATCGCCGTCCTGGACTACATAGTCTTTTCCTTCCAGACGGATCAGTCCTTTTTCTTTGGCTGCCGTATGAGAGCCGCAGGCGATAAGGTCGTCGTAGCTTACTACTTCGGCGCGGATGAATCCGCGTTCGAAGTCAGAGTGGATCTTGCCGGCCGCCTGGGGCGCCTTTGTTCCGGCTTTGATCGTCCACGCGCGGACTTCCGGTTCGCCGGCTGTGAGGTAGCTGATGAGGCCGAGCAGGTGATAACTTGCGCGGATCAGTTTTTCAAGGCCGGATTCTTTCAGTCCAAGGTCGTCGAGGAACATTTTCTTCTCATCGTCTTCCAGCTGGGAGATTTCCTCTTCGATCTCCGCGCAGACAACGAACACTTCGCAGTCCTCTTCCGCCGCATATTTGCGGACCGCCTGCACGCCTGCATTGGACGCGCCGTCATCGGCCAGATCGTCCTCGGATACATTTGCCGCGAAGATCACCGGCTTCGCGGTGAGCAGGTTGTACTCGTTCATCCAGGCCGCTTCGTCTTCATCTTCTGTCTTAAAAGTCTTGGCAAGCTTGTTATCTTCCAGATGGGCTTTCAGCCTTTCCTGGAATGCATATTCTTTCGCCGCCGTCTTATCGTTGCGGGAAAGCTTAACCGTCTTGGACATTCTCCGCTCCAGCACTTCCAGATCCGAGAAGATCAGTTCCAGATTGATCGTCTCGATGTCGCGCATGGGATCGATGCTTCCATCCACATGGACGATATTTGTATTCTCGAAGCAGCGGACCACATGAACGATGGCGTCCACTTCACGGATATTGGCAAGGAACTGGTTTCCCAGGCCTTCGCCTTTTGACGCGCCTTTTACAAGGCCCGCGATATCCACGAATTCGATCACCGCCGGGATGATCTTCTTCGTATGATACATCTCGCCCAGCACATTGAGCCGCTCATCCGGTACGGTTACCACGCCCACATTCGGGTCGATTGTACAGAACGGGTAGTTGGCGGATTCCGCGCCTGCTTTTGTCAGCGAATTAAATAAAGTACTCTTCCCTACGTTTGGAAGTCCAACGATTCCTAATTTCATGCTTTTTATCTCCCTTTTTTATCTTTCTCCTAATCTCTCGTCTCCATCAGGATCACTTTCCCGTATACGAAAGAGATCTTCACTTCATCCTCCGCGAATTCATTGCTCACGCACAGACTGTCGTCGGGCTTGAGGAAATGATTCTTAAGCGGATACTTCGCGCCCGTGATCGTCAGCTCATCCACCGGCGCCTCCAGCGGGAAGAGCGAGAAATACGGTCCGAACGCTTCCTCTCTCCGGAGCGTGATGTCGCCGCCCAGCAGGCGGATCTGATTGTGGCTGTCCAGGATCCTGGCGTCCGCGCCCGCATCCAGCGCGATCTGCAGGCACTGCACATTGGCCCACAGATGATCAATCCGGTTCCCGGTGCCGCCCAGAATCCAGATCTGCTTCCGGTTGAGCCCCAGGCACAGCCGGAGCGCGATCTCTGTATCAGACGCATCTTTCACCGGATTGAACTCCCGGACCGGGACATTCATCTTCTCCCGGTAATAATCCACCAACTCGTGGGGGACGCTGTCAAAATCGCCCACGATGTAGTCCGGCCGGATCTCATGCCGGTACAGGAATTCCAGCCCTTTATCCACAGCGATGATAAATTCTGTCTCTTCGCTTTTCAGGACCGGCAGCACGAACTCTTCTTCCAGCATGCCGCCGCTTACGATCACCGTTCTCTTATTCATAGCTTTTCAATATCTCCATGAAACGTTCTGTGTTTTCTGCAATGTTTCCTTTATAGACACCGGATCCGGACACAATGACATTGGCGCCCGCCTCCAGAACTTCGCCCACATTGCTGTGATAGATGCCGCCGTCCACTTCGATGTCCGCATCCAGCCCCTTCCCATCCAGCAGGGCCCGGAGCTTGCGGATCCGGTCCAGCGATTCCGGAATGAACGCCTGTCCGCCGAAGCCCGGCTCCACACTCATGATCAGGAACATCTCCGCCTGGTCAAGATACGGTTCAAGGGCGCTCACCGGCGTCCCCGGCTTGATCGTCACACCGGCTTTCACTCCGGCGCGATGGATCGCATCCAGTGTGCCTTTCAGGTCCTCACACGCTTCCAGATGAACGGTGATGATGTCCGCACCGCATTTTGCAAATTCTTCCACATAGCGCACCGGCTCCGTCACCATCAGGTGGACGTCCATCACCTGCCCGGTCAGGCCTTTGATGGAAGAAAGCACCGGCATGCCGAATGAGATGCTCGGGACGAACAGCCCGTCCATCACATCAAAATGGATATACTCCGCTCCCGCGCGGTCCGTCTCCCGGATCTGGCTGCCCAGTTCCTTAAAATCCGCCGACAGGATCGACGGCGCAAGAATATTTTTCCGCATTTAATATTTTTTCCTTTCCTGAAGTTCCCGGTACAGGCTCAGATAGTTTTCGTACCGTTTCTCATGTATCTTCCCCGCTTCCACGGCTTCCTTGACCGCGCAGTCCGGCTCATGCGTGTGATCGCAGCCGTTGAAGCGGCATTTCCCTTCATAGGGCCGGAATTCCGGAAAGCAGTATTTCAGCTCATCCTTTTCCATGTCGCTGATATAGAGCGAACTGAAGCCCGGCGTATCCACGATATAGGAATCCTGGTCGATCACCAGAAGCTCCGCGTGGCGGGTCGTGTGTTTCCCCCTGCCGATCTTCCGGCTGACGCTGCCCGTCTCCATGGTCACCCCGGACTGGATCAGATTGATCAGCGAGGACTTGCCCACGCCGGACGGGCCGGCAATGGCCGTCGTCTTCCCGTGGAGCAGTCCTTTAAGCGTTTCTATGTTTTCTTCTTCCCTTGCACTTGTAAAGACAACCGGATATCCGCAGGCCGCGTAGATTTCCCGGAGTTCTTCGATCTCCGGGCTGCTGCCGATATCGGTCTTGTTAAAACAAAGCACAGCCGGGATATCCCGGCTTTCCATCATCACAAGGAAGCGGTCCAGAAGATTGAGATGGGGGCTGGGTTCCGTCACCGCGAACACGACCAGCGCCTGGTCAATATTGGCCACCGCCGGGCGGATCAGTTCATTTCTCCTCGGAAGGATCTCCATGATGCTGCCTTCCATATCCCTCTCATCCAGGACTTCGATCTTCACATCATCTCCCACCAGCGGCTTTATGCCGTCCCTGCGGAAGATGCCTTTTGCCTTACACTCATAAACACCGGATCCTGCTACGTGAACGTAGTAGAATCCGGCAATACCTTTTACTATTTTACCCTGCATATATCTGACTGTTTTTATAAACTGCGTGTTACTCGCCTACGGAAGCACCATCACCGATACCAGAACCCGGTTCCTGTTCCTCGCCGCCTTCAGTCCCCGAAGGTCCGGACGGCTCCGGCTCGGACGGCTCCGGTCCGATACTGATCCAGTATCTCACCTGGCTTCCCTTTTCTACCTTCGCCCCCGGTGACGGATCTACACGGCTGACTGTGCCGGCAGGATAATCACTGTACTCTTCCTCCACATAAACGCCGGTCAACCCTTCTTCCTGAAGCCGTTTCTTCGCGGCATCCTGCGTTGCCCCGACTATATCCGAGGGGATCGTCACAAGCTGGGTCTTCGGTCCTTTGCTGACCACGTAGCTGACCGTCGTGCCTTTGTCAACTTTCTCTCCCTGATCAATACTCTGTGAAATGACCTGTCCGGCCGCCACGCTGTCGCTGTATTCCTCGCTGGCGCTTCCGCTCAGTCCTGCTTCTTTAAGTGCAGCTTCCGCGTCGGAGGCGGATTTATTTCTCAGATCCGGCACCGTCGCCTGATCTTCTCCAAGGCTGATCACGATCGTTACTTCCGTCCCCTCCTCGACTTCCGTGCCCGCTTCCGGATCACTGGAGATCACATGCCCTTCTTCAACCTCATCACTGTTCTCAGCCTTGCCGTGGACCACTGTCAGCTTCGCGTCCTGCAGCATCTTCTCGGCCTCTGCCTCTGAGCGCCCCTCTACATCCGGCACCCGGACCATCTTCGCTTCCTCACCGCTGCTTATGACAACCGTGATCGTTGAATTCTTCGCCACTTCCGTATCCGCTACGGGATCCTGGCTCATGATCTCGCCTTCCTTGTACTGATTGGACGGCTTTCTTTCATTTTGCACTTTCATGCCGATGTCTGTGCCTTCAAGTTCTCTGCGGGCCTCTTCCTCGGTCATGCCGCGCAGATCCGGCACCTTTACCATCTCCTGCTCGTTCTGCACAAGCCCCGGGCCGCTGAAGAATCCGGCTGCATTCCCCACAAGGAAGAGGATCAGCAGGGCCACGACAACCCCGGCAACGATCATGAGGATCTTCATGATCCGCTTAGTATCGGAATTCACATTATTCCGTCTTCTTCTGCCGCGGTCGCGGTACCGTCTGTCTTCGGCATCATCTTCCTCGTCATATTCATCGTCATCGTGATCATCGTCGTAATCATCGTCATCATCATTCTGATAACTCTGACGCTGTACTTCATTCAGTTCTTCTGTGGACATGACCACTGTCCGGTCTGTATCCGCTCCCGGTCTCGCACCGATCGCCACAAAGTCCCCGTCCGGGTCCACCAGCGACCGCTTCAGATCCAGCAGGAGCGACGCGCAGTCATGATACCGCATCGCAGGGTTCTTCTGGGTACATTTCATAATGATGCACTCCAGGCTGTACGGAAGATCCGGCACTTCATCCGCCGGGGAAGTGATCTCCTCCTGCAGGTGTTTGAGCGCCACCGTGACCGTGGAATCCCCGTCGAACGGCACATGTCCGGTCACCATCTCATACATAGTGATGCCGATAGAATAGATATCGCTCTTCTGGTCCACCACGCCGCCTCTTGCCTGCTCCGGCGATGTATAATGGACAGAACCCATCACGCTCGTGCTGATCGTCTGGGTCGACGTGGTCGCACGCGCGATGCCGAAATCCGTCACCTTCACCTTTCCGTCTTTGGAAATGATGATATTCTGCGGTTTGATATCCCGGTGTACAATATGCTGATTATGGGCAGCCTGAAGCCCGGTCACCATCTGGATCGAGATGCTGACCGTCTCTTTCGGCGATAATTTCCCCTTCTTCTCTATATAATCTTTCAGCGTGATGCCTTCGACCAGCTCCATGACCATATAGTAAAGCCCGCGGTCCTGGCCCACATCATAGACATTGACCACATTGGGATGCATAAGCCCCGCCGCGGCCTGCGCCTCACTGAGAAACTTCTTAATAAATACTTCATCGGTCCGGTAATCGCTTTTCAGCACTTTGATGGCTACAAAACGGTTCAGCTTATGGTCTTTGCCCTTATAGACATCCGCCATGCCGCCGCTGCCGACCCGGCCCAGTATCTCGTATCGTTTTCCTAATACGACCCCTTCTTTGATCATAATACACTCACCTCATCTGCGAACGGCTCAATAAGGACGACTCCGATATTGTCCGTACCGCCATTCTCTTTCGCTGCTTCCACCAGGCTCTGGCCGGCTTCCACGATATCCCTGCCGCCCTGCACGATGTGGAACAGCTCTTCATCCTCCACCATATTGCTGAGTCCGTCTGTACACATTAATATAATGTCTCCCCGTTTCAGACGGTGCTCGTAAAAATCTACATCTACATCAGCCTTGGCGCCGATGGCTCTGGTAATGATGTTCTTGTCCGGATGATGCTTGGCCTCCTCCGGCTTGATCCCGCCGAGGCGTACCATCTCTTCCACCAGTGAATGATCTTTCGTCAGCTGCTGGATCCCCTGATTGATCAGGTACAGACGGCTGTCGCCCACATTGGCAAAATACATCATCTGGTTCATGATCGTCGCCGCGACGACCGTAGTCCCCATTCCTTTGAGATGGGTGTCGCCGGACGCCTCCCGGATGATCTCCCGGTTGGCCGTTTTGATCGCGCTGACCAGACATTTCTCTACATCTTCACCTTCGCTGGCCGCCAGTTCCCTCTTAAGGACCTCGACCGTATACTTGGAAGCGTAATCCCCCGCCTGGTGGCCGCCCATTCCGTCCGCCACCACAAAAAGATTACTCAGAATACCAAGAGGCTTATCTGTCGCATAGACATAATCCTGATTCACCTGTCGTACCATTCCTACATCTGTAATCGAAAATGTCCTCATATCCGTCTCCTTATATTCCTTCCAAAGAATTCTCTTCTTCCGCATAGCGGCGTCTGAGCTGTCCACAGGCCCCGTCGATATCAGAGCCCATTTCCCTTCTTATAGTAACATTTATTCCGCTTTTTTCAAGTTTATTTTTGAAATTCAGGGCATTTTCCCTGCTCGGCCGCACAAAGCTGCGCTCCCTTACCGGATTGACCGGGATCAGGTTCAGATGGCAGTTCCGGGGCTTTAAAATCGCCGCCAGCTCCCGGGCGTCTTCGTCCCGGTCGTTGACGCCGTGGACCAGGCTGTACTCAAATGTCACCCGCCGGCCCGTCTTTTCAAAATAGGCGTCGCAGGCAGCCAGCACCTGTGAAAGTTCATATTTATTGGCCACCGGCATGAGGCGGCGCCGTTTCTCCTGGGTGGAGCCGTGCAGGGACAGGGCCAGTGTGATCTGGAATCCCTCGTCCGCCAGCCGCAGCATATTCGGCACGATGCCGCAGGTGGAAACCGTTACATTCCGCTGACTGATGTGAAGGCCGTGTTCATCCGTGAGCATGCGGATAAATTTTACAAAATTATCGTAATTGTCAAGCGGTTCGCCCGTCCCCATGATCACCACATTGGATACCCGCTCCCCGGTGATCTTCTGGATCTGATAGATCTGCCCGAGCATCTCCGACGGAGTCAGGTTCCGCTTCAGACCGCCGATGGTGGACGCGCAGAAAGCGCAGCCCATTCGGCAGCCCGCCTGGGATGAGATGCACACGGAATTGCCGTGCTTATACTTCATGAGAACGCTTTCGATCATGTTGCCGTCCTGAAGGCGGAACAGGAATTTGTTCGTGCCGTCCAGCTTTGAGACCTGCCGTTCTTCCATCTGCACCGGCATGATGATGTACTCTTCCTCAAGCCGTTCTCTCAGTTTCAGTGAAAGATTGGTCATCTCGTCGAACCGGTCCGCCAGCTTCACATGCAGCCATTCATAGACCTGCTTTGAACGGAACGCCTTCTCGCCCAGATGTTCCATCTCTGTTTTCAGTTCGTCATATCCAAAGGACCGGATATCCTTTTTCATCCGCTCAGTTCTCCTCTTTCCTGATCAGTTTTGCGATAAAGAATCCATCGCTCTGATGGATCCCCGGAAGAAGCTGAAGAAAGCCGCCGTCTGTCACGCTTCCTTTCAGTTCTTCGCAGAGCCTGTCTTTTATCTCTGCCGGCCGGAATTCCGGATGTTCTTCCAGAAACCAGTATACATTTTCCTCATTCTCGCCCGGATTGACCGTACAGGTACTGTAAACAAGCGTGCCGCCCGGCTTCACGTACGCCTGCACGCAGTCAAGGATCCGGCGCTGGAGCCGGATCAGGCTATCGATGCCTTCCGGAGCCGCCCGGTAGCGGAGATCCGGTTTCTTCCCGATCACCCCAAGGCCGGAGCAGGGCAGGTCGGCGATCACAATATCTGCTTTCTTTACGGACGCCTCATCCGGCACGGACGCATCCATACATACCGCGGAAATATTTTCAAGGCCCAGCCGGCTGATATTTTCGCGGATCAGTTCCACTTTCCCATCCGTCAGGTCCCGTGCTTCCACATAGCCGCACGTCTGCGTACCCGAAGCTTCATCCGCCAGCAGGACCTTCTCCGCCATGTGGAGCGCCTTGCCGCCGGGGGCCGCACAGACGTCGATCACCTCTGCGCCGGCACGCGGGTCCGCGATCTCGGATACAAGCATGGAGCTGATATCCTGCACGGTGAAAAGGCCATTCCGAAAAGCATCCAGTTCATCCAGATGATCATAACCGGAGATGCAGAGCGCATAGGGCAGGTAAGGATGGACCGCCACCTGAAGCCCTTCCGCTTCCAGTTCTTCTTTCAGAATCTCCGGCGTCGTACGGTTCAGGCAGCACCGGACGGTCAGCGGCTTCTCCGTCTGGAAGTCCGCGAGCATAGCTTCGATCACATCCGGTTCATAGGTCTTCTTCCACAGGTCCAGGATCCATTCCGGACAGGAATACCGGACGGACAGTTCCTTCATCCGGTCCTTCGGGTACTCCACCCGGTCAAGACCTCTGGCCACGGCGCGGAGCACCCCGTTCACATATCCCCTCAGCCCGGAGAATCCTTTCCGCACCGCCAGCTTCACCGCCTCGCTGCACACCGCATGGTCCGGCACGCTGTCCATATATTTAAGCTGGTAGACCGCACTCCGCAGGATCCCGCGGATCACCGGCTTCATTTTCTTCACTTTTACTTTTGAAAACTGATCGAGAATGTAATCGATCTCAATCATATGCTCCAGGGTCCCGTCCACGACGCGGGTAATAAACGCCCGGTCCCGCTTCTCGAGATACTGGTACTTATTCAGCACGTCCCGCAGGATGATATGACTGAACTGGCCGTTCTCCGTAATCTCCAGGAGCACTTCCAGAACGATCTCCCGCTCATTTACCGACTTCGTCATTTACGTTTTCTTCCTCCTATGATCACGAGACGCAGAAGCTGCAGGATCATGGACGCCGCGCTTGCCACATAGGTCAGCGCCGCCGCACCCAGCACCTTCTTCACCGAATCCACCTCATCCGGATACAGCATCCCGGAACTCTCCAGCACTTTTACGGCCCGGCCGGAAGCATTGAACTCCACCGGCAGGGTCACGATCTGGAACAGGACTGCCGCCGAAAAGAGCAGGATTCCCAGATTGATAAAGAATATCGCTGTCTGCCCGTTCATGAAAAGGCCGATCAGGATCAGCGGCCATGCCGCCATGGATCCGATATTCGCCACCGGCACAAGGGATCCGCGGATCGCAAGCGGCACATACCCTCTCGCATGCTGGACCGCATGCCCGCACTCATGGGCTGCCACACCGATGGCCGCAACGGATGTGGAATTATAAACCGTATCCGAAAGCCCCAGCGTCTTATTGCCCGGATTGTAGTGGTCCGTCAGATTCCCGCCGATATGGATCACCTGAACATCATAGATCCCGTTCCGATGCAGGATCTGCTCTGCCGCCTCCCGGCCGGTCAGCCCCGAATGACTCTGTATCCGGGAATATCTGGAAAATACATTCTTCACCCGCGCCGACGCCGCGATGCAGATGACCGCGCCGATCACAACCAGAATATAGGTCCAGTCATAGTAATAATAAAGCATCTGTTTTACCCCCTGGTCAGGAGCTCACCCGGCTCCATTGTATTTCCCCTCAGGAATGCGCCCGCGTCCATCCGCTTCTTGCCCGGCATCTGGACTTCCAGCACGCGAAGGACGCCGTCCCCGGTCTGCACCGCAAAGCTTTCCTTTTCAACAGATACGACCGTCCCCGGCTGCACATCCGCCGTTTCCGACGCTTCCGCCGCAGCGCGCCAGATCTTCATGACTTTCCCGTTCCAGCGCGTATAAGCACTTGGCCAGGAATTGAGCCCCCGGACAAGCCGTTCGATCTTTACCGCCGGCTCCGCCCAGTCGATATCGCCCAGTTCTTTCGTCAGCATTTTCGCGTACGCGGTAGGGCTTTCGCCCTGTTTCTCCCGGACGGCGGTGCCGTCCTCCAGCGCCTTCAGCGTCTCCACGCAGAGCGCCGCCCCGGCTGCCGCCAGCTTGTCATGCAGGCTTTCGCCGGTCTCGTCCGCCGCGACCGGAACTTCTGTCTTCAGGATCATATCGCCGGTATCCAGCCCTTCATCCATCTGCATGGTAGTCACGCCGGTCACTTCCTCGCCCTCGATGATGGCCCACTGGATCGGCGCCGCGCCCCGGTATTTCGGGAGCAGGGATGCATGGACATTGATGCATCCGTAAGGCGTCATTTCCAGGATCTCTTTGGGCAGGATCTGACCGAACGCAACGACCACCATCACATCCGCATTATATTTCCGCAGTTCTTCCACGCACTCCGGGTCGCGCACTCTTTTTGGCTGGTACACCGGGATATTATAGAAGAGCGCCTTCTCCTTGACCGGCGTATACTGCATCTTTCCGCCCCGGCCTTTCGGTTTGTCCGGCTGGGTCACCACGAGACACACCTCGTGTCCGGCCGCGATCAGCGCCTCCAGCGTGCCCACGGAAAAGTCCGGGGTTCCCATAAAGATCACACGCATGGCCTATTCCTCCGTTTCTTCCTCATCCTCTTCATATGTCACATCGTGGAGACCGTCCTCTGTCTTATCCACATACAGTTCTCCGGACAGATGGTCGATCTCATGGCAGAACGCGCGGGCCAGCAGTTCTTCGCCCTCCAGTTCCACCGGTTCCATGTCCTGGTTGAGCGCGCGTACTTTCACATAATTCGGGCGGGTGACGATCCCCCACTTGCCCGGCACGCTTAAGCAGCCTTCTTCACCGGTCTGCTCGCCGGATGTCTCGATGATCTCCGGATTGATAAGGACGATCGGCCCTTCGCCCACATCGATGACCACGATCTGCTTCAGGACGCCCACCTGGGGGGCCGCCAGTCCGACGCCGTGGTACTCATACATCGTCTCCAGCATATCCCCGATCAGGATCTTCGTCCGAAGCGTCATCTTCGGCACCGGCTTGCACTGTTTTGTCAGGATCTCGTCCCCCATCTCTCTTACCTGTCTGATTGCCATAATATTATTCCTTTCTGATACTGTGTCTGATTTTCTGTCACATTGGATTAAAGTCAAACTGGATCCGCATCCGGTCAAAACCGGAATTGATCTCAATATACCGCTCCACCCGGTTCTTGATCTCCACCAGGATCTCATACCGGCCGGCTTTCACATAGATCACCCGGCGGTAGACATCCTTGATCTTGTCGATCCCGGGGCCTGCCGGCCCGATCACCTGTACATCCCGGGAGCCGCGGCTGACCCGCAGGATATATTCTTTCAGATAGCGGCAGCCTTTCTCCAGAAGGGCCTCGTCTTCCCCGGAAATAAATACCGCCAGCAGATTTTCCACAGGCGGATATCCCATCAGTTCCCGATAGCGGATCTCCTCCCCGTAAAACGCCTCATAATCCTGGGCCGCAGCCGTCTCAATGGCGTAGTGGGACGGATCGTAAGTCTGGATCACCGCCTCGCCCGGCTTCTCTCCGCGCCCGGCCCGGCCCGCCGCCTGTGTAAGGAGCTGGAACGTCCGCTCGCCGGAACGGTAATCCGCCGTATAGAGCGACATATCCGCCGCCAGGACGCCTACCAGCGTCACATTGGGGAAATCATGCCCCTTCACGATCATCTGGGTCCCCACCAGGACGTCCGCCTCTTCATTGGCAAAGGCTGAAAGGATCTTCTCATGGGCATCCTTCTGCCGGGTCGTGTCCATGTCCATCCGCAGCACCCGTGCCTGCGGAAATGCCTGATGCACCAGATCCTCGATCTGCTGGGTGCCGGCGCGGAATTCCCCGATATACCGGGATCCGCATTCCGGGCAGACCGTCACTTTCGGCTGTTCATATCCGCAGTAATGGCAGCGCATCGTCCCGTCCCGGTGAACGGAAAGAGACACGTCGCAGTGCGGGCATTTTACCACATGGCCGCACTCCCTGCAGGAAATGAATCCTGAATAGCCGCGGCGGTTCAGGAATAGCATGGTCTGCTCTCCCTTCGCCAGCCGCTCCGCCATCAGTTCCATAAGCTTCCGGCTCAGGATCAAACGGTTCCCGTTCTTTAATTCTTCCCGCATATCCACCGTATATACCTGCGCCATCTGCTGCATCCGGGAACGGTTCTTCATCTCAAAAAGCACATACTCTCCGCGGCGCGCCCGGTACATGGCTTCCATGGAAGGGGTGGCGCTTCCGAGCACCACGCCGGCGTCCTCCGTCTGCGCCCGCCGGATGGCGGTCTCCCGCGCATGGTAGCGGGGCGTCTGCTCGCTCTTGTACGTGGGTTCATGCTCCTCGTCGATCACGATCAGCCCCAGGTTCGGGAACGGGGTGAACAAAGCAGATCTCGGACCGATCATCACATCCACCTGCCCGGCTCTCGCCCGCATCATCTGGTCGTACCGTTCTCCGGCCGAAAGCCTCGAGTTCATGATCGCCACCCGGTCGCCGAACCGCCGGTAGAACCGCATCACCGTCTGGTAGGTCAGAGCAATCTCCGGGATCAGGACAATGGCCTGCCGGCCCTGCTCCACCACCGTGCGGATCATTTCCATATAAACTTCTGTCTTGCCGCTTCCCGTCACCCCGTGGATCAGATACGTGTGCCGAATCCCCTGAAGGTAATCTTCCCGGAACCGGTCAATGATCCGCCGCTGCTCCGGCGTATAGTCAATGGTCTCTTCCTGCCGTCCGGTTTCTTTCAGCGGCGTGCGGAAGACCTGTTCACTCTCGATGGCCAGAACGCCCTGCTCCTCCAGCGCCCGGATGACCGGCAGGGTGATATTGAGCTTCTTCGTCACCAGCTCATATTCCAGCAGATGGTCGTCCAGAAGGGCCGCCATCAGCCTGGCCCGGGCTTTCTGGTTCTTCTCCAGATAGTAGTGGAGCTGCCGCTTTCCGGTCTCTTCATCAAGCAGCAGGCGGAGGCGTTTTTTCACCTTCGCATTTTCCTTCTGTTTGATCGGGAGGACCGTTTTAAGCGCCTGGATCATGGTCCCGCCGTAATTCTCTTTCATCCATGCGGCCAGGGCCACCAGTTTCGCCTCGATCTCCACGCCCCGTTCCGGGATCTCCGCGATCTCCTTCACCTTTGAGAGATCATAGTCACATTCTTCCGAGATGCCGGTCACATATCCTTTGATCTGCCGGTTGCCCTTCCCGAAAGGCACGAGCACCTGCATGCCCGGCTCCAGCCGGCCTTCCATCTCCTCCGGGATCCGGTACTGGAAGATCTTATCCAGTTTTTCATGCTGTATATCTACGATAACGTCTGCAAACACGCGATCACTCTCTCTGATTCTTTTCCTGTGCCAGTTCCTCCAGGACTTCCGCGATCAGGACACGCTCATCCATCGGATATTTTACGCCCCGGATCTCCTGGTAATCCTCGTGTCCCTTGCCCGCGAGAACGATCACATCGCCCGGTTCGCCGTGTTCGATGGCATAACGGATCGCCTCTTTGCGGTCACAGATCTCCACATATTTCCCGTTCGTCCTGCCGATCCCCGTCTTAATGTCGTCAATGATCGCCTGGGGCTCTTCGAACCTCGGGTTATCCGAAGTAATGATGGTCAGGTCCGCCAGCCGGCCGGATACCTCCCCCATCTCATAGCGGCGGTCTTTCGAGCGGTTCCCGCCGCATCCGAAGAGACACACAAGCCGCTTCGGATGATATTCCTTCAGCGTCGTGAGCAGGCTCTCCAGGCTCATGGCATTGTGGGCGTAATCGATCATCAGCGTAAATTCATCCGATACTCTGACCATCTCGATCCGGCCCTTCACTTTCGCCTTCCGGAGCGCCTCTTTGATCTTCTCAACCGGAACGTTGAAATGACGGCAGACCGAGATCGCAGTCAGGGAATTATATACGCTGAATGTGCCCGGGATATCGATCTCCACATCAAAATCCATGACGCCGGACACATGGTACGCCACGCCCAGATAGCCGGGCCTGGATACGAGCTGTACATTCTCCGCCCTGAGATCCGCTTCCTCCGAAAAGCCAAAGGTCTCCGTGCGGCAGGTCGCCCCCTGGAATACATCGCGGAAATACTTGTCATCCACATTTGCGATGCCCACTTTGCACTGTTTGAACAGAAGCCCCTTGCACCGCTTGTAATCATCGAAATCCTTATGTTCATTAGGCCCGATATGGTCATGACCCAGATTGGTGAAAATGCCGATTTCAAAAGGAATGCCCGCCGTGCGGTTGAGCATCAGCCCCTGGGAAGACACTTCCATGACCACGCAGTCGCATCCTTCTTCCACCATCTGCGCAAAATACTGCTGGATCGTATAGGACTCCGGCGTCGTATTTGCGGCCGGGATCCGTTTCTCCCCGATAATTGCCTCAATGGTGCCGATCAGGCCCACTTTATATCCCACGCTGTCCAGGATGGACTTGATCATGTATGTGGTCGTCGTTTTCCCCTTCGTTCCGGTGATCCCGATCACTTTCAGCTTCTCCGCCGGATATCCGAAATACGCCGCCGACATCAGCGCCAGCGCATACCGCGTATCTTCCACCCGGATCACGGTCATATTTTCCGGTGCTTCCACATCCCGCTCCACAACGACTGCCGCCGCGCCTTTTTCCGCCACATCGGGAATATATTTGTGCCCGTCTGACACTGCGCCGCTGATGCAGACAAAGACGGATCCCTTCTCCACTTTTCTCGAATCATTGATCAGCGTCGTAACCTCGATCTCATCGCTTCCCTGAGCCACCTGATACTCAAGGCGCTCCAGTAACTGATTTAACTTCACTTCCAAGCCCTCCTGCCTGTTCTCCATTTAATGGAAAGAATACTATAACACAGTATAGGATACCACAATACCGGAGATGTTGCAAAGATTTGTGGACAGGGCCCTCTTTTTCTGTGTATAATAGAGCCCGGACTCTGCCCGGATATCCGGCAGAAAAAGAAACCAAAAAGATATGAGAGAAAAGAGAGGGAAAATCATGTTTGCACAGATTATAAACACACTGAGCGATCTTCTGTACACTTACATTCTGATCATCCTGCTTCTCGGCACCGGCATATATTTTTCAGTCAGAACGCATTTTGTCCAGTTCCGCATGCTCCGTGAAGCGATCCGTGTTGTAATGGAACCGAAAGAAGATGAGAACGGACTTTCATCATTCCAGGCGCTGATGGTCTCAACCGCCTCCCGTGTGGGGACCGGAAATATCGCCGGCATCTCCACCGCCATCTGTCTGGGCGGCCCCGGCGCCGTATTCTGGATGTGGATCACCGCACTCCTCGGCAGCGCGTCGGCGTTCATCGAGAGCACGCTGGCTCAGATCTACAAGCGACGGGCAGCGGACGGCACCTGCTACGGCGGACCGGCGTATTATATCCAGGCTGTGCTGAAGAAACGCTGGCTGGGCGTCATATTTGCAGTGCTTCTGATCCTCACCTACATGGTCGGGTTCAACCTGGTCGCCTCATTCAATATCGCCGACACCTTCCGGGCATACAGCTTTTATGACGCGTCAACGACGCCTGTGATCGTGGGCGCCATCCTGGCTGTCATCTTCTGTATCTGCATCTGCGGCGGAAGCCGGCAGATCTCAAAGATCACCGGGATCCTCGTTCCGGCGATGGGCATCTTCTACCTTGCGCTCGCGCTTTTTGTTGTCGTGACGCATTTTGAGCTGATCCCGCGCATGTTCGCAGACATCTTCTCCAACGCCTTTGATTTCCGCGCGATCTTCGGAGGCTTCACCGGATCCTGCATCATGCAGGGTATTAAACGGGGGCTTTTCTCCAACGAAGCGGGTGTGGGCTCCGCGCCGAACGCGGCGGCAAGCGCATCCGTATCCCATCCGGTCAAACAGGGGCTGGTCCAGATGCTGTCCGTATTCATCGATACAATCGTCATCTGCTCCGCCACATCCTTCCTTCTGCTCTGCTCCGGGATTGCTCCCAGTGACGAGCTCAAGGGTATGCCGTGGGTACAGGCGGCCGCGGAGGCATCTCTCGGCGGGATCGGCATCACATTCATCACCATCGCGCTGTTCCTCTTCGCATTTACGACGCTGATCGGCAATTTCTTCTATGCGGAGATGGGACTCGGCTACCTCTGCGACAAGAAGCCGAATAAATGGATGCTCATCGGCCTTCGCGCCATCGCGACCGTTGTCGTATTCGGCGGCTCCCTGATGGAGTTCAGCGTGGCATGGAGCACGGCGGATGTGATCATGGGCTTCCTCGCACTGATCAACCTGCCGGTCATCATCATACTTGGCGGTCCGGCCATCCGCTGCATGAAAGATTATATGCGGCAGAAAAGGGAAGGAAAGAATCCGGTATTCAGGGCAAAAGACATCGGACTCGGGACGAAGACCGACTTCTGGAACTGACAGATCCGGATTTACAGCATTTTATAAATATCCGGGAATACTTCCACACTCCGCTTCAGAATCCCTTTTACGTACGCGATCAGGATTCCGTAATTGGTCATCGGCACGCCCTGGTCTTCGGCGCAGCTCAGCCGGTATTTCATCTCCCGCTCATTCAGCATGCAGCCGCCGCAGTGGATGATCAGTTTATAGCCGGTCAGATCATCCGGGAATTCCGTCCCGGATGTAGTCTCGATCCGGATGTCTTTCCCGGTGTATTCCTGGATCCACCGCGGGATCTTCACGGTTCCGATATCATCGCACTGACGGTGGTGGGTGCAGCCTTCGCTGATGAGCACGGCGTCGCCATCGGACAGGCTGTCAAGCGCGGTCACGCCACGGACGGCCTGCTTAAGATTCCCTTTATAGCGGGCCATCAGGATGGAAAAGGAAGTGAGCGGGATCTCCTCCGGCGTATCTTTCGACACCTGTGCGAACACCTGGCTGTCGGTGATGACCATTTTCGGCTTCTCCCGGAAGTTTCCGAGCACATGCTTCAGTTCATTTTCTTTTACGACCACGGATGCCGCGTCCGCTTCAAGGATGTCCCGGATCGTCTGCTGCTGAGGAAGGATGAGCCTTCCTTTCGGCGCCGCGGAATCAATAGGGACGACCAGAACGACTATATCCGAGGGATCCAGCAGATCCCGGACAAGCGCCCGCTCCGGTTCTTCCCGCTTTGCCGCGGCGGCGATCCGTTCTTTCAGCTCGAAGATCCCTTCACCGGTCGCCGCGCTTACCGGACAAAGCCGGTCATCCGTCAGATCCAGCTGTTTTTTTATGCCCTGGATCGCGTCAGGCCCGGCCAGTTCTTTTTTATTTACCGCAACAATGAACGGGATCCCCTTCGCGCGGATCCGGTCGAGAAGCGTCCGGTCTTCCCCGGACGCGCCCGCCGTCCCGTCGATCACAAGCACCGCCGCATCCGTCTTATTGAGCACCTGGTAGCTCCTGCGGACGCGCAGACTTCCCAGTTCCCCCTCGTCGTCAATCCCCGGGGTGTCCATCATTACGACCGGGCCAAGGGGCAGAAGCTCCATTGATTTATAGACCGGATCTGTCGTTGTGCCTTTTACATCCGACACGACCGCCAGGTCCTGTCCCGTGACCGCATTGATGATGCTTGATTTTCCCGCATTTCGTTTTCCAAAGAAACCGATGTGTGTCCGTTCGGACATCGGCGTCTGATTCATTCCCATCGCTGCTTTCTCCTTTTTCTGTTCAGAATCTGCAAAGCGGAGTGCAGATTCTCCGTCCATCCGCACTCCGCTGTTTTATACTGTTTTTACTTTACGATCAGTCTGTGGAAGTTTTTCTTTCCTTTTTTCAGGATCACTCCCTCGCCTGCAAATGCATCTTTTGCAAATACGGCTTTGATATCCGTTACTTTCTCGCCGTCCACGGATGTACCGCCCTGCTGTACCGCGCGTCTCGCCTCGGATTTGGACGGAACGAGGCCGGCCCTCACGAGCATGGTCAGAATGTCAATGTTTCCATCGACGAAATCATTTTCCTCCAGCTCTGTCGTCGGCATCTCCGCCGCATTTCCCTTGCTGAATAGTGCGCGTGCGCTCTCCTGCGCCTTCTTCGCTTCTTCCTCATCGTGTACCAGCTTGGTCAGCTCGTATGCCAGGATCTCTTTCGCCGTATTGAGCTGCGCGCCCTCCCAGGCATCCATCTTATCGATCTCCTCCAGCGGAAGGAAGGTCAGCATGCGAATGCATCTGAGCACATCTGCGTCCGCCACATTTCTCCAGTACTGATAGAACTCGAACGGGGATGTCTTCTCCGGGTCAAGCCACACGGCGCCGGACTGGGTCTTGCCCATCTTCTTGCCCTCGGAGTTCAGAAGCAGTGTGATCGTCATGGCGCCTGCATCCTTGCCCAGCTTCCGGCGGATCAGTTCCGTACCCGCCAGCATGTTGCTCCACTGGTCGTCGCCGCCGAACTGCAGGTTGCAGCCGTATTTCTGGTACAGTGCGTAGAAATCATACGCCTGCATGATCATGTAGTTGAACTCCAGGAAGCTTAAGCCCCGCTCCATCCTCTGTTTGTAGCACTCCGCCGTCAGCATCCGGTTGACCGAGAAATGAGGCCCGACTTCGCGGAGCAGTTCGATATAGTTCAGATCAAGGAGCCAGTCCGCGTTATTTACCATAAGCGCCTTGCCTTCGGAAAAATCGATGAATTTGCTCATCTGCTTCTTGAAGCAGTCGCAGTTATGCTGGATCTGCTCCGGAGTCATCATGCTCCTCATATCCGTTCTTCCGGACGGGTCACCGATGTAGCCGGTTCCGCCGCCGATCAGGGCGATCGGCTTGTTGCCCGCCTCCTGGAGGCGCTTCATCAGGCACAGCGCCATAAAATGCCCTACGTGAAGGCTGTCCGCCGTCGGGTCGAACCCGATATAGAATACCGCTTTCCCGGTATTGACCAGTTCACGGATCTCCTCCTCATCTGTCACCTGTGCGATCAGGCCTCTCGCCTGAAGTTCTTCATAGATTCCCATCTTCTCATTTCTCCTTTTTCATAGATTCCTTTTTATCCGCAGTTTTCTGTCAGCGGCATCTCCCATTCCGCCGCAGTGCGATCCTCGCGGAGCGTTTTTATTTCATCTGAAATCAATTTCCTGTGAAATAAAAAACGCCCTTACTGCTTTCACAGTAAGGGCGAAATCTTCCGCGGTACCACCTTATTTCACCGACGCCGGAAATCATTTTCCATGCATCAGCCTCATACAGCACTTTAACGCGTGCCAATCCGTCATTGCCTACTGATCCGCAGGGATGTTCAGCATGAAGCTCCGAGACGTATTCATATGCGGTTCCTTCGCGCGCCTCTCATCCGCCGGCTGCTTTCTGTCCGGGTGTACCGTATATTACTTGCTCTCTTCAAGGCTTTTTCCTTTTATTAACTCTGTCTGATAGACAGATTAGCCTATCCGTGCGGATTTGTCAACCCGGAAATCCATTTTGGGACACCGCAAAACGCAGTTTGGGACGTAGTAAAATTGAATTTTACTACGTCCCAAACCATGAAAAGGGATTATATGTTTAAATTATTATTTGCAGAGTTTTTTGAATTCGTCTGCTACGAACTGTACTTTTGTTCCTACGATAACCTGTAAGGAATTCTTGCCCGGGCGGATCACGCCTGCAATACCTGCAGATTTGATCTTCTTCTCGTCAACCTTTGTGTAATCCTTGATCTCAAGACGAAGTCTTGTGATGCAGTTATCGATGGATGTAACGTTCTCTTTGCCGCCAACACCTTCAAGGATGATGGAAGCAACCTCTGTGAAGTTGTCGTTTGCAAGAACAACTCTCTTCTCAGCCTCTGTATCGTCGTCATCCTCACGTCCCGGTGTCTTCAGATCGAATTTTACGATCGCGAAGCGGAATACTACGTAGAAGATGATGAATGCAGCGATGCCCAGCGGGATGATCATCCATGTATTCGCAGCTGCCGGAAGGGAAGCAGAGAATACAAGGTCGGTCAGACCTGCGGAGAAGCTGAATCCTGCACGGAATCCGAGAACTACTGTTACTACTGTGAAGATTGCATACAGCAGAGCGTAGATCAGGTACAGAACCGGTGCAAGGAACATGAAACCGAACTCGAACGGCTCAGTAACACCGCAGACAAATGCTGCGATAGCTGCGGAGCTGAGGAGACCGATCGCAACTTTCTTCTTGTTGCTCTTTGCTGTGTGTACCATAGCGAGAGCCGCACCCGGGATACCGAACATCATACACGGGAAGAATCCTGACATGTACATACCAAGGCTCCATGTAACATCTGCTGATGTCTCGCCTGCCCAGAAGTGAGTCAGGTCACCGAGGCCGATGGTGTCAAACCAGAATACGTTGTTGAGTGCATGGTGCAGACCGAACGGGATAAGCAGTCTGTTGAAGAATGCATACAGTCCGGCTCCGACTGCTCCGAGGCTTGCGATGCCTTCGCCAAGTGCAACGAGTGCACCGAAAACGATCGGCCATACGAAGAGCAGAACTACGGATACGATGATGGATACAACACCTGCGATGATCGCTACGCAGCGCTTGCCGCTGAAGAATGACAGCCAGTCCGGAAGCTTTGTGCTCTTGAACTTGTTGTAGCACATGGATCCGATCACACCTGCAAGGATACCGATGAACGGGTTTGCAATCTTATCGAATGCAAGAGTTGCATCAGCATTCTCTGCGATAGACGGCATGATAACTGTTACGTTTGCTGTTGCCAGCAGGTTTGTCATCATCAGCCAGGAAGCCAGGGCTGCCAGACCGCCGGTACCGTCGTTCTCGTCGGACATTCCGACACCGATACCGATCGCAAACAGGATCGCCATGTTATCGATCAGGGCGCCGCCTGCTTTCACCAGATAGTAACCAATCTGCTGAACGATTCCTGTTACATCACCGCCCTGCATCGTTGACGGACACAGTGCGTATCCGATACCCATGAGGATACCGCAGATCGGAAGAACAGCAACCGGGAGCATTAACGCTTTACCTAATTTCTGTAAAAACTTCATTAGTTTCCCTCCTTAATTTTGACTCTCGTCATAATCCCTTTCTATTTTAACCGGATGCTCCGGTCAAAACCATTATTAACAGTAGTCCGGTTACTCAATGATAACCAGATCGTCGCCTGCAGCCACGTCTTTTGTTCCGACGTTCTCCACCGATTTGTAATCCGGTGTGTTGCAGACAAGCACCGGTGTGATAATGTCGTAACCGGCTGCTTTTACTTTCTCGAGGTCCACTTCCAGGAGCAGATTCCCTTTCTTCACATGGTCCCCTGCCTTTACGTGGCCGGTGAAGCCCTCCCCGTTCATTTTCACGGTGTCAAGGCCTACATGGATCAGCACCTCTGCGCCGAAATCCGTAACCATGCTGACTGCGTGGAGTGTATCGAATACCATTCCGATCTCTCCGTCGGCCGGCGCATAGATCTTTCCCTCTGACGGGATCACCGCCGCGCCCTTGCCCAGCATTTCTTCAGCGAATGTAGGGTCGTTTACTTCGCTCAGCGGAACTGCTTTTCCCTTCGCCGGTGCGCCGAGCACATGACCTTTTTTCTTAAACAGATTAAACATTGTTCTCTCCTCCTTTTCTTTTACTCTTCGTTTTCTGCCATGGTCACCCTTCTGATATGGATGGCCAGATACATGACTTCCTCGCTTGAAAGCCTGCACTCCGTATTTTTCTCGATATATTCCGCGATCTTGCAGCTGCACGCGTACTCCTTCGGATATTTCGTCTGCATCAGTTCCGCCAGTTCGTCCTCTTCATTTGGAAGAAGTTCGTTGCGGTACACTCTCTGCAGAAGGAATTTCAGATGCGTCACAAACCGTTCATAGTGGAGCGTCCTCTCATCGAGGACAATGCCCAGTTCATCGCTGGTGATCTCCAGGATGTCCCTCAGCTGGTTCGGAAACCGGAATGCATCTTTAATATTTGTCCCGTATTCCGCATTCACAAAATGAAGGGCGATAAATCCCGCCTCGTCTTCCGGCAGCTCAACGCCCAGCCGTTCTTTTATGAGCTTCAGCGCGTAGCTTCCGAGGTCGAACTCGTGGGGATAGAACCGCTTGATCTCCCACAGGAGCGCATTCTGCAGATTGATCCCTTTCTCGAAACGCTCGATCGCAAAATTAATATGATCCGTAAGTGTTACATAAATGCTCTGATTCAGTTTCAGATTCAGATTGCTCTTTGCGAAAGAGATAATATCCGTTGAAATCTTCACCCGTTCAAGCGGCATATCGGCCAGCAGCTCTTTGAGCTGGTCCGCTGTATCCCTGCTTTTTATACGGAATACTTTTTCAATTTTCTTCTCGTCCACAGGCTGTCCGGGGCGCGCTCCGAACCCGAGCCCCCTGCCCATTACCACAAGCTCTTTTCCCGTTTCGTCGAAAGCAGAAACAATATTATTATTAATTACTTTTTCTACTAACATATCTACCTTTCAGGATATAAAAAAACCAGATCATATAAATATATCCTCTGAGCCTATATTTATAAAATCTGGTTTTGCCTGCCGCACAGTAACAATCCTGCCGTATTTTCTTATTGTTTACACTCTAGCAGAAATTGACGGTAAAGTCAATCTGTTCTTTATAATTTGTTTATATAATTTATTTTTTATTTATGCTTTTAAGCCTGTTTTTTACCGTTCACATACACTGCCTTAACATTCAGGTCTTCATCAAGCAGGACAAAGTCCGCATCCTTGCCCGGCGCAATGCTTCCGCACCGGTCATAGACGCCGATCTCTTTCGCAGGATTCATGGTCGCACAGCCGACCGCATCCTCCAGCGGAATGCCCATGCGCTGTACAGCCACGCGGATACAGCCCATCAGGTCTGTGGCAGAACCGGCGATGGTCCCATCGGCAAGGGTCGCCAGCGGCCCTTTTACAAATACATCCTGGCCGCCCAGCGTATACTGGCCGTCTGTCAGGCCTGTGGCGCGCATGCTGTCACTGATCATGATAATGCGGTCTGCGCCGAACATGGCAAATGTGGCGCGGACCACTGACGGATGAATGTGAACGCCGTCGCAGATCAGCTCCACATGGCATTTCTCATCGTCCCTCGCCGCGCCGATCACGCCCGGCTCCCGGTGGTTGAGCGGCGGCATCGCATTGTACAGATGGGTCACATGGCTCGCGCCCTCTGCCAGCGCTCTTGAAGCTTCGTCATAATTCGCCACCGTGTGTGCGATGGAAACAACGACTTCATCCTTCACATCACGGATAAATTCGATCGCCCCGTCATTCTCCGGCGCAATGTCCACCAGTTTGATCAGCCCGCCGGACTCCTCCTGCAGCTTCCGGAAAAGCTCCGTATCACATTTCCGGATATGATCCGCCGCCTGGGCGCCTTTTTTCTTGACGCTGATGAAGGGTCCTTCCATATTGATGCCGACCAGCTTCGCGCCTTCTGTCCCGTTATAAGCCCCAGCCGTCTTCATGATGCTGTGGAGTTCTTCCTCGGACAGCGTCATGGTCGCCGGACAGATCGATGTTACGCCGACGGACGCCTCGTGCTTCGCCATATTTGCAATAGCCTCTTCCTTCGCATCGCAGAAATCATCGCCCACGCAGCCGTGGAAATGGATATCCACAAGCCCCGGGATCATATAGCAGCCTTCGCCGTCCAGCACTTCATCCGCTGCAGCCGAAGCCGGATCCGCAAACCTGCCGTCGGCAACCGCCATCTCGCCCGGAACGAATTTCTTATCTTCTGTATAGATCTTTACATTTTTAATAAGCATTTTCCCATACCTCCTGTACAGGCCGCACCTGCGGTCTTCTTATGCCTGCTCCGGCACTTTGGAAAGAGCCGCCTTGTCCGCTACGATCACAACATCCGGGTGAAGCTGGAGAATGGAGGCCGGAACTTCCGGTGTAACCGGTCCGAAGAATGCTTTCGCCACGATGTCTGCTTTTGCCTCGCCGTTCACGATCAGGAGGATCTTCTTTGCTTTCATGATCGTTCCGATCCCCATCGTATATGCCTGACGCGGAACATCGTCTGCCGATGCGAAGAATCTCTTGTTCGCCTCGATGGTGCTCTCTGTCAGATCCACGCAGTGTGTGGTCTGTGCAAACGAGCTGTCCGGCTCATTGAATCCGATATGTCCGTTATGTCCCAGACCCAGGAGCTGGATATCCACGCCGCCCATGGAATCGATCAGCGCCTCGTATCTTGCACACTCTTTGTCCGCATCCGGCTCGGTTCCGTCCGGTACGTTCGTGTTCGCCGGATCGATATTTACACGGTCAAACAGATGCTCATGCATGAAATAATAGTAGCTCTGGTCATTGTCCCGTGTCAGTCCCCTGTACTCGTCCAGGTTCACGGTCTTGACTTCTGAGAAATCCAGGTCGCCGCTGTCACAGCGCGCTACCAGCTCATCATATGTACCGATCGGTGTGGAGCCTGTCGCAAGACCGAGCACACAATCCGGTTTCAGGATAACCTGAGCCGCCAGGATATTGGCTGCTTTTCTGCTCATTTCCTCATAATTTTCCGCTTCATAGATTCTCATTTCATCTTCCTCCTCTTATCTGCGGCCGGATGCAGCTGGCCAAAGGGCAAAAAAAACAGATTTCCAGGCATGATAATCCACTTCATCACCCGAAAATCTGGTTTTGCCTTCTGGAAGTAACAATCCAGCCTTCTGCTACCTTTTATAGTAGCAACCGGAGCTGTTTTTGTCAAGGTTGCGCGGCATTTTCCGGCAACTATTTCCCGCTGTATTCTATGCTTTTAAGGACCAGTCCCTGAGGCAGCGCTGTCGCCCCGGTCTTTCCTCCGCTTTTCCCGTCGATCAGCTCCTTTACACTTTCCGGAGAACGGAATCCGCGCCCCGTCTCAACCAGTGTGCCGGTGATGATCCTGACCATGTTGTAGAGGAACCCGTTCCCGCTGATCCGGAGCGTGATCAGGTCGCCCGCCCGCTCCACGTCCAGGCTGAAAACCGTGCGCACGGTCGTCTTTGCCCCGGTGTGGATATTGCAGAAATTGCGGAAATCATGTTCCCCCACAAAATAAGCCGCCGCCAGACGCATCTTCTCCACATCGAGGGGAAATGACACATGCCAGGCGTCCCGTCTGCGAAGGGGATCCGGCATCTCCCGGTTCAGGATGCGGTACTCGTATGTCTTCACCGAAGCCTGATGCCGCGGATGCCAGTCCGGCGGCACTTCCTCCGACTTCACCACCACAATATCCTCCGGCAGCAATGGATTCACCGCATAGGCAAACCGCTCCGGCGGGATCGTGGACGCCGTGTCAAACACCGCCACATTCCCCTCCGCATGCACGCCCGCATCCGTCCGGCTGGCGCCGGTCACCGCAATATCTTCCCTCGTCAGCCGGGAAAGCGCTCTGTTCAGTACCTCTTCAATCGTGATCCCGTTGGGCTGGACCTGCCAGCCGCAGTAATCCGTACCGTCGTAAGCGACGGTCAGCATAATCCTTCTCATAAAATCTCCTTGATTGGGGACGTAGTAAAATTGAATTTTACTACGTCCCCAATTAACTTTTGCCCTGTCCCAAAGGTGAAACAGATCAATATGCTACCATCAAAATATCCACAGTTTAAAGGGTAGAAAGCGTCCGACTACAAACATTATGATAAGATAGATCAAGGTGATAAAATATGCCACCCGATCTCTGCCGTGATAGTGCAGCGGTTTCATTTTTGTCCGGCCGTCCCCGCCGTGGTAGCACCGGGCTTCCATGGCCATTGCCAGGTCATTGGCGCGCCGGAATGCGGATACGAACAGAGGGACCAGGATCGGCACCATGGCTTTTGCCCGCTGGATGATGTTCCCGCTCTCGAAGTCCGCGCCTCTTGCCTGCTGGGCTTTCATGATCTTGTCCGTCTCTTCCAGCAGGATCGGGATGAACCGGAGCGCGATGGACATCATCATTGCCACTTCGTGGACCGGTACGTTGAAACGGTTCAGCGGATGGAGCAGTTTCTCCATGCCGTCGGTGAGGCCGTTTGGCGATGTGGTAAAGGTCATGATGGAGGACCCGGCCACCAGATACATGAGGCGGACCGCCATGAATACGGAAGTCCGAAGGCCGTTCTCTGTGATGGTGAATATGCCGAACTGCACCAGGGTCTCCCCGCCGTCCGTCAGGAACAGGTTCATCACCACGGTAAACAGAAGCAGGATCACCACCGGCTTCAGACCTTTAAGGATGTATTTGAGCGGTACTTTTGACAGCCGGATCACACAGCCCAGATAAATGGTCGCGATCACGTAGCCGGGCAGGCTGTTCTGGATAAAAAGCGACACGAGAAAAAGCAGGGTGCAGACGATCTTCACCCTGGGATCCAGTCTGTGTATCCGGCTCTCGGCCGGGTAATACTGCCCGATTGTTATATCTCTGATCATAATGGCTCCTCTTAAATCTTTCCGCTGCGCCGGAAGCTCCCGAGGATCTCCTCCGCCGCTTCCCTGATCGTCGTGGCGTCCGGGGATACATCGAATCCCCGTGCCTTCAGGTCATGCATCACATAGGTAACCTGGGGCGCCGCAAGCCCGACTTTCTCCAGTTCTCTATAATGCCGGAACACTTCCCGTGGCGTCCCGTCCAGCATCTTCTCCCCGCGGTTCATGACGATGAGCCGCTCCACATAACGGGCCACATCCTCCATGCTGTGGGAGACCAGGATCACGGTCATATCCGTTTTCCGGTGCAGTTCGCTGATCTGGTCCAGGATCTCATCCCGTCCCTTCGGATCAAGCCCCGCCGTCGGCTCATCCAGGATGAGCACCTTCGGACGCATGGCCAGCACGCCGGCGATGGCCACCCGCCGCTTCTGCCCGCCGGACAGTTCGAAGGGCGACTGTTTATAATATTTCTCCGGGAATCCGACATGTTCCAGCGCTTCCCTGGCACGCTTTTCGCACTCTTCCTGCGGAAGGCCCTGGTTCTTCGGCCCGAAACAGACGTCGCTTATCACATCCACCTCAAAAAGCTGGTACTCCGGATACTGGAACACCAGCCCTACCCGGGTTCGCAGCTCCCGCATGTTATATCCGTCTTCGTAAATATTCTGCCCTTCGTAGAGGACCCGTCCGGACGTCGCACGGACCAGCCCGTTCAGGTGCTGGATCAGCGTGGATTTCCCGGAACCGGTATGCCCGATGATCCCCACAAACTGCCCCTGCGGGATCTCAAAGCTCACATCTTTAAGTGCGTGCTTCTCATAGGCCGTGCCCGGACTGTATACATAACTTACATGTTCTAACGCAATCGACATAATGCTTCCACCAATTCTTCTCTTCTGAGGATCCCTTCCGGAAGATCCAGCCCCTGCCGGCGGAGCTCCTCTGCCAGCATCGTTACCTGGGGAACGTCCATGCGGTAGGTCTTCAGCTCATCCACCCGGCTGAAGATCTCCCGGGGCGTCCCGTGCATCACGATATGCCCGCCATCCATGACAAACACCTGATCCGCATCGATCACTTCTTCCATATAATGGGTGATCAGGATGACGGTAACCTGTTTCTTCTTCCTGAGTTCCTCCACCGCCCGGATCACTTCTTTCCTTCCGTTCGGATCCAGCATGGCGGTGGGCTCATCCAGCACGATGCATTTAGGCTCCATAGCCAGCACGCCTGCAATGGCCACCCGCTGCTTCTGCCCGCCGGACAGCTTGTTCGGCGAATCTTTCCTGCGCTCCAGCATGCCCACGGCCTTCAGGCTTTCTTCCACCCGCTGCCAGATCTCGTCTGTGGGCACGCCCAGATTCTCCGGGCCGAATCCCACGTCCTCCTCCACAACGGTTCCGATGATCTGGTTGTCCGGATTCTGGAATACCATGCCCGCCGTCTGACGCACATCCCAGAGCTGTGCCGGATCTTTCGTATCCCGGCCATCCACCCACATGGTCCCGCCGGTGGGTACAAGGATGGCGTTCATGTGCTTGGCAAGGGTTGATTTCCCCGATCCGTTATGTCCGAGGATGGCCACAAAAGAGCCCTGGGGAATATCAATATCAATCCCGTCGATGGCCCGCTCGAAACCGATCACATTCCCCTCGTCATCCCGCTTGTCATATTCATAGATCAGTTGTTCGGCATGTATCATCCCGGCCGGCATACTTCCACCTCCTGCTTAAAACGCACTTTCCTCACCGCTGACGATCCGCAGAGTCTGCGTTCGCCCCATACCGCGCCGTGCGGCAAATCTGCACTTTATTTTACGGCATCGAAGCGCATTTTGCAAGACTTCCCTGTCCTGCATGCACACCGGTCGCAAAAAACTCCCGGGGCAGGACCCGGAACAGATCAGCTCTGCAAAGCCTCTTTATTCCAATCCCGCCCCAGGAGAGGGCTCACATTTATCATATTTTCAGATACCGTATTACCGGTTAAGGGACGACGCCATCCGGTGATACGTATGCCGCACGCCCCGGATCACCTTCCCGTATTCCAGGATATTCTCCGGAAGGGCCATGCCAAGATACCCGGAATCGCCCAGATGATGAAGGTCCGTCCCGGTCATCTTGCACATCAGGGCGATCTCGCGGATCGTCGATACGTCCGCCCCTTCCTGGGATGTGCCGATGGCCGTCAGGGTCAGTTTACCCAGACTGTGGGCGCAGGACACCAGCCCGCGGATATATTCGGTGGTAATACCCGGCACCGTCCCCGGCGCAGGCATGAGCACCACGTCCGCGCCGGCGCCGATGAACGCCCGCACATCTTCCTCCGTGATGATATTCTCCCCGCTTTCCGCCAGCACGCCGGCCGCATGCATCTTCCCGGCGATGAGCATCACCCGGTCGCCGAATTCCTGCCGGAATTTCCGGAGCGTATGGATGATGGCCGCGTTCGTCACGCCCACCCCCGGATTGCCGGTGAGGACGATAAAGTCCACGCCCATGTCAATGGCTTTGCGGGCGTTCTCCACGGTCGCCGCCCGCCCGGAAGTCAGATGCCATTCCCCGTTCGTCTCCACGGAGCTCTCCACATCCTCCTCCAGGGGTTCCAGATTGATCCCCACAGCCCGGCCGGTCAGCCACTTCACTTCCCGGACCACATCTTCCGGTGCCGTCTCCGGCAGTCCCTGCACCTCCGGCTTATTCACATCAAACAGGTTCAGGATCAGCAGGTCCGCGCCCATGGCGCAGGCGAACTCCGCATTGGTCACATCCCCGAGCATGGGCCGCACCGCACCGATGGTCTCGCACACCAGGAGCCGTCCCTCGCTCCCCGCGATGGCATCGATCAGCTGCGCGCTGTCCATCTTCAGGATATCCGACGCCGTACAGTTTAAATATCTTTTTCCCATTATTTCATCTCCGCTCTCGCTGCCGCGTTCTTGTAATATTTAAATTCTGTAAATACTTCGTTTTTATACGGATTGATTTTTTTCTTCTTAGACGCATAAATGATATACGCAAGCGCCGCGATATTCGTCACAAGCGCCAGCACGCTCACCACGGTCATCATCGTCGGGTCTGCGTTCGCATTTCCGCCTGCGGCGATGCCGTTCAGCGTCCCGTCCGCGTAAAGCTTCGGAAGCGTCGCCCACGGGAAAAGCTGCGTCCCGTCGGAGAGCGTCTCCTGGAAGAGCGGGAACACCTGGGCAAACATGCACCAGATGCACAGCGTGTTCGCCCGGTTCATGATCCAGCCGCCCTTGTTCCAGAGGAGCGCCGCGATGGTCGGCGCCAGAAGGAGCGCCACGCCGCAGAACCAGGAGTGGGTGGGCAGGCAGTTGTATGTATAGGCGAAGTTCCAGATATCATAGACGATGATGTAGACCCAGATCATATCCGGCCAGATCATGTCCTTCTTATCCTTTGAACTGTACACCGCCCACCAGCCGGTCATACAGAAAATGTTAATGATGCCGGCCAGTCCGTTGAACACATTGTGCCAGCCGCCGAAGAGCCAGACGTCCTCGGAAGACAGCCACCAGGAATACCATCCGTTGATGGCGGATTCGAAATCACTGGCAACCGCGATCAGGATGTTGATCGCCACGATCACGAACGGATACGCCTTAAACCAGTGGGTCTTGCCGATGCCCCACTCATACTTGATCATCATGAATCCGATACAGCCCGCCAGCGACGCATAGAGCTTCGCGTAGTGGAACCAACCGTTCATGTAGACATGGGTCTGATTGGTCAGCGCCCACTCCGCGCCCATCCCGGCGCCCACGGCAATGGCGATGAAGTAAACCGTCAGCGCCGCCGGGATCACGAAGAACATGATGATCCCTCCGGCTTTCGTCCTCCTCGCAAATTCATTGAGCAGGATCAGCGCCGCCAGAACTCCCAGCATGGCGATCCACTGCGGCACAGCCTCCGCACCGTAAACATGAAACAGCATAACAAATGCCCCCTTTTCTCTCTTTTGTTATTTTTTAATGGAACGGCCCGGACTTTTCTCCGGACTCAGCACGCCTCGATCTCCCGGATATTGCACTCGTCCCCTGCCGCCAGGTATGTATCCCAGCTGCCGCAGTGCGGGCACTGACGTCCGTACTCTACGGTTGGATACGTCTTCCCGCAGGCTTCGCAGTACGTCACCGCGGGCAGGATCTCGATCTTCATCTCCGCCTTCTCGATGAGCGGGAACTTCTTCCGATAATACGCCCAGCAGTCTGTCAGATAGTCCGGGACGATGGAACTGACCTCCCCCACCTCCAGGGTGACCGAGCCGATCTCATTTAAATGATTTTCTTTTGCAACGCTCTGAAGCGTCTTTGTGATATGTACGATTATCCCTAATTCATGCATTTTTCTCTTCCGGCTTTTCAGCTCTTCTTAAATTTGATCCTGATGGCGCGTTTGAGCGCATAGGGCAGGATGCCTTTCAGCTTGTCCTCCGCCTTCCTCATGGTGCTCATCTCCGGCAGGTCGCGGCTCAGATGGATGGCGTCGAACTCACAGCGCGTCGTACACAGACCGCAGCCGATGCATTTATTCTCATCCACGACCGTGGCGCCGCAGCCAAGGCATCTGGCGGCCTCGATCTTCACCTGCTCTTCCGTAAATGTACTTCTCAGGTCGCGGAAGCTCTCTTTCGCTGTCCCGGCTTTCCTTCCCGGAATCTGCCGCTTCGCGTTGTCAAACTCCTCCAGCACCACATCGTCCTTGTCAAGCTCTGTAAACTGCCGCAGGTCGCGCCCCAGCGTCAGGGAATGCCCTTCATGCACGAACCGGTGGATGGATTCACAGCCCTGTTTGCCCGCCGCGATTGCATCGATGGCAAACTTCGGTCCCGTGTAGACGTCGCCGCCCACGAAGATATCCGGCTCTGCCGTCTGGTATGTCACCGGATCTGCCTTGGCCGTCCCGTTTGGATTGAATTCCACAGCCGTGCCTTTCAGGAGTCCTCCCCACTGGATGGACTGGCCGATGGACAGGAGCACATTTTCGCACGGTACGGTCATACACTCGTTTTCATCATATACCGGTGCGAACCGGCCCTCCGCATTGAATACAGATGTACACTTTTTAAGGACAATGCCTGTGACTTTGCCGCCTTCCGTCAGGATCTCTTTCGGTCCCCATCCGTTCCAGACGATCACGCCTTCTTCCCGGGCCTCCGCCACTTCGTCCGCAGCCGCCGGCATCTCTTCCGGGCTCTCCAGACAGTACATGCTGACCGACTCTGAACCGGAGCGGAGCGCTGTCCTGGCCACATCAATGGCCACATTCCCGCCGCCGATGACCACGGTCCTGCCGGAGAGTTCTGCACGGCGCTCCGCCAGATTGATCCGGTACAGGAATTCCACGCCGGTCTGCACGCCGTCCGCATCCTCGCCGGGAACGCCCGCTTTCCTGCCGCCCTGGGCGCCGATGGCCACATAGAAGGCGCGGTAGCCTTCTTCGCGCAGCTGCGGGATCGTTATGTCCCTTCCTACTTCCACTCCGCACCGGAACTCCACATCCATCTGCCGGAGTACGTCGATCTCCGCTTCGATCACGGACTTCTCCAGCCGGAATGTGGGAATGCCGTTCAGCAGCATGCCGCCGGGCCGCTCTGCTTTTTCAAAAACAGTCACCGGGTAGCCCTTCGTCCTCAGATAATATGCCGCCGACATGCCGGCCGGCCCTGCGCCGATGACCGCGATTTTCTGCTCAAACTGTTTTCCCTCATGGTTCTCGCAGAGCGGAACATACCGGTGCTCTTCATGGAGCTCCTGCTCCGCAATGAATTTCTTGATCTCATCAATGGCAACAGCCTGATCCACCGTGCCTCTCGTGCAGGCATCCTCGCAGCGCCGGTTGCAGATCGCGCCGCACACGGCCGGGAATGGATTATCCTGTTTGATTAGCTTCAGTGCATCCAGGTAACGCCCCTCCGCCGCCATCTTTATGTAGCCCTGCACCGCCAGGTGCGCCGGGCACGCGGTCTTGCACGGCGATGTGCCGGTCTCGTAGCAGTTGATCTTCGCATGGTCCCGGTAATCCGGATCCCATTTGTCGCGCCCCCACTTCTCCGCATCCGGAAGAAGCGCTTTCGGGTACTCGATCTCGCCGTGCTTCGTGCACAGCTTCTGGCCCAGTTTGGCCGCGCCCACCGGACAGACTTCCACGCACTTTCCGCAGGCCACGCATTTCTCTTTTTCCACGTGGGCCCGGTATGCGGAGCGGGACATGTTCGGCGTATTGAAAAGCTGGGACGTCCGGAGTCCGTTGCAGACGCCCGGCGCACAGTTGCAGATGGCGAAGATCTTCTCCTCGCCGTCGATATTGGTGATCTGGTGCACGAATCCGTTCCGCTCGGCCCGCTCCAGGATCTCCATCACTTCGTCCAGATCGATATAGCGGCCTTTCCCTGTCTCCACAAGATAATCCGCCATATCCCCGACGCCGATGCACAGATCTCCTTCGATCTCGCCGCATCCCTCGCCGCGCATCCGCTGCTGGCGGCGGCAGGAGCAGGCGCCCACCGCGTATTTGTCCTGATATTTCCTGAGCCAGTGGGAAATATGCTCCACACTCGCAGACTGCTGCTGCGCCGGGATCGCCTTCTCCACCGGAATGACATGCATCCCGATGCCGGAGCCGCCCGGCGGCACCATCGGCGTCACCTTCTCAAGGGGAAGCCGCGACATATTTTCAAAAAATTCTGCGATAACCGGATGTTCTTCGGTCTGCTTCTTGTTCATCATCATGAACTCCGCGCAGCCGGGCACGAACATCGGAAGCACATATTGTTTATGCCTGTCCGCATTTTCCCAGTTGTACTCGATCATGCCGATGACCGACATCTCATCCAGAAGCTGCTGCACCCGCGCCTTGTCCTTGCCGGATTTCTTCGCGATCTGGTCCAGCGTCATGGGCTTCCTCACCTTCATCGCCAGGCAGACTTCCGCCATCTCATCCGTCAGCACTTCCGCAAGTCCCCAGTACTCCGGGTCATCCACCGTTACCTTGTGCCCGATCCGGTCCGTGATCATCTGTCCCAGCTTCAGGATCAGGGTTCTCTCTTCACTCATTTATCCGCCTCCTTCCATTCCTTTACCTGTTCTCTTATCCAGTTGTACCATTCATCCATTCCCTCGCCCGTTTTCGCGGAGACCGGAATGATCTTCATATTCGGGTTCAGCCTCAGCACCCGCTCCCTGCAGGCGTCGAAGTCGAAGTCAAAACAGGACGCCGCATCGATCTTGTTGATCAGCAGGCAGTGGGACACCTGAAACATGAGCGGATATTTCAGCGGCTTGTCATCCCCCTCCGGAACGCTTAAGATCATCACATTCTTCACCGCGCCGGTGTCAAATTCCGCCGGGCATACCAGATTGCCCACATTTTCCAGGATGGCCAGATCCACGTCGTCGGTCCCCAGCTCTTCCAGTCCCTGGCGAGTCATGTCCGCATCCAGATGGCACATGCCGCCGGTGTGGAGCTGGATCACCTTCGCCCCGGTCTCACTAATAGCGTCCGCGTCAACCGCGCTGTCAATATCCGCCTCCATCACACCGATCCGCATCTCATCCTGCAGCGCGCGGATCGTGCGCTTCAAGGTGGTCGTCTTCCCGCCGCCCGGCGAAGACATCAGGTTGATCAGGAAGGTCCCGTTTTCTTTCAGCTCCTTCCGGACCTTGTCCGCCTCCTGGTCATTGTCGTCAAATATCCGTTTCTTGATCTCGTATACTTTGTACATGGTCCTCTCTCCTCTAAGCTTTCAGTCCGTCGATCATAAGCTGCACCGCGATCTTCACCTGCAGGAGCAGGCTCACCTTCAGGTCCAGGTTCAGCATGCTCCCGTTCCACGCCAGACGCTTCATCAGGCCGAACAGCGTGTGCGCCAGCGAATAGCAGACTTCATCCGGCGTCCATTCAAAAGACAGAGTCCCGTCATTTTGCCCCTTTTCCAGCGCGTCCGTGACCCGCGGCTTCAGGCTCATGATGCAGGCCTCATACTCCGTCAGCTTCTCTTTCGCCACCCGGTTCTGGAAGATGAATACGTCAAATTCCTGCAGGTATTTGAGAAACGCCTCCTCGCGCTCAAAGATCCGCACAAGGGCATTCAATATGTACTGCAGCTGCTCCAGCCCCGTCATATCCGGGTAGCCGGCGACGCCGTTCACATCCAGGTATTCACTGTCGATCTTTCTCCAGTAAGCGACTCCCGCTTCCACGGCAAGTCCGGCCTTGGTGTCATAGTAGCGGTAGATCGTGGCGCTTCCCACGCCGGCATGGGCGGCGATCTCATCGACCGAAGTCTGCTCGATCCCCTTTTCACAGAACAGCTCCATGGCCGCCGCGATGATCTTCTGCGAACGGTACCGGGAGCTGCGGATCCGTGCCTGGGATTCTTTCATAGGGCACCGCTCCCTTCTGTTCCTTATGATAGTCATACTATCATATTTATATATTACTTTCAATATTTTGAAAATATTATTCTATTCTTTATATACATTGCACAACGCATGTCCAGTCTCAATCACCCTGCCTTCCCCCGGAACCCTTCTCCGAACACCTCGCTTGTCTCGGTAAACATACAGAACGCCCGGGCGTCCGCTTCCTGCACCGCCTGTTTCACCAGATACGCCTCCGCCTTTGCGCAGGCGCACAGCAGCATGTCCCGGTGCATGCCGGTGTAGCCGCCGGACGCCGGGATCACCGTGACGCCCCGCCGGACATTTTCCCGTATCTTCTCTGTGACTGCCGCCCCCTGCTCCGTAATAATAATGGCCAGCGTCCCCGCGCCGGTGCCGTACAGGATCTTGTCCAGCACGATGGCGGAGATCCCGGTCGCGGTCAGTCCGTAGAGCGCCGCATCCACATCCCCGAACACCGGCCAGCCCAGCAGGATCACCGCAAAGTCGATGACCATGGTGATCACCCCGATCGACAGGTACGGCCTTTTCTTCTTAATCGTAAGCGTCAGGAAATCAATACCGCCCGAGGACGATCCGCGGATATAGAACAGCGCCATCCCGCATCCCAGGAACACGCCGGAACAAAGCGCCGCCATGAGCCTGCTGCCGGAATACACGGGCAGCACCGGAAAGACCGCGTCAAGAAAAAACGAAGCGATCACCATCGTCTTCGCGCTTTTCAGGAGCAGCCGCTTCCCCACTGCCTTATAACTGATCAGAACAAGAGGGATATTAAAAAGAAGGGTCAGTGTCCCAACCGGAAAACCGGTCAGATAATTCAGGATCAGCGCCAGGCCGGTCACGCCGCCCGGTGCAAAATCCGCATTCCCCGCAAATGTATAAATACCGGCAGCATAAAGGATGCTGCCGGCAATATCATAGAGAAGATCCCAGAGCAGGATCTTCAGATCAAAACTGTTCTTTAAGCCTGAAATCATTTCCTCACCGTTCCCATCCGATCTGTTGGAAACAGCATTTGTATTCTTCAGGCAGATTATGCATTTCCCCCGCTTTTATCTGTGCCCGGCCGCCTGATGCTTCGGGAGGGTGAAGCCTTTGCCGCTGACTTCGTTTACTTTCGCCACCACCATAAATGCATTGGGATCGATCTCCGTGACCAGCTGGTTCAGATGCGCCAGCTGCCGGTTGGATATGACGGTCATGATCATATCCTGCTCCTTTTTCAGATAGCCGGTCGCCATATGGATCAGGGTGGATCCGCGGTCCATCTCCCGGTTGATGGCGGTATTGATCTCCTCCACCCTGTCGCTTATGATCTTCACCTGGGTCTGCGCGCGTCCGAATACCAGCACCTTATCCAGCACGATCGTATAAGTCATGACCAGGAGGATCCCGTACAGGATCGCTTCCTTATCCGAGAACAGCATCTGGCCGATCAGGATCACAATGTCAAATGCATACAGAAGCCCCGATACCGGCAGCCCAAACTTCTTATTCAGGATCAGCGGAGGGATATCCATCCCGCCCGTGGACGCCCCCGCCCGGATCACGATCCCCAGGGCAAATCCGATGAACAGCCCGCCAAAGAGACTGGACAGGAGCCTGTCACCGGTGATCCCTTCCGCGACAGCCGGAATGCGCTGGAAAAACTCCAGAGCGACCGGATAGAAAAACGTACTGAGCAGCGTCGTCATGGCAAATGCTCTGCCAAGGACAACCAGGCCGAGAATAAACATCACGGCATTGAACAGAAAGACGAACGCCGAGATCGGCAGGCTGGTATAATGCCCGACGATCAGGGACAGGCCCGTCGTCCCGCCCGTCATCAGGCCGTTCGGCAGGATGAACATAACGATCCCCAATGCCATGGCCGCATTCCCCAGCAGGATCATAAAAATATTTGAAAGCTTAAACACTGAATTCATGTTTTCGTATCTCCTTTAATGAAAATCTAAAGTCAACTTTATTTTATCCTTACTTGACGCTACAGTACGGATAGCGTATTCTCTGATGCAAAAGCATGGACTTCAATTTTAGAATAAACGTGCAAAAAAGTAAAGTTATTTTGATGCATCAAAATAACTTTACTTTTTATTCGAAATATTTTGATTGACTCACCATATGAAAACTCAAATTCACTTTAGGCTTACGGCAATTCTACAATGCGTCGAGTGACGAATATCACAACTGCATGTATAATAAAGCCACGACAATAAGGAAGGGGTTCATTATGGACAACAAAAAATTTGGACAATTCATCTTAAAACTCAGAAAAGAAAAAGGATGGACACAGCTTGAACTGGCTGAAAAACTCAATATAACCGATAAAGCAGTCTCAAAGTGGGAAAGAGGGGTATCACTTAGATAAAGATACCACACCATTCCCACGCTGACTTTTGCTCAACCGATACAGCCGGAGGGCTGGATAACAAGAAAAGGCGGTATGCGCCCCGTGGAGGGGTAGCATATCGCCTTTTCTTGTGGGGGTTTCCAAAGGGGGCAACGCCCCCATTTGGCACACGACTTTGCGAAGCAAAGTGTAGTGTGTTATACGCTCTGTCGGCGTTGTCGTGAAAATGCCGTTGCCGCCGGGGAGGGCA
>DXIS01000013.1 GCA_019112735.1 Candidatus Mediterraneibacter guildfordensis
TAATATTAGTTATGTTGTAAATATCGGGGTTCATATTGATATATATAGAAGAAACACCGTCGTTTCGCGGACGATGCATCCGGCATCTTTGTGTAAACCGGCGGCTCTTATCCGTAAAAACTCAAGTGATCGCCCTAAGATATTGATTTTCAGAATTATGTATTGTATAATTCAAGAGATTAGAAAGATTTTGGGTCAGCAAATACCACATAACTAATATTATGTGGTGTTTTTTATTTTCTCTTTTGTTATGTCAGTCTATCAATTCCATTTTCTCCAGGCTTCTCCGCCATTCTTCCATTCCGTCATTCGTATAGATCCTGGTCACTTCCAGACTGTTATGGCCGAGCAGATCCGCGAGATGGATCAGATTTCCCGTCGTTTTGTAGAATATCCTGGCAAACAGATGACGCAAATTATGGGGAAATACTTTTACCGCATCCACTGAAGCCGCGCGGGCCGTCTTTTTCATTTCCTTCCATATATTAGAGCGGTCCTTTGCTTTTCCTGTCCGGGTACAGAATACCGGTCCGTCCTTGATCCCCGTTTCCGCCATATAGATCAGAAGTTTTTTCCTCATTTTCTCAGGTATAAGCACGATCCGGTACTTTCCCTTGTTGTACACCCGGACCATGCCCCGCCGTACATCCTTTGCCCTGAAGAATTTCAGTTCGCTGATCCGGATGCCCGTAGCAGCGATCGTTTCCATGATCATCGCCAGCTGCAGCTTGCCGTCGGACCTGGCGCGGGCGACGAGCCGACGGAATTCTGTTTTCCCAAGCTCCTTCTCCGCTGCACGGAATCTCTGGGGCTGAACCTTCACTCTGCGCATCTTCATGCTTCCGGCTTCAAGAAAGACCAGGAACTGATTCAGCGCCACGAGCATGGAATTCACACTGCTGACAGAATAGTTTGCCGACAGCCATTCCTTATACTGAAGCAGACAATTCTTGTCCAGTATCTCCCTGTCTTCCAGATATTCCCGGAATGTCCGGACGTCCCGTAGATACTTTTCTATCGTCGCCGCAGAATTTTCCCGTTCACGCAGATACTCGCCGAACAATCTGATGTCATTCTCCCAGTTCACTTTCTTTTTCATTTTCATTCTATTTCCGCCTTTCTTTTCTGTCTGTTTTCTGTTTATTTTAATAAGATTTCGGAAATATATACAGATACCGGATTTATCTGAATGGCTCCGGAATCGGCACAAAAAAAGACAGTGTGCGCAGATCCTCTTTCGGACTGCACACACCGCCTTCATTCATTTCCTGCATATCCCAGTATTTATCTTCTGTCCTCTTCCCACTCCAGGATCCTGCCGCTGTCCGCATCGATCTCGAAGTCGTATTCGATCCCGTTGTAAATGATGTCGCCTTCGTATCTGTATCTTCCGTCATCGTAGTCAAGTTCGATCCTTACATCCTTCTCCGTCGCCCCGGATACTTTTCCAAGCGCCGTCTTCACGGCTTCGTCCCTGCTGACTGCCACATTCGCATTTGCCGTCTGGTTCCGGTCATCCCGATCGTCGTCATCCCAGCGCTCCACGTCTGTGCTTATGATCCGTCCGCTCTCGGCATCGATCTCGTAATCATATTCAACCTCCGCCGCGTCGAACCTTACTTCATATACGAGCATTCCGTCGTCCCGGTCCATGGTCACCCGGATCCTTGACGCATCCGCTTCATTTACGCCCGCGTCCTTCAGTGCGGTCTGGAGAGCTGCCGCCTGATCTGTATTTGCCGCCTCGTTCCGGTCATCATACTGATCATCAAACCGGTCGTCCCTGTCGTCATACACTTCCCCGGACTGTACGGCCGTCTGCTGCGCTCCGTTTCCCCGTCCTGTCATCTGTGCCGCCGCGTCTGCATTTCTCTGCGTGCCTCCGCATCCTGTCATGATCCCCGCTGTCAGCCCTGCGATTACTGCTAATACTGCTAATTTCTTCATGTTGATTTCTCCCTTCTTATAAGTGAATTTTATTTTGTTTTTGTTTTGTTGATATCACTATAAGTGGGAAAGATTAAACTAACATTAAAGAAAATAACTTTTTTTAATTTTTTTCATTTTCTTCCCGCGCCGGAAAATAAAAGGCAAATTCACTGCCCTTCCCGGCTTCGCTGGCCACCGACACATCGCCGCCGTGGGCATGCGCGATCCACCGCACCATGGAAAGCCCCAGCCCGGAATGGCTGGTCTCCGTCCGGGAGCTGTCCGCCCGGTAGAACCGTTCCCATATGCGGGGCAGGTCCTCCGCCGCGATCCCCACGCCGTGATCCTTCACCCGGCCGCGGACTTCCCCGTCCCGTTCCTCCAGGATCACTTCCACTTTGCCGCCGTCATGGCTGTACCGCACAGCGTTGGACAGCAGATTGGATACCATGCGGATATAAAGGGTCTCGTCCGCATCCGCCTCCACGCCCGGGCTGATCCGGCTTACGATCCGGATGCCGCGGTCCGCGCCGTCGGCCAGCATCTGCTGTTCCTCCACGATCATTTCCGTCAGTTCGCTTAAGTCGAGCCGCTCCCGGTGGATGGGCTGCCGCCCCTGGTCCGCCCTGGACAGGAAGAGGAGCTGGCTGATCATCTCCGACATGCCCGCTGCTTTGCGCCGGATCAGCGCAAGCTGGCTCCTCTGCTCCTCCGTCAGGCTCTCGTCCGAAAGCATGGCGTCGCACTGGGCCAGGATCACACTCACCGGCGTGCGCAGTTCATGGGATGCATCGGATGTAAACTGCTGCTCCCGCCGGAAGACCTCTTCCAACTCTTCCAGCATCCCGTCAAATGTCTCCGCCAGCGCATAGAACTCATCCCTGTGAGCATGCGCAGGCTCTTCATCCACGGCCGTCAGGCCGACCCGGCGGGACAGGTCCGCATCCGACCGGATCTCCTTCACCGTTCCCGTGATCCGGCGCACCGGCAGGAGCACCCGCCGAGTAAACCGATAGCCGATCAATGCCGTCGCCAGCACCATCATCGGGAGCAGGATCAGCGCCAGGCGCACCGTCACCGCGAAGCTCTCCTCCGCATCCGTCACTGAGGTCACGCCACGAACATATACCGTCAGATCATCCGAAAGCCGGCAGGACATGTCATACACATACCATTCCCTGCTGCCGTCCCGGATCGTCCGCATTTCCCCGTCCGAAAGCTCCGGCTGCGCGCGGAACCCGTGGGGCAGCCGCCCGTACATGAAGTACATCCCCTCATTATACATGGCGAGATAAACGTCATGGGAAACCGAGTAGAAATCCGAATCCAGCCGGACCTCATCCCCCCGCAGGTCAATATTCTCGATACTCTCCTGCACCCGCTGCGTAAGCCTCGCCTGGACGGACGACAGCATTTCCCTGCTGCTCAGTGAAAACAGGATCGCCAGCGCCGCACAGGTCAGAAGCACCATAAAAAATGTATATAATAACGTCAGTTTTACTTTCAGTGATATTTTCTTCATTTCTTCTCCGCTCTCAGCACATAGCCCGCGCCGCGCACCGTATGGATCAGCTTCTCATCGTATCCCTCGTCGATCTTCCTGCGCAGATACCGGATATAAACGTCGATCACATTGGAACCGCCCGCGTAGTCGAAGTTCCACAGGTGCTGCTCCAGCCGCTCCCTTGACAGGACGATCCCTTCATTCTGGACCATGTACCGCAGCAGCGCGAACTCCTTGCCCGACAGACGGATCATTTTCCCGCCGCGGCTCACCTCCTGCGTATCCATGTGGACTTCCAGATCCCCCACCCGGTAACAGGTCTTCGGCGTCTCCGCCGGTTTGCGCAGCAGCACCCGGATCCGCGCCAGCAGTTCCTCGAAGGCAAAGGGCTTCACCAGATAGTCATTGGCCCCCGCGTCCAGCCCGGCCACCCGGTCTTCGATACTGTCCTTCGCCGTCAGCAGGATCACCGGCGTGGCGTCATTGCGCCGCCGCATCTTCCGCAGCACCGTCAGGCCGTCCGTCCCCGGCATCATAATATCCAGCACCACCGCATCGTACTCCGCGCTCTCCAGATACTCCAGCGCCTCCTGCCCGTCGTAGCAGGAATCCACACTGTAATGCTCCTCTTTAAGCCGCCCGGTAATGATCCGGTTCAGGTCCTTTTCATCCTCTGCGATCAGTATCCTCATCCTTCATGCCCTCCGTTCCGTCAATCTGGTATCATTGTATCATCTTGACAAGGCCGAGTACAGATAATATGCTGAAAATACGGAATGAACAGCCCGGATATGCCCGGCTGTAATATAAAGAAAGAGGTGCACCTGTTATGAAAGGATCCGATACCGCGCGCGGCCTGGCCGCATTTCTGGAGAGCAGCCCTTCCTGCTTCCACGCCGTTGCAAATATGCGGGATGAATTATTAAAGAATGGATTTACAGAATTACAAGAAAATCAGAAATGGCAGCTCCGCCCCGGCGGGAAATATTTCGTCACGCGGAACGGCTCCGCCCTGATCGCATTTACCATACCGGACGAAGATTTCAAGGCTTTCCGCATCATCGCCAGCCACAGCGACTCCCCCTCCTTCAAGATCAAGGAGAACCCGGAGCTGGAGACGGACGGACATTACATCCGGCTCAATACCGAGCGCTACGGCGGCATGCTCTGCGCGCCCTGGTTCGACCGGCCGCTCTCCGTCGCAGGCCGCGTCATCGTCAAAGATCCGGCTGACGATACATTTCGCACAAAGCTCGTCAATATCGACCGGGACCTCCTGCTGATCCCGAGCCTGGCCATCCATATGAACCGGGAGGCCAACAACGGCTATAAATATGATATGAAAAAAGACCTGCTGCCCCTCTACGGCACCCTGTCCGGCAAAGATACATTTATGAAAACCGTGGCAGAGGCCGCCGGCGTAAATGAACCCGAGATCCTGGGGCACGACCTCTTCCTCTACAACCGGGAAAAGGCCAGCGTCTGGGGCGCGTCCGGGGAGTTCATCTCCTGCGGCCGGCTCGACGACCTGCAGTGCGCCTACGCCTCCCTTCGCGGATTCCTCACTGGAAAGAAAGAAACATATGCCGCCGTCCACTGCGTGCTGGACAACGAAGAAATCGGCAGCACGACAAAACAGGGCGCTGCCTCCACCTTCCTGTCAGATACGCTGGAGCGGATCTGCGGCTGCCTGGGCCTTAGCCGCGAGGACTACCTCATCCGCCTGTCGGAAAGCTTCATGCTCTCCGCAGACAACGCCCACGCCGTACACCCGAACCACCCGGACAAAGCCGATCCGTCCAACCGGCCCTATCTCAACGAGGGCATCGTGCTGAAATTCAACGCCAGCCAGAAGTACTGTACTGACGGCATCTCCGCCGCCATGTTCAGGGATATCTGCAAAAAAGCCGGCGTCCCGGTCCAGACCTTCGCCAACCGGTCCGATATGGCGGGCGGCTCCACCCTCGGCAACATCGCCAGCACCCATGTGGCCGTCAGCACCGCGGACATCGGCCTGCCCCAGCTGGCCATGCACTCGCCCTACGAGACGGCAGGCGTGGAGGATACAGAATATCTGATACGGGCTGCAGCAGAATTCTTCAAATAACTGGTAAAAGAAAATCCGTCGCGGCATTCGCCGCATGGAAAACGTCCGCAATTGAGCAGCGCTAACCTCGATTCCGCTTCGCTTCATCCACTCTGTGTACCTTCACACTAGGCTCGCAAATACCTCGCCAAGTGTTCAGGCATTGCTCGCGGCATTCGCCGCATGTAAGAAAAGACGCCATCGCCCGGAGGAATGCAAGCATTCCCCGGTCGTAGCGTCTTTTCTTACGCGATGCTCATTGCTGCACGAAAAAAACCGCCGTCCCCGCAGCTCCAATGTCTGCAAAAACAGCGATTTTCAAGTGCGCGATCAGGGGTTCGAACCCTGGACACCCTGATTAAGAGTCAGGTGCTCTGCCAGCTGAGCTAATCGCGCATAGCTTATGTGCTTTATTGAATAACGCAAAAGCTATTATATATGACCGTTCGGGAAATTGCAAGTATTTTTTTATATTTTTTTCACCATTTTTTTACTCATTTTTTCAATCTGCATTTCCCGCGGGGACTGCGGCATCCTTTTTCGCAGCCGTGACACAGATCTGCATTGAGGATCCTGCACACTTCCTGCATGGATCGGTGCAGGCAGAGCAGCCATCTGTTCAGCCCGGGCCTGCAGTATATGAATGTGCTTATACAGGATTTCCAGGATTTGCGGCATTTCATTTTGTTCTCACCATCCGTTTCATTAACGGCGCCCGGGAAGCGCCGTTCTGTATACGGATAGTATATGCATCATCCGGAAATGTGTGCGGCCGGGAGCGTTATTTTCTCACGGCGATCAGTTTGTTGATGGGATTTCCTTTTGCGGAGAATTTTTCCTCGTATTCAGTCATGATATTCCCGCGGTTCATTTCTTCGTTATGATGCAGGTCATAGGTATGCGCCTGCAGCGTCCACCCGGCCTCGCTGATCTGTTCCAGCGAGAAGTCAAAAAGTCCGGTATTGTCTGTCTTGAATTCCAGCAGGCCGCCCTCTTTCAGGACCTGTTCGTAACGCGCCAGGAATTCTGTCGAGGTCAGCCTTCTTCTGGCGTGTCTTGCCTTGGGCCACGGATCGGAGAAGTTGAGATAGATGCGCTCCACTTCCCCCGGGGCGAACACATCCCCGATCTCCCGCGCGTCCATACAGATGAAGCGGACATTTGTCAGTTCGTTGAACTCGTCCGTATCAAACTTCTCCACCGCGCGAAGGAGCACGCTTGAGTAGCGCTCGATGCCGATGAAGTTGATCTCCGGGTGGGCTTTTGCCATATTCATAATGAAACGTCCCTTCCCCATGCCGATCTCAATGCGGATGGGACGGCTGTTCCCGAAAACCTGGCCCCAGCATCCCCGCTGAAGCTCCGGCTGTTTGACCACTGCGTGATGGGCCTGGATGGTTTCTCTGGCTCTTGGTATATTTCTCAGTCTCATGGATCTTCCTCCCTGATTTTGACAATTTTTTCATGCACTTTTTCAGTAATGACTTTACCATCTTAGCACAGCCTGGAAATAACGTCAAAACATGGTTTAAACTTGCTTTTTTCGCCAGATGGTGTATGATAAAGTATATTATGTTTTTGTTGAAAACAGGAGGCTTTTTATGGACTCTATCGTAAACAGACTGACAGAGATTGAAGACGCGGCATCAGCCATCGTCCGGCACGCTGAAGAGCAGAAGGAAGTCCTTGATCAGGAGTATGATAAGAAGCGAAAAGCGTTCGACGAGGAACTGGAAGAGAAGACGCAGGCCCGTCTGAATGCAATCCGCGAAGACCTTGAGAAGAAGACATCCGCCATCCTCGACAGCCAGAGCGGCTGCAGTGAGACGCTGATCCGCACGCTTCAGGAAGAATATGAGGAGAAGCATACGGAGTATGCGCAGGAGATCCTCAGACACATCACCGAGGTATAGCCTATGGGAAACTTACTTGAATACAGCGGGATCGTGACCAAGGTGCGGGCCATGGAGGCAAGACTCCTGACACCGGACCAGTTTGTGGAGATCGCCAATCTGGGCAGCGTCCCTGAGATCGCCGAATATCTCCGGAAGAACACGGCCTATGCCGAAGCGCTGGATACGCTGACGGAGGACCAGATCCACCGCGGCAACATCGAGAAGGTGCTGACCCAGTCGCTTTATCACGATTATACGAAGCTCTACCGTTTCTGCGGGCAGAAGCAGCGGCAGTTCATGAAACTGATCCTAAAGAGTTACGAGATCGACCTCATCAACTACTGCCTGCGCATTGTGATCAACCGCTACAAACAGCCGTTTGACCTGAACTACAAGCGGCCGTTCTTTGACCGCTACTCGCAGATCTCCATCGAGAAGCTCATCACTTCCCGCACGACAGACGAGCTGGTAGAGAACCTCAGAGACACCGAGTATTACGCCCCTCTCAAGCGCCTGAAAGACGCACAGGACGTAACGCTCTATGACTACAACCTGACACTGGATCTGTATTATTTCACATCAACATGGAAAGAACAGAAGAAAGTGCTCAAAAAAGCGGATCTGGAACTGTTCATGAGGGACCGCGGATCCAAGATCGACCTTCTGAACCTGCAGTGGATCTACCGGGCGAAGAAATATTACAATATGAAGCCCGCCGACATCTATCTGCTGCTCATCCCGATCCACTACAAACTGTCCACCGACCAGGTCAAGGAAATGGTGGACGCGCCGGGTCTGGAAGAATTTGAAAATGCAGTGTCGCGCACGTACTACGCGCACCACTACAATCTCCGCAAAGACCTGACCATTGAACAGATGTATGCAGACTGCCTGCATCACCTGTACAAGATCGACCGGAGGCGCAATCCTTACTCCATCGCCCCGATCAATACCTATCTCTTCCTGAAAGAAGAGGAAATCAAAAAGCTGACGACCGCCATGGAGTGTGTACGCTACAGCCTGACACCCGGCGAGACGCTGGCATACGTCGGAGGTAAGATCCAATGATCGTTAAAATGAAATTCATCAATATATCCGGTCCGAGGAACGACATTGACCGCGTTACCGACCTGTATCTCTCACGCTATGAGATCCAGCTCGAATCCGCCCTGTCCGAACTGAAGACCGTGGACAACTTAAGACCTTTCGTGGAGCTCAACCCCTACCGCGAGGCCCTGGCCAAAGCCAACCAGTTCGTGGGCTATCTGCCTGACGCAGAAAATGTAATGCCCGCTGCCGGCCTGGGACTTGACGATATGTTCGAACTCGTGCGCAAGGCAAATGAAGATTATCAGGACCTTCAGGAAAAGAAGGAGAAATTAAAGAAAAAGATCGAGGAGCTTCGTGCGAAACAGCAGGTCATCGCTCCCTTCCGTCCCGTGGACTGCGACATCCATAAGGTGCTGAACTACCGTTACATCACATACCGGTTCGGCCGCATCGCCGTGGAATTCTACCACAAGATGCAGAAATACCTCATGGATGACCTGAACGCGATCTTCGTGGAAGGCGAGCGGGATGAGAGTTTCGTGTACGGGGCTTATTTTGTTTCCCCGGCGGAAGCACAGAAGGTGGACGCCGTATTCCGTTCCCTGCATTTCGAACGGATCGAACTCAAAGATGACTTCGAGGGAACGCCCGCATACGCACACCAGTCCCTGGAGCGCGAGATCGCCCGTGTGAACCTGGAGATCCAGGACCTGGACAAACAGGCCGGCGAGATGCTCTCCGACCGGGCGCCCCAGCTCATCGCCGCCCGGGACCGTCTGGAAGAGCTTTCCAACAACTTTGACGTTCGCAAGCTCGCGGCCCGGATGGAAGACAATAAAGAAGACTATTACATTCTCTGCGGATGGATGGCGGAAGACGACGTGGAGAAATTCGTCAAAGAGGTCGAGGACGACGACAAAGTATTCGTTGTCGTTGAGGACGACCACGACGCCTACTTCGGAGAACCGCCCACCAAACTGGAGAATCCGAAGCTGTTCAAACCATTTGAAATGTTTGTCCAGATGTACGGCCTGCCCGCCCACAATGAGATGGACCCGACCGTATTCGTGGGCATCACCTACTCCTTCATCTTCGGCGTCATGTTCGGAGATGTGGGCCAGGGGCTCCTGCTCCTGATCGGCGGACTTCTGATCTATCATTTCAAGAAGGCGCCGCTGGCGGGGATCATCGCATCGGCCGGTGTATTCTCCACCATCTTCGGATTTATGTTCGGCAGTATCTTCGGATTCGAGGATGTGCTGCCCGCCCTCTGGATGCGGCCCATTGACCACATGACCACACTGCCGTTCCTGGGCAAGCTGAACACCGTGTTCATCATTGCAGTCGCGTTCGGTATGTTCCTCATTATCGTGGCGATGGTGCTCCACATCATCAACGCCATCCGGGGGAAAGATATCGAGAGCGCCTGGTTCGACCCGAACGGCCTGGCCGGACTCGTATTCTACGCGGCGGTCGTTGCGACCATCGTCCTGTTCATGACCGGAAATGCGCTGCCGGGAGGCATCGTCCTGGGGATCATGTTCGGCGTTCCGCTGATCGTCATGTTCTTCCGGGAACCGATCACACGGGCGATCCAGAAACGCGCGGACAAGATGGAAACCGGCAAAGCCATGTTCGTGGTACAGGGATTCTTCGAGATGTTCGAGACGCTTCTCAGCTACTTCTCGAATACGATCTCCTTCATCCGTATCGGCGCCTTCGCCGTCAGCCACGCCGCGATCATGGAAGTGGTGCTGCAGCTCGCCGGCGCGGAGAGCGGACATCCCAACTGGATCGGCGTGATCTTCGGAAACCTGTTCGTCTGCGGGTTCGAAGGTCTGATCGTCGGCATCCAGGTACTCCGTCTGGAATATTATGAAATGTTCAGCCGCTTCTACAAAGGCAGCGGACATGCGTTTGAACCATATACAAAAAAGAATTCAAAAAAACAAAGTAAATAATAAAATCAGGAGGATCCTATCATGACTTTAGCAACAAAAATCATCTTTATCATCGCGCTCATCGTGAGCATCATCGTACCTTTCGGCTATTACCTGCTCGGAGAGAAATCAAAGAAGCGCTACAAACGCGCCATCGGGACCAACGCATTCTTCTTCTTCGGCGCATTCGCCATCGCAGGCATCATGATGCTGGCCGGCCCGGACGTACAGGCTGCAGAAGCCGTAACCGCTGACAGCGGATTCGCAACAGGACTCGGCTACCTGGCGGCAGCCCTCGTTACAGGACTCTCCTGTATCGGCGGCGGTATCGCCGTGGCAAGCGCGGCAAGCGCAGCCCTCGGCGCGATCAGCGAAGACTCCAGCGTACTCGGTAAATCCCTCATCTTCGTAGGTCTGGCAGAAGGTGTCTGCCTCTACGGACTGATCATCTCCTTCATGATATTAGGAAATCTCTAATGACCGCCCGATACACCCGAACACGTAGAAAGGGGTTTTATCATGAAGATGTATCTCATCAGTGATAATGTCGACACATACACCGGCATGCGTCTGGCGGGCGTGGACGGCGTGGTCGTCCATGAGCGGGACGAACTCCGGGACGCCCTGGAGAAAGTCCTTGCGGACAAGACCGTAGGCATCGTGCTCCTGACCGAGAAGTTCGGACGGGAGTTCCCGGACATCATCGACACTTTCCGGCTGGAACGGAAGATGCCGCTGCTGGTCGAGATCCCTGACCGCCACGGCACCGGACGGAAGAAAGACTTTATCACATCGTATATTACCGAGGCCATAGGGCTGAAATTATAATAAGGAGGTAGTCCTCTTGACATTAGAAGAAAAGATTGCACACCTGCAGTCCACATCCATGGAACAGGCCCGTGCGGAGGGCAATGCCATCATTGACTCCCACCGGGAGGCGCTGGAGAAGCTTCTGGAAGACCACAGATCTGAGGCAAGACGCCAGTCCGAGACGCGCGTAAAGGCCGAGACGACCAACGCACGGCTGTCGCTCAACCAGGCCGCGGCCAAATCCCAGCTGGAGATCAAGCGCCGCCAGGGAAAAGTCCAGCAGGAGCTGAAAGATAAGATATTTGAAGAGGCCGAAAGCCTGATCGATGAGTATATGAAAACGGAAGCCTATGATGATTTCCTGATCCGGTGCATCCGCCATGCGGCTGATTTCGCAGGCAGCGATCCGGTCATCATCTATATCAATCCGACAGATGCAGACAGGAAAGACGCGCTGGAGCGCGCCACGAACGCCGAACTCACCGTCAGCGCCGAAGACTTCAGAGGCGGCGTGCGCGCAGTCATCCGCTCCCGCAACATTCTGATCGACAACTCGTTCAAGACACAGCTGCGCAATGAATACGATAAATTTATGTTTGCAGGAGGTGACTGCAATGCTTAAGACCGGAACCATCTACGGGATCAACGGTCCCGTCATCTACTTAAAGGGCAATACCGGTTTCCGCATGTCCGAGATGGTCTATGTGGGAGAAGAAAAGCTGGTCGGCGAAGTCATCGCCCTGGATAAAGACCTGACAACCGTGCAGGTATACGAGGAAACCACGGGACTGCGTCCCGGCGAGACGGTCACAGCAAGCGGAAGCGCCGTTTCCGTGACACTGGCGCCCGGCATCCTCAATAACATCTTCGACGGCATCGAGCGCCCGCTGGAGCGCATCGCTGATTCATCCGGCGGCGCATTCATCACCCGGGGCGTCAGCGTAGATTCCCTGGACCGTCAGAAGAAATGGCCGACTCATATTACAGTGGAAAAAGGGCAGTATCTCCACGGCGGCGACATCATCGCCGAGGTGCCGGAGACCCACGCCATCACCCATAAATGCATGGTGCCCCCGGAAATCGAGGGCGTCGTAACAGATGTTGTATCCGACGGCGACTACACCATCGAGGAAACGCTTGTAACCCTGGAACTTCCGGACGGAAACAGCAAAGAACTGACCATGACCCAGCACTGGCCCATCCGCGTGCCAAGACCGACGCACCACCGTTTCCCGGCCTCTGTGCCGCTGATCACCGGCCAGCGTATCATCGATACCATGTTCCCCATCGCCAAGGGCGGCACGGCTGCCATCCCGGGCGGATTCGGAACAGGCAAAACCATGACCCAGCACCAGATCGCCAAGTGGGCGGATGCGGACATCATCATTTACATCGGCTGCGGCGAGCGCGGCAACGAGATGACCCAGGTGCTGGAGGAGTTCGGCGAACTGACCGATCCCCGGACCGGCAACCCGCTGATGGACCGTACGACCCTCATCGCCAACACGTCCAACATGCCGGTGGCCGCCCGTGAGGCCAGCATTTACACCGGCCTGACCCTGGCGGAATACTACCGCGACATGGGCTATGACGTGGCCATCATGGCAGACTCCACATCCCGCTGGGCGGAGGCGCTCCGCGAGCTCTCCGGCCGACTGGAGGAGATGCCCGCCGAGGAAGGCTTCCCGGCGTACCTTGCATCCCGTCTGTCCGCTTTCTACGAGCGCGCCGGCATGATGCACAACTTAAACGGCACCGACGGTTCCGTCACCATCATCGGAGCAGTCTCCCCCCAGGGCGGCGATTTCTCCGAGCCCGTCACCCAGAACACCAAACGTTTCGTCCGCTGCTTCTGGGGGCTGGACAAGAGCCTGGCGTACTCGAGACATTTCCCGGCGATCCACTGGCTCACCAGCTACAGCGAATACCTGACCGACTTAAGCCACTGGTATCAGGACAACGTTTCCCCGAAGTTCGTGGACTACCGGAACCGCCTGATGGCGCTCCTGAACCAGGAGAGCAGCCTGCTGGAGATCGTCAAGCTGATCGGAAGCGACGTGCTCCCGGACGACCAGAAACTAGTCCTGGAGATCGCCCGCGTGATCCGGCTCGGCTTCCTGCAGCAGAATGCATTTCACAAGGACGATACCTGCGTCTCCATGGAGAAGCAGTTCCTGATGATGGACACCATCCTCTACCTGTTCAAGCAGGCAAGGGCTCTGGTCACCATGGGGCATCCCATGTCCGTCCTGAAATCCGAGAACATCTTCGACCGCGTCATCGCCATCAAGTACGATGTGCCAAATGACCGGCCCGAACTGTTCGCCCAGTACCACCGCGACATCGACGCATTCTATCAGCGCGTGCTGGAGAAAAACGCATAAGGAGGACCGAAATTATGTCAATCGAATATTTAGGCTTAAGCAGCATCAACGGACCTCTGATCGCCCTTGAGGGCGTCCAGGACGCATTTTTCGACGAGATCGTGGAATTCGTCGTGGACGGATCCGAACACAAAATCGGACGCATCGTAGAGATCTATGAAGACAAAGCCGTCATCCAGGTGTTTGAGGGCTCTGAAAACATGTCTCTTAAAAATACACACACCAAACTCACCGGGCATCCGATGGAGATCGCACTCTCCCCGGATATGCTGGGGCGCACCTTCAACGGCATCGGCCAGCCCATCGACGACCTGGGCCCCATCGTCTCCACCCTGAAACGGGACGTAAACGGCCTGCCGCTCAACCCGGTGCGCCGAGAGTACCCGAGAAACTATATCCGCACCGGCATCTCCGCCATCGACGGACTGACCACCCTGATTCGCGGGCAGAAGCTTCCGATCTTCTCCGGAAACGGACTTCCCCACGACCAGCTGGCGGCCCAGATCGTAAAGCAGGCGTCGCTGGGGGACAATTCCGATGAAGAATTCGCCATCGTATTTGCCGCCATGGGCGTAAAACATGACGTGGCGGATTTCTTCCGCAACACCTTCGAAGAAAGCGGCGTGGCGGACCACGTGGCCATGTTCCTGAACCTGGCAAATGACCCGGTGGTGGAACGTCTGATCACCCCGAAGGTGGCCCTTACCGTGGCAGAATACCTGGCATTTGAACAGCACATGCACATCCTCGTGATCCTGACGGACATGACCTCCTTTGCCGAGGCCATGCGTGAGGTCTCCTCATCCAAGGGCGAGATCCCCAGCCGTAAAGGATATCCGGGATACCTGTACAGCGAGCTGGCGACCATCTACGAACGCGCCGGCATCGTGCAGGGCGTGGACGGATCCGTGACCCAGCTCCCGATCCTGACCATGCCAAACGACGATATCACCCACCCGATCCCCGACCTGACCGGGTACATTACCGAAGGGCAGATCGTACTCGACCGTCCGCTTCACGGGCAGTCCATCTATCCGCCCATCAACATCCTGCCTTCCCTCTCCCGTCTGATGAAAGACGGCATCGGCGCAGGCTACACCCGGGAAGACCACCAGGATCTGGCCAACCAGCTCTTCTCCGCCTACGCCAAAGTGGGCGACGCGAGAAACCTGGCGTCCGTCATCGGCGAGGACGAGCTCTCCCCGATCGACAAGAAATATCTGGAATTCGGTAAAGAATTCGAAGAGCGCTACATCGGCCAGGGCGTCAATGAGAACCGCAGCATGGAAGAGACCCTGAACCTCGGATGGGAACTGCTCGGCAGACTGCCGAAAGAAGAGCTCGACCGTGTGGATACAAAGATACTGGACAAATACTACAAACCAATGGCTGAAGAATAAACAGCCTTAATCTAGGAGGGATTCTATGGATCCGCGTACATTTCCGACCAAAGGAAATCTGATGCTGGCGAAGAACTCGCTGGCGCTGGCGAAACAGGGCTACGACCTGATGGACCGGAAACGGAATATCCTGATCCGCGAACTGATGGACCTGATCGATGAAGCGCGCACCATCCAGGAAGAGATCGATACAACATTTACCTATGCGTATCAGTGTCTCCAGCGCGCCAATATCGAGAACGGAATCAGCAATGTGGAACTGCTGGCATACACCGTTCCCATCGAGAACTCCATCACCATCCAGACCCGGAGCATCATGGGGACAGAGATCCCCCACGTAAAGTACGTGCCGGACGCCGGGAAGCCGACCTACGCTTTCAGCACCACCCATGAGTCCATCGACAGGGCCCGGGAGGCATTCCGGAAGGTGAAGGACCTGACGGTCAAGCTCTCCATGGTGGAAAACGCAGCCTACCGTCTGGCCGGCAACATCAAGAAAACCCAGAAGCGCGCCAACGCGCTGCAGAACATCACGATCCCAATGTACTCCTCGCTGGTCTACACGATCACAAACGCCTTGGAAGAAAAGGAACGTGAAGAATTCACAAGACTGAAAGTCATCAAACGGATGAAAGAAAAAAAGGCAGCCCGGCAATAGGGCTGCCTTTTCCCGTCTATACAACATCTTTACGCTGGAGTTTACCCGGATTTTACATGGATTTCACGCGGTGCGGATAGCACATTTTCATATTATACGCGACAATATGATTACAGAAATATAATCTGTACAAAGGAGATTGTATTATGAAAAAAAGACTGACCGCACTGTTCATCGCATTTTGTACCACAGTGGCGGCCGCCGGATGCGCGCTCCTGCCCGGCGGCAGTTCCGGAGAAAATGAAGAATCAGATTTTTCCGCGGGCCGCGGAGAGAGCATCCGTATCCTGTCCGGCTCCGAAAACCGGGAGCTGGAAGAGGTCATCGCAGACTGTGCGGATAAGGCCGGCGTACACATAGAGATCGATTACCAGGGATCTGTCGACATTATGATGCAGCTCCAGAGCGGCGCCCCGGACTATGACGCTGTCTGGCCGGCCAGCAGCATATGGACATCCCTCGGCGACACACAGCATCTGGTCAAACACAGCCAGTCCGTTTCCCTGACCCCTGTCGTATTCGGCATCCGCCAGAGTCTTGCAGAAGAACTTGGCTTCATCGGAAGGGATGTCTCTGTCAATGATATCCTCGCCGCCATCAACAGCGGCAAAATGAAATTCTGCATGACCAGCGCGACCCAGTCCAATTCCGGCGCCAGCGCTTACATCGGATTTCTCTACGCCCTGCTCGGCAAGCAGGAAGGGCTTACAGACGCCGACCTGCAGAGCGAAGATCTGAAGGCCCGCATCCGCGAGTTCTTAAGCGGTGTAGAGCGGAGTTCCGGAAGTTCCGACTGGCTCAAAGACATGTTCCTCGCCAGCGACTATGACGCCATGGTCAACTATGAATGCCTGATCATCGATGCCAACGAACAGCTCATTGATGAAGGGAAAGAACCTCTCTACATCGTCTATCCCTATGACGGCCTGTCTATCGCAGACTCGCCCCTCGGATATGTGGATCACGACGATGATAAAAAAGAGAAATCCTTCCTTGCATTCCAGGAAGCGCTGATGACGCCGGAAAGCCAGTCCGCCATCGAAGCCACAGGACGGCGCATCACAGCCAACGGCGTATCAGAGGAGAATAAAGACGTATTCAACAGCGACTGGGGGATCGATACCGAACGGATCCTTTCCCCGATCCAGATGCCTGAATCAGGCGTTCTCATGAATGCGCTCAATCTCTACCAGACCGATTTCAAAAAGCCTTCTCTCAATATCTACTGCCTGGATTTCTCCGGCAGTATGTACGGGGAAGGCGAAGGACAGCTCAAAGACGCCATGTCGCAGATCCTGGTCCAGGAAAATGCGAAGAAAAACCTGCTTCAGGCAAGCTCGGGCGAAGTGAACATTGCCATCCTCTTCAACGAGGGCGTCATCACCACTCTCCAGGCCGAAGATGACAGCGATGAGGCATTGGTAAAGCTCTATGAAGAGATCATATCTCAGGAACCGGGCGGAGGCACCAATATCTACCTCGCCGCATCAGAAGCCTACCGGATCTGTATGGACTACGACCTGGAAGACTACACTCCGGCCGTGATCCTGATGACTGACGGACAGTCCAGCGATTACAGCATGGAATTCGAACGCGGACTCCCCGAATACGGATTCATCATTCCCATCTTCTCCATTACTTTCGGGGATGCCGATCCTGAACAGCTTGAAGGATTGGCAGAGCTCACAGACGGACGCGTCTTCGACGGTACAGAAGACCTGACAGCCGCATTCCGCAGTGTCAAGGGATACAATTAAGGACATAACCGGAAAGGACTTTTATACATGAAACCCAATAAATGGAAAGAAACTCTCAGCGTGGTCTTATCCGCTGCGCTGGCACTGGCTCTGTTCCTCGTGCTGCTCCTGCTGCTTTCCTGGAACATCATCCTGTGCATGATACTGACCGCGGCAGCTTACATTGCACTGAGCCTGATATTCAGGCCGGTCAGCCGCATTGGAAAGATCGAGACCGAATCCCTGGCCAACGGGGAATTCCTCAATGAGCGACTCACAGAGGCAGGCGCCGACTACAACCGGATGTTGAAAGCCGTCCGGCAGATCTGTGAACAGCCGCTGCTGGATGAATGCCGCGATCTGATAACCAGGGCCGGAAACATCCTGAAATATCTGACCGATAATCCTGAAAAGATCCCCGCCGCAAGGCGCTACATTGACTATTACCAGGAAATGGCAGCAAATGTGCTGGAACATTATGTAGAGTTGAAGAAGACCGGCCTCTCTACCGGCGAGACCGGGAAGATACTCCGGAGCACCCGCGAAAGCATCTCCACCCTCAAGTCCGCATTTGACCTGCAGTTCGAAAAACTGATGCAGAATGAACTGCTGGATATGGAAGCAGATCTGAAGCTTCTTAAAAACACGCTGAAATCAGAAGGATATAAAGAACCTGAAAAGAAAGGACAGGAAACATCCAAATGAAAAAGAAAATCATCGGCCTTGTATTGCTGATCGCAATAATGCTTGTGATCGGAGGCATCTACCTCGCAACCAGCCGTACCCCGAAGATCGTCGCTGTAGACGGATACGTAGGCGGCGAGAAGATCGAGCTGCTCGAAGATGAGGAAGTGCAGGCAATCTTTGAAGAGGCTTACGGCGTACAGGCAGACTACTCCCGCGCCGGCTCCCTTGACATGATGACTGCGGACATGGAAGGAATGGACTATCTCTTCCCGTCAAGCAGCATTGCCGAAGAATATTATGAAGATCTGCACGGCTCGCCGCAGCAGAGCGAGATCGTCCTCAACACACCCATCGTTCTCTACACCCACCGGGCAGTACTTGATGCATTTGACAGCCAGGGACTGATCACTCAGTCCGGCAGTGCATATTACGTCGACATGCCCAGACTGGTGGAACTGATCCAGAACGATACCGCCTGGGCGGATATCGGGCTTCCTGATCTGTACGGCACGATCTCAGTAGACACCACGGACCCGGCCAGTTCCAACTCCGGAAATATGTTCGCCGCCCTTCTTGCAAATGTGCTGAACGGCGGCCGGACACTGACAGAAGAAAACCTGCCGGAGATCCTGCCGCAGCTCGAAGATATCTTCGGTAAGCTGGGTTATATGGAAACCTCGTCCTCCGACCTGTTCAGCCAGTTCCTGCGCATGGGCATAGGCGCCAAGCCGGTCATCGCCGGCTACGAGAGCCAGCTGATCGAATATGCGGCGCTCTATCCGGAACAATATGACGCCATAAAAGACGACATCATCATGCTCTACCCCGCCCCCACCGTCTGGTCCACCCATGTGTTCATCGCACTGGATGACAGCGGAGAGCTTCTCCTCGATGCTCTGCTGGACAAAGACGTACAGCGTCTGGCATGGGAAAAACACGGATTCCGCACCGGAAACTATACAACGGTGTCCGAGAGCGAAGGACTCATCGCCGCCGGCGTGGCCGACAATATCACACAGGTCACACAGGTGCCGTCATACGATGTCATGAAGGTCATCATAGAACAATTACAGTAACCATGCTCCTGGAAGAGGAGCAGAAAAGGAGGCAGTTATGCCAGAAATCACACTTGCTGATCTTGTAAAATCAAACGCTGCGACAGCTCCCGCAGCACCAACGGCGGAAGCTTCCGCCGAAGAACTGGATACCCGGCTCACGGTCCTGACACCGGAAGAAAGAAAACAGGCAGATGAACTGAAAGAACAGATCGATATCCGCGATTCCCAGATGCTTATGCAGTACGGATCCGGCGCAAAACAGAACATCGCTGATTTTTCCGGAAACATCCTGAACAATGTACGCTCTAAGGACTCTGGTTATATCGGGCAGCTGATGACCGACCTGGTCACCAATGTGCAGGATCTGGACTTTGACTCCCTGAGTAAAGAATCCGGGATATTCGGCATCTTCCAGAAAGCCGGTGCAAAGATCAAAAAATTCCTCGCCCAGTATGAAAAGCTCGAGGTCCAGGTAGACCGCATCGAGGGAAAACTGGAGGAAGCGCGCATGGAGATGCTCAAAGACATCGGCATGTTCGACACCCTGTATGAGAAAAACCTGGAATACTTCAAACAGCTCCAGATCTACATCACCGCCGGAGAAGAGAAGATCCTCGAACTCCGGGAACAGACTATCCCGTCCCTGCGCGCCGAAGTACAGAAAAGCGGAGATCCGATGCACGCCCAGCTGGTCCGTGACTTCGAGGACACAGTCAATCAATTTGAAAAAAAAGTGTACGACCTGAAAACAAGCAAGACCATCGCCATCCAGACCGCGCCGCAGATCAAACTGATCCAGAACAATGACAAACTCCTGGCTGACAAGATCCAGACCGCCATCCAGGAAACCATTCCGCTGTGGAAGAGCCAGATGGTCATGGCTCTCGGCCTCGCACGCCAGCAGGAAGCGCTGAAACTCCAGCGCGACGTCACAGACACCACCAACGCTCTGCTGCTCAAAAACTCCGAGATCCTCAGGCAGAACACCATCGATGTGGCCCGGGAATCCGAGCGCGGCATCGTCGACATCGAAACGCTGAAAAAAGCGAACCAGAACCTCATCGACACCATGAATGAGGCGGTCCGCATCCAGAAAGAAGGCCATGACAAACGCATAGCCGCAGAACAGGAACTTGTAAAGATCGAGAACGAGATCAAACAGGCGCTGCTCTCATAGAGCGGCGCCTGCCATCGTTATTCTCCGGGTGTGGATTCCTCCTCAAAATCCTCCCCGAGATAAAACACTTTAAAGAATGTCTCCAGCGACTCGAAAAGCTCTCTCTTCGTCTGCTGAAGTTCCTTGATCTTCAACACGCTGCCGATCTCATCAAAAGCGAAATCATCTTCCTTATGATCCACCTTCAATTCCAGATTGCCGGCGTCATCGAACACCAGCATCAGGATGCCGCCCACATCCGCCGTGTACAGCACGCACATGATCTGTAGCTCCTGCCGCACGCTCTCCGGAAGCTGGTCAAACTCCGGGTTCAGATAAAATTTCTCTTCGTAAGCGCTGGCCGCGCAGAGTACGATCTCGTCATTTATTATTCCGTCCATGATCTGTCCTTTCTCATAATTATCTGATATTTGTTTACTGATTATAAACCGATCTTCTTCAGCAGCCGGTACTGCATCTTCGCTTCTTCCAGACTTTCACTCTGATCGATCCCCTTGAACGCCGCCTTCATCTTCCAGCGGTTCTGCAGCCCGAGCCGCCACCGCTTTATCCAGGCCGCCGGCAGGAGCACCGGATACCGCTCCAGCGCCGGGATAAAATAAACCATATGCTTTTTCTTCGGAAATGCGATCCTCCGGGGTAAAATAGCGTCTGCTCCCCTCTCCCGTAGTCAGCCGGTCAAAGGCAGCCGCAAAATAACCCTCATAATCCACATCGTTCCAGTAAGAGCCAAAGGCAAGCCGTCGATGGACTTCATAAGAAAAATTATCCTTTTTAAAAGCCCATACGGCGCTGCCGCCTTCCTCTTTCTGATAGCCAAGTCCACATAAAACTTCTGCCGTCCGCGCCAGATCCTCATCCCGTACCAGTACGTCCACATCTCCCATGGTGCGCAGTTCCGGCACCGGATACAACTCCCTCAGTTCATAGCCTTTAAAGAAGGCATAAGGAATCTTTTCCTCTTCCATCCGGGCGGAAAAAAGCTTCACCTCTTCTTCCAGCAATACCGAACGGAACACCGTGGCCATATGACTTTCCTGTAATTTCCTGACGGCCGGCTCTTCTGCGTTTTCCAGGAACGGATGAAGCAGCTCAGCCACAATCCCTGTCACATTGTGCTTACAGGCCGTCTGATACAGAGCATCCAGCGAAACCTCCGGAAGGGCTCCGGGGCTTTGCCCGTTCACAAAATCCGCCAGGAGGTCTATTAATATCTGATCTTCTCGTTTCATACTTCTACACTTTAATCTTCATTAGATTCCATTAAATCAAGAAAAATCCTGCTATATCAAGAAGAAACTTTCACTTTATATTTATGCCTCAATGACTGCAGGGTGCAATCATCATATCTTACCAGGCCATCGTTTTGCAATCTGCCCAAAACAATCCCCGGATCCCGATCGATCGAGTCTGCAAACGCCTTTATGGTTCCCAGACTGAATACCTTATCTTTGATAAATCTTTCGTACTCATCTGGATCGATCAGAGAATCAGCAGCATATTCATCTGCAATTTCTTCTTTTTCTCCACTCTCTTTTTCAAATGAAATACCATAATCACCATGAATAATATGACCAATTTCATGGAATAGCGTAAACCAGAACGTATCTGAATTTAATCGCCGGTCATTTACCATAAGCATCACATTTTTTTCAAGTTTCTTTGTCGCTCCATTTATTTTAGAACCAGGCAGATTGGGAAGAATAACAAAAATAACCCCTGCTTCAAGAAATGCATTTTTAATCAGCGGATAAAAGTCTTCATGGTTTTTGGTTAATGACAACGCATAATCCACAGCTTGTTTAAATTTCAACTTATTGTACTTTGGAGCATCGAAAGTCAGAGCATTATTAATCGCAATTTGAACCATGGCATTTGCTTTAACCACATTTGCATCGGATATTTTATTTGAAGCACTTCGAAAACTTACAGCCATATCTCTTTTCTTAAAAACAGACAAAGTAGCAACTTTAAGAAATTTTCTAACCTCAATAATCTGTTCATCAATTTTTCTCGGCAAATCAGGCAATCCAAAATTATCCCGAAAATATTTGTAATCTAAGGATTTGAAGATTTCCTTTTCCTGTTCTAATTCTTCATCTGACCTGAATTCTGCAATTAAAGCATCATATACGTTTTGTAAATTAAGCCAATAAGAAACGGAAGTTCCGATCATACGAGACAATTTCATCGCAATATCAATAGATAAATTCTGCTCTCCTCTGATAAGAAGGCTGAGATTCTTAGGAGTTGTATCCAGTCTTTTTGCGAAATCTTCCTGGGTCAAACCGCTTTCATCAACTATTTCTTTTACATAATAACCAGGGTGAAATGCAATTGCATCATTATACTCAATGTAATTACTCATAATGTTTGCTCACCTCCGAAATTTCTACTATGCTGACCTTTCCTGCTATCTGATCCATATTACATGGAACATAAGGCTTTTCATTCTCATCCAATGGCTGCAGTATTATCCTCCATTGATCCTTTCTGGACTTAACATCAATTGCAAAATATCCTTCCAGTTTTTTTCTGCCTTTATTTTTAAGCTTATGAAAATGAAATGTTGGCTGAACTATAATATCTTTTAATGTCTCCGCCTGCTGAAGTGCATTTATTCTTGCCAACAGACTTATAGACAGTTGTGAATCTCCATGGAATAATTTTCTCGCTGCCTTAATATTTGTACATTGTGATTTAAGCGTCTCCGATGCATATACCAGTTCCAAGTCCTTCCTCCCGTTTAATCAAATTACCTTTCGGGTAATTTGATTATAGCACTGCTCAACAAACCAGTCAATATATGCTCGCCAACGTTCCGGTTCAATTAAGTTGCCCTCTTACCTGCTGCAGGATATGGAACACGCTCCATCCGATCAGCGCTCCAAGCACATTATTAAATATGTCGTCAAACTCAAACAGCCCCAGCCTGAAATAGTACTGGCTGAATTCCAGTTCGTACTGCCGTTCTGTTCCCACTTCCCGGAACATCAGCGTAAAAGCCGCGATGGCCGCAAGCTCCACTGCCAGGCTGATGAGTGCCGCCGGCTGCCGCAGACGGTTGAGGAAGCGGACATTCAGCCAGTGCATGAAAAAAATGTATAAAACAACAAAAACTGCGATAAAGATAAGCAGTTCCTTATATTGACTGATATACAGCTGTAAAAACCAGACCGCTTTGGAAATCAAAGCGGCCAGAATGTCCAGATAATATTTAATTAACATTACTACGCTTCCTTCTGCTCTCCTGTCTCCGACGCAGCGATCTCCCGGATCCGCTCCTCCGTCTCATCCAGGACTTCCGCAATCTCTGAAATGCTCATTCCTCTGGAGAGATTCTTCTTCACCAGCCTGCACAACAGCTGCTCTTCACCCTGACGCCTGCCCTTCTCAATTCCGGCCTCACGCTCCTGCTGCATATGCCGCTCCTGATCATACTCAAATATACTCATCGCTCTCGCCTCCGCTTTGTGCTCCATCAGGAAGTCCCTCAATACGTCTTCCTCTATACACTCATTGATCGCGCG
>DXIS01000014.1 GCA_019112735.1 Candidatus Mediterraneibacter guildfordensis
CTGCTGGAGACCTTCACTCTGAAACATGCGGCCCGTATGCTCCCGGATCTTCTGGAGACGGCAGATCTACAGGATTCATCCTGTAGGGAGTTTCTCCTGGCAGTCCTGGAAACGGAAGTAAAGGGCCGGAATGAGCGGCGCAGGAAGCGAAACTACTCCGCAGCGCATTTCCCGCCAAACATCCGCCCTCTGGAAGAATTCGATCCTGAGGAACTGGAATCCGGGATCACTCAGGCACAGCTTACTGTCCTGAAGGAATTATCCTGGCTGGACAACTGTGGAAACCTTGTCTTTGCCGGGCCTCCGGGCCTCGGCAAGACCATGGTAGCCTGCGGTCTGGGCCTGCAGGCTGTCAACAGCGGTTATACGGTATGTTTTGAAAAGATGACGAACCTGATCCGTATCCTCGATACTGCAGAAACTGAGCGGGCTGCAGGATTCCGCCTGAAAAATATCCGAAAGGCACAGCTTGTCATTATTGATGAGATCGGTTACACACCAATCAGCCGTGGACAGGCGAACCGCTTTTTTACCTTTATCAGCGACACCTATGAAACCAGCTCCATCATCTTTACCACCAATAAGGAGATTGTTGACTGGGCAGAGATGATGGGGGATCCAGTGCTTACAACTGCCATGCTGGACCGGATCCTCCACCATGCAAAGTGTTATTCTTTCAGGGGAGAATCTTATCGGCTGAAACACCCGGATCTTTATCCACAGGGTTGAGCAGATGACAAAGTCTGCTTACCATACCGTGTAAAAAGGTGCTTACCTTGCGATGTAAAGATCTGCTTACCATGGTATATAAAAAACTCCTTACCATACGATGTAAAAAACATCTTACCTAACAAAGTAAAAAAGTGCTTGACATTTGCAGAGCAGGATGCGATAACCGCATTCATATCTCCCTGCCATGGTCCCTGTCCTAATGCTGCAAGAGCCGTAAATGCCATCATCAGCGGAACGCTACCCATATATCCGGCAACAACAACAAGTGCTCTACCGATAACTGCTAAGATATAACCTCTTAAGTTCAGTTTGTACATACCTTTCCACTTACCAACTAAAGTTGGTGTGAAAATCAAAGCAATGATCAGTGGAATATTAACTGCCCATGCAAACTGTCCGAACAAGTTTTTGTTTTTCAGTACCCATGTCATGTAATAAATACCGGCTCCAATCATGGCACTGTATAACTGCTGTAAAATGTAAGTTCCACAGATCATCATGTAATATTTGTTTTTGATAAGAAGCTTAAATGCCTGTACCATTCCGTACTTCTCATCCTCATTTTTTACTTCTCCTTCGTTAAGTTCCTCTTCTGGAAGTTCTTTAACAGAAAGAGCAGAAATTGTATTTACAATAAGACCAATAATTGCATAAATAATTGCTACAGTTCTCCATGCAGCTGCATCTCCACCACACTTATCTACAAATCCAACTGTAATTGCCTGAATCAGAAGGCTTGTTAAAAATGCAAAAATGAAACGGTAAGATCCCATCTGCACACGTTCTTTGCTGTTCTTTGTGATGAGTGATGTAAGTGCTGAATATGCAATATTATTAGCTGTATAAAACACACCATTTAACAGTGTATAAGAAATAAAGAACCATGCATATTTAGCGGTTGTTCCCCAGCTGACTGGTACTGCAAAACAGCAGACTAATGTAATGGCACATCCAATATAGCCATATAACATCCAAGGCTTTGCTTTTCCCATTTTGCTGTGTGTTTTGTCGATCATTGATCCAAAGAATATATCTGTAAAACCATCAATTAATTTTGATACGGCAATCAGGGTACCTACGACACCAGCAGCAAGTCCTACTGAGTCTGTCAGATAGACCATCATAAAAGATGTCAGGAATGCATAGACTACATTACCTGCGATATCACCTGAACCATATCCAATTTTGTTATACCATTTTAAATACTTTTTTTCTTCCATAGAATTCTTTTGCTCCTCATATTCATCGCACTTAGAATCTCAAGATGCCTAACAGTATGGTGCCTAATTCTAAATTTTTTTGCTTTGTTTTTGTCTGATTGTTCTGTATATCCGGACTTTACAAAACACCCAGACTCTCCTTCCTTGTTAACGGGTTACTTAAAACTTTATTATTCCTTTACATACGGAACCAGAGTAAACTGGAACCGGAATAATACATCATTAAATCGATACTGATCCAATACAACCGGACCACAACTGTTAGAACCTATTCCATTTAATGCATAGTCAACACAAAATACCACGCTGTCTGATTCTGTCAATTCATAATTATGCGTTTTCTTCTCAAGTTCTTCCTGTGTATAATAAGAAGCATTGAATGAAAATGCCTTTTCTGCGGATGCCACAATTCCATATCGGCTGTTGTTAAGCTCTACATATTCACAATCATAATGGCTTCCGTTTTCCTGTGGACGGATATAGTCCTCATGTAAATCCCCTACATTTGCCCGGTACAGACCGTGACTCGCTGCCTGATGTTTATCACGATAGCTCTCCTGTGGTCCCATTCCAAAGTATCTGGCATCTGAAAGTTTCTTATCCAAAAACATTCTCACTCCAAATCTCGGAAGATCCGGGAACTCTCCATCTTTTGTTACTGCTATATCTGCATCAATCTTTCCTGCAGCATCTATTTTCCATGTAATCGTCACATCAAGAATCTTCTGTACCGTCTCTGCCACAACGGAAGCATGGCTTGTAATCTTCACACCATGTTTTCCCTGTGCAACCTCTGTCGTATAGGCTCTTGTGTAAGCCTTATCATAGTGAGCTTTCTTCCATTCAGACTTGATGTACATATCGTTATCTGTTGGAGCTCTCCAAATATTCAACTCCATCGGATGATTCAGATATTCCCGTCCTGCAAATTTCATCTCTGTAAAGAGAGCCGTACGTCTGTCTATGGTGTAGGAAAATTCACGACCTTTGATATGAATCTGTGTATCATTTTCATTCACCTGTAATTCAGAGTTCGTTGCTGTTTTTTCCATCCATTTCTCTGCGAGCTGACATTTTGCATCTTTCTGACTTACCTCAATTTCATCAAATCCCAGAATGTGGTCTTCCTCTAACAGTGGCATTTCTTTTTTCAGATGGTAAATAAGTTTTAAATAGCATTTTCCGCTTTCTGGAACATTGACTTTCAGATTTGTCTTTCCTTCACTGTGTGGTGCCACAGACACTTCTGAAAGTTTACCTTTTCCGATTACAAGACCATCTTGCGTCAGTTCATAACTGATGTTTACATAATCATTCAGGTCATCAAAATCCATATAATTGTGAAGTACCAGCTCTCCACTTTCTTTATCATAAGAAACCACCCTTGCCGGACGATAGACATTCTTGTATTCCAAAAGTCCTGTGTGGGCAGTTCTGTCCGGATATACTAATCCATCCATGCAGAAATTGCCATCATGGATATCTTCGCCATGATCTCCTCCGTAGGCATAGATTGTCTTTCCATTCTCAGCAGTGCCATGAGCAATCGCATGGTCACACCATTCCCAGACAAAGCCGCCGCACATTTTATCATTATCCTGTATCATCTGGAAGTAATCTTCAAAATCTCCAGGGCCATTTCCCATGCTGTGGCAATATTCTACCAGAAGGAATGGTTTGCTTCCGTCCTTGTCCAGATATTCCTGAATCTCGGAAAGTGCCGGGTACATACGGCTGTACACATCCAAGTTGCTGTAATCATATGTTTCATCATAATTACGGTATCTTGCACTCTCATACTGTGTGATACGGTCCGGATCAAATTTCTTTGTCCAAGCAAGTGCTTTTTCAAAGTTGCAACCATAAGCACTTTCATTTCCCATTGACCACATAACAATACAAAAACGGTTTTTATCACGTTCTACCATGAGTTTCACACGGTCAACGATAGCTGATTCCCATGCCGGATCATCGGCAATCTTTTCATTCCACCGCTTGAATCGATTGTAATCCGTGTCTTCTTTTCTGTAGAGCATAAATGGTCCATGAGCTTCTATATCTGCTTCATCTATCACCATAAATCCATACTTGTCACACATTTCATAGAAAAATGGTGCATTCGGATAATGGCTGGAACGGATAGCGTTAAAATTGTGCTGCTTCATTAGCGTAAGATCTGTTGTAATCTGTTCCACAATAATTGTAAATCCAGTAACCGGATTGGAATCATGTCGATTGACACCACGGAATTTAATCTTCTGTCCGTTTAAGTAAATAACCTGATCTTTGATCTCTATCTTTCTGAGTGCGATATGATCTACAATTACTTCATTTTCTGTTTCAAGGATCAGTTTGTACAGGTATGGATTTTCTGTATTCCAAAGCTCCGGACTTGCAATCTCTAACACCGCTGTTCCTTCTTCGGTAATACTTCCTACTGCGACAACTGCTCCATTTTTATCTTCAATCGAAATTTTTACATTTGCCGGAGAGTAGAATTTCACATCAAGTTCTATCTTTGCAAGCATATCCTCAATCTTTGTTTTTATATGATAATCGCTGATTGCCTGCTCCGGACGTTTCAAAATGTACACATCCCGGAAAATTCCACTCATACGGAATTTGTCCTGATCTTCCAAGTAAGAACCGTCACACCACTTCATTACCAATACTGCTATGGTATTCTTTCCATCCTGAAGAAGGTCGGTAATATCAAACTCACTGGTCATATGAGAAACCTGGCTGTATCCCACATAAGAACCATTGACCCATACATAAAAGCAACTGTCTACTCCCTCAAAATTTAAAAATGCTTTTGGTGCATTTTCATCTTTATGATAGTCAAAAGTATGTGCATATGCTCCACACGGGATATCCTGTGGTACATACGGTGGATCAAATGGGAACGGATACCGGATGTTTGTATACTGGTGTGTGTCATATCCTGCCATCTGCCATACACTCGGAACCTGAATCTCGTCAAAGTTTTCTGTATCATAATCCTTCTCAAAAAAAGATTCCTGAATATCATAGATGCTGTTATAATACTGAAATTTCCAAGTTCCGTTTAATAACTGCATACGGTCTGATTCTTCCCTGTGTTCCACCAGGTTGTCCATTCTTTTGGATGCCGGAACATAATAGGCTCTGGCTGGCATTGTGTTTTCATGCAGTACACTTAAATCCTCATAATAACGTGGTACAATCATAAATAACTCTCCTTCAATACATATACATTTTTTTATACGTTGTTTTCCCACAGCAAGTCTTGTTCTTTACTTTTTTGTTTACGTTTCTTTGTTTTTCTATACATAGCTTATCCTAATCCGCAAAATATGTCTATGAATTGGATTAGACAAAATATGCACTAAATGATACAATGGTAAAAAGTAGGAAAAGAGGTGCTGCCCTATGTATATAAATACTGGTTATCTGAACCACTCCCATATGGATTTCAAAGACAAAAGTCGCCCACTGATTGTAGGAAGCTGTGGTACTTATCGCCTTTCCAGCCATCCAAAATTACCAACCTACCGTCCAAGGGGACGCCTGGATTGTCAGATCATCTATATCACTGCCGGTTGTGGACATTTTCATTTTGACAATGTAGATGATGAAACGATTGTTCCCGCCGGTAATATTGTACTGTACAGACCGAAAGAGCTTCAGAAATATGAATATTATGGGGAAGATAAGACAGAAGTATACTGGATTCATTTTACAGGCAGCAATGTTAAAAATATCTTACGTCAGTATGGATTTTCGGATAAAGAACGGGTTTTCCAAGTTGGCACATCTATGGAATATGAACGGGTTTTCAAGCGTATTATCATAGAACTTCAACGCTGTCAGGACAACTATGAGGAAATGCTTGTTCTTCTGCTTCGTCATCTACTAATCACTTTCCACCGAGAACTGACACGAGAACATATCCTGAAAAACGAATACCTGGATCAGGAAATGAACACTGCAGTTACCTATTTCAGCGAAAATTATAATCAGGACATCAACATAGAGGATTACGCAGCCTCACGAGGCATGAGTGTCAGTTGGTTTATCCGGAATTTCAAAAAATACACCGGTTCCACACCAATGCAATTCATCGTAGGAATCCGGATCAACAATGCTCAGATGTTACTTGAAACAACAACTTATTCCATCAATGAAATCTCTAAAATCGTCGGATATGATAACCAGCTGTATTTCAGTCGGCTTTTTCACAAGCTGAAAGGATATTCACCGAGAGAATACCGAAAACTGAGAAACAAATTCTGAAATCCACAAAGAGGATACCACCGAATCATCAAAACAATGATTTGTGATATCCTCTTCGCACTTTTGCTAAGCTGTATAATGGTGGAGCAATTGGTATATCGGCTTCCTTTCTTGGACTTCGCGTCCGTAAAACAGACTGATAACCAGCTCCTCATCCCTATATTCTTAACTTAATGCACGCTATACACTACTATAAACTATACTCCATTTTAGGCGAACCGGCAAAAACAATATCATATCCGCCGACGCTTTCTGTTACGGGAAGCAGCGCAGACAGCTTTCCAGATCTGTTTTCCTCTCTCACCTGCTTCAATAGATATTCAAAATCTGCCGGATAAGGCTGTCCTGGATAGATCCGGCTTAATCTGCCGCCTGTCTGTTTCTGGATTTCTTCTGCAATCCTGCGGGTTTTTCCTGAATAAGAATAGTACACGATCAAAATATTTTCTCTCATTTATTCAATCATCCTCAACTTTTTATTTTTCAGTGGCATCTAAATAACGATGTACATGGCAGGGATTTCCAAAAGCGACTGCTTTCTCGGGTATTGAATTTGTTACTACGCTTCCGGCTCCGATCACTGCATAATCTCCGATCGTCACGCCTGGAAGGATCACTGTCCCGCCGCCGATCCACACGTATTTGCCGATATGCACCGGTTCTGTTCTTGTTTTGATCGCAACCGCCTTGTCTTCCTGAAACCAGAAGCGTTCTGTCCACTTTGTTTCATGGACGGCCGTGTATATTTTTACGTCAGGCCCCAGCAGCGTGCTCTCCCCTATTGTGATCTCCCCGGTATCCAACAGCGTACAATTCAGATTTATAAAGGCATTATCTCCAAGATAAATATTTGTTCCATAATCGATGTAAAAAGGCTGGTTTATCCGGCAGTTTTCTCCGAAACTGCCCAGCATGGTCCGAAGCAGCATCTCCCTTTCTTCTGCTTCTGAAGCCGGGATGTCATTGTATCTTTTCATCAGTTCTTTTGCCCTGTTATGAGCGGTACGGATCTGAGCATCCCGCGTATCATAAAACTCCCCTGACTGTTTCTTTTCTAATTCCGTCATGTTCTTTGACCTCTTTCTATTCAAGACTCTCTCTTTTCCTGTCCCCATTATAAAGTTCTTCCGTTCCCACTGTCTAATACCTGTCTTCTATGCAAAATGATACGTTCTCCGTATATTAAAAACAGCTGTGGCACCAGCGTTATAACTGATGCCACAGCCATTTTTAATGTTCCTGTATCGTCTGTACAAAAAGTGAAGCCGCCTGAGAAAACAGATGGTTTTTCTTCCACAGGATCACACTTCTTGTCGTATGCTCCGGAAGGAGCTGTCGAAAGCAAAGATTGGGATCCGCATGTATGGATAAGGCGCCGTCCAGACAGACTGCACATCCCATCCCGGCCTCTACCAGCAATGCGGCGTTGGAAAGAAGATTGTAATAGGCCGGAATGTTCAGATGCCTTTCCTCGCACTGCATCCAGTGAAGGACCTCATTTTTGGCCTTCTCTCTTCCCGGCATGATCAGCGGATACGGTCTGATCTCCTCCACGTTTATGGTTTCTTTTTCTGCAAGTTCGTGATCCTTCCTTAAAAGGAGTCCCCAGGTTTCTTTCTGGGGGAGCCTCACATATTCGAATTTTGCGGTGTCGACCGGTTCCAGCACGAGTCCCAGGTCAAGCAGGCCACGTTCAAGCATTTCCTTAATATTATCCGCCATCCCATTATAAAGATCGAACTGGACATCCGGGTATTTCTCACGGAATTCTTTCATGTAAGCCGCCAGCGCCCGGCAGCCTACCGCTTCTGACGCGCCGATCCGAATGGTTCCGCAGACAACGTCTTTCTTGTCTTTAAATGTATGTTCCAGCTTGTCCGACAGCTCTACGATCATTTCCGCCTGCTGTTTAAACAGAAATCCTTCATCTGTTAAAGTCACAGAACGCTTCCCCCGGATCAGCAGAGCCGTTCCCAATTCGTCTTCCAGTTCCATTAGCTGGCGGCTTAAGGTCGGCTGGGTGACATGAAGGATATCTGCGGCCCTTGTAATGTTTCCTTCATCCGCTACGGTCAAAAAATATTTCAGCACACGCAATTCCATATCAATCGCCTCCAATCACAGTTTCCTGATTAAGCGGAAGTATTTTCATATCTTTTCTCTGAATAAAATCCTATTTTACAATCCATTGTCCTGATCTACGACCACCAACACGTTCAATCATTCCATCTTCCTGCATCATTTTCATAAGACGCTTTACTTTTCGTTCGGAACAATCAATCATTAGAGCAATCTGTGACTGTGTTATATGAGGATTTTTCTTTATCATAAATAATATTTTTTCTTCCAAAGTGCCATTTAAAGTGCCATCCAAAGTGCCATTTTGTCCTTTTGGAACTTTAGCATCCATTAGGGGAGTAAATTTCACCATTATATCTTCTAAATGAACCGTATATTCCGGCATTGGAACACCGTGTTTTTTGCAGGCTTCACATATTATATCACTATCTCAGTGCTAAGAATAGACGAAGCAAATAAATTCCGGAATGCCTTGTCCCCTCCCCGTCGCAGAGTTATAATAAAAGTAGATAAAAACCCGTATCTTTTTTCATAGTAAAGGAGGGATCAATATGTCAGAATACAAAGTCATTACGATCAGCCGGCAGTTTGGAAGCGGCGGCCATGAGATCGGTGAAAAGCTGGCTGCCCGCCTGGGGATCCCGCTCTATGACAATCAGCTCATCAGCATGGCAGCGGATGAGCTGGGATATACAAAAGAAAGTGTTGAGCGGGCGGATGAATCTTCCCTGGACTCTTTTATGGCAGCCTACAGTGTCACACCCATGAGTTACACGAATTTCATTTCCACGGCTTCCTATATGCCGTCCCTTGATGTAAGGGTATTCCGAAAACAGTCTGAGATCATCCAGAGCCTTGCGCAGAAAGGCCCGTGCGTAATCGTAGGCCGCTGCGCCGACTACATCCTCAGGGATAAAGCAGATCTCATCAATGTCTTCATCTGTGCGGAGAAAGAAGACCGGATCCGGCGCATTGCAGAGCGCTACGGTCTGACAGAGAAGAAAGCGGCTGAACGGATCCGGAAGACAGACCGGGAACGGAAATTCTATTATGAAACATACACCGGACTGGAATGGGGAAGCATCTACTCCCATCAGGCGCTTTTAAATGCCAGCCTGCTCGGGATCGATAAGATCGTGGATCTTCTGGAAACCGTATACCGTGCATGATCGATGCGATATCGCACCAGAGGAAAAGAGGGACGGATCACTCGTGGATCCGCCCCTCTTTTTTAATCCTGCGATATGCGATCTCCAGCATGGAGATATTAATTACAGCAAATATAGCCAGATACAGCGGCATGATCCATATGCCGACTGTCTCCTGCAGTTTTCCGAATATCATCGGCATGAACATAGTGCCCACATATGCAAAAGCCATCTGAAGGCCGATCACGGCCGCGCTGTATTTTCTTCCGAAATTCGCCGGAGCCATGTGCTGGATCGCCGGATAGACCGGCCCCATGCCTGTTCCCGTGATCAGGAACCCGACAGCAGCAACTATGTAGCCCTGAAACGGCAGCGCTATAAGTATGATCCCCACAAATTCAACCACGATCCCGATACGGATCAGCATCCGGTCGCCAAGCCGGTTGGAGACAAAACCGGAGATCAGCCGCCCCAGCATCAGTCCGCCAAAGATCAGCGAACCGAAAGAAGCGATAAGCCCTTCGCTCATCCCGGTTTTTGTCCCGGCAAAATAACTGGACGTCCACAGAAAAGCGGTAGCCTCTCCCGCACAGTAGGCAAAAAATGCGATCAGGGTCAGGACCACACCGGGCACCTTTATCGACTCGCTGATCCCTGCAAGCTTCTCTGGCGTCTGCTTCTCTTCTTTTTTCGCATTTTCCCAGAGCGGCAGGGACAGGATGCAGACCACAAGGATTCCGATCTGTACATACGCCGTCCACCGGTACCCTTCATTCCAGTGCGCATATTTCAGCGCCAGCGCCATGATATTGGGGCTGATAACTGCTCCCAGCCCGTAAAAGCAGTGCAGGAAATTCATCACCGAAGATGAATAATTCTCTGCGACATAATGATTGAGTGCGGCGTCGATCGAACCGGCGCCCAGGCCATAGGGAACGGCGAACAGGAAAAGCATCCAGTACTGTCCCGAAAAAGAGAATCCGAACAGTCCGATGATCGTTAAACCTGTCGATATAACCACGATCCATTTCGTATGGATGCTCCGGATCAGTCTCGGACTCATCAGCGCGGAAATGATCGTCATGCACGAGATCGCCATGGAGACATATCCGGCGTAGGACGACGGGACCAGAAATGTATTCTGCATGGTCGGCCACGCGGAACCAAGCAGGGAATCCGGCAGCCCCAGGCTTATAAATGCAAGGTAAATAACAGCGATAAGCAGTGAACCCATGTTTCTTTCCTCTCTTTACCATGTATGTATCAGGGTATTTACTGACCGAGATACATCATAGCAAATCAGGATAATTTAATCAATCCTCTTTCTTCATCCAAACGTGACAGGACTTTTGCAGGTTTTGTATCGAACCTTGTCACGATCATATGCACGATATACGGGATCAGGATCACCGGGATCGCCAGATATGCGATCAGGCTGTACGCCTTCTGTATAAGAGTCAGGAGACCGAACTGTGCGATGCCAAAATCCACGATGCAGCATATAAGCGCCGCAAGGATCTCTTTCTTTCCAATCTTCAGCTTCTTTGTCTTTGCTTCTGTTTTCTCACCGCAGATCCGCGTTACCATGGCTGCGACCATATTCACCGCGGTAGACACTGCGCCGAGGATGATAAGCAGGGAGATCAGAGGCGTCATAAAAGATGCGCCCACGCCTTTTTGGACCATCAGAAGTGTCGGCACGCTGGCGTCCGCCATCCCCGGATCCGTATATACTGTCATCAGACCAAGCACGACCATCACCATCATCAGCGCGTTCACGACCACTCCCGCGCCCATGCTCTTTGCGGCATCCGCCGGCTTCTCAAAAGATCTCGCATGCTGGACAAATACGGCAATGTTCGACAGCTGGAATGTCCCGTACAGGAATGCAGAATACAAAGCGCTGCCAGCCGGAAGCTCCGCTGCCGTCATCTGTTCCGCCGCTTCTGTGATATTTCCCATTCCCGCGGCAATATTGGGGATATAAACGATCAGCAGTCCGGCGATAATGCAGACAGACAGGACCGAAGCAACTTTCCTCACCAGATCCGTCCCGAATATAGCTACAACGAATATGAACACGCCGATCAGGAACGTACAGAGCAGGTACGGAAGTCCGGTCAGCGTACTCAGCGTGGCGCCTCCTGTGGCAAAGGCGACTGCCGGCGCCACGCACATCACACAGATATACAGGACTTCAAACAGGTTGGAAAATACCGGTGCAAATCTTCCGTAAAAGGCGTTGTTATAAGAACGGTAATCATATACCTCGTGCTTTCTTGCAAAACGGAGGCTGTATGCAAAAAATATTCCATTGTACAGCATTGCCAGGACCGGCATAATCAGACATGCGGCGCCATATCTTACGAAATAACTGTAGATCTGGGCTCCGGAGGCAAACCCGCCGCCAAAATGCGTCGTGAACCATACAAAAGACACCCCCAGAATGATTGTTGTATTCCTATTCTTCTTCATCCGCATCTTTTCTCACCCTTTCTTTCAGTCTGTCCATGGCGTCAGCCAACATCTCTTCTGTTACTCTGTATGGATAATGCGCTACATCCGACATATCCGGGATGCGCTTCATACATTCTTCCCACTGTTCATCCGTGATCTCGATCTGTTTCAGCGAAACCGGAAGACCCAGCGCGCGGTTCAGCCGGTAGATCTGTTCAAATTCTTCATCCTGCCCGTCAACCAGAAGCGCCAGCAGGACGCCGAATCCCACCACTTCTCCGTGAAGGTGCCGCTCCTCAATGACCGGATACGCCGTCATCGCATAGAAGACCGCATGCGCCAGTCCGCTGTTATAGTCCGGCGTATAATCTTTCGTAAGGAAAATGGATGCGATCCCTGTTGTCACGACGATGGCCAGAACGACCTGCTCCACATCATAGGTACAGAGACCTTTTCGGTGGTCGTCCAGTGCTTTCGGTCCGTATTCCAGCAGCGGATCCCGGCACATCCGGCTCACCAGGGCGCCAAGAGCGGTAAAATGTTCCAGCCGCTCATCTCTTGATGAGATCATGGCTTCATAGTACTTCGCATATGTATCGCCTATTCCGGCCCACATATACCGGACCGGCGCTTTGGCGATGATCTCCGTATCAATAAAGGCATGCATCACCGGTCTGATGAAAAAATGCGGCTTCAGAAATGTTCCGTCTTCATTGTACATGATGGAAACGGACGTGCAGGCCGAACAATTGGATGCGATCGTCGGGAAAGCAAAGACCGGCTTGTCATCCGTGATGCACAGACATTTTACTGTATCAAGCGCCTTTCCGCCACCCACGCCGAACACCATATCCGCCTCCTGATAGAGCGGCATGCCGCGAAGTTTTTCCACCGTGGCATAGGTACAGTTTTCGCCGTAGTACTCTTTCCCGATGATCTCAAGATCCGTCTGATCCACATAGGACCGGATCTTATCATAAGCGGCGTCAAGCGCCTTTTTCCCACCGATCACGAGGATCTTCTTTCCGTACGATCCGCACACCGGCCCGATCTTGTCGTAAATGTGATCTCCGATCGAATAGTTAGGAAGATGTACTTCATAATTTTCAAGTTTCATAGCTGTTTCTCCTTTCCATTCCGGGATCCGGACAAAATAAAAAGCCCTCGTCCCATACAATAATCCTGCAGGGACAAGAGCTGTAGATCAAATTAACTCCTGCGGTGCCACCCGGCTTGATGCGGTGATCCGCATCCACTCATGCATACTGACATATGCTTTCTTTGGTAACGGAGTATGTTCTCCGGCTCGCCTACTTCACATTTCAACTCGCCCTCAGAAGCCCATTCACCCCAAGTCCGTCTTACCGCAATCCCACCGCCTGCGGCTCTCTGTGAAGCGTCCAGTGAAGCTACTTGCTCTTCCTCAATGGTTTTGGTACACTTTATCACGTTATTACTGGAATGTCAAACATTTTTTCTTGACACGGATATATAAAATTATTACGATATTTGTAACATATGTTCGTAAAATATAAAGGAGGTGCAACGTAATGAAGTATATCTGCTCAATCTGCGGATATGTCTATGACGAGACGTCAGAAGGCACTGCTTTTGCCGATCTTCCCGACTCCTGGGTCTGTCCGCTCTGCCGGGCTGCAAAGGATCTGTTCCGCCCGGAGAAAACTGAAGCAGCGCCTGAACCGGCACATCCGGATCCCGCAGCTGCCGGACCATCTGCGCATGTCGATACGGATCATGCCGGAGAAGATCTGCATAAGCTCTCCGCCGGAGAACTTTCCTCCCTGTGCTCGAATCTGGCCCGGGGATGCGAGAAACAGTACAAAAATGAAGAAGCCGGTCTGTTTCGCGAGATTGCCGCTTACTTCGCGGCGGTTACACCGGACGAGCCCGATGGGGATCTCACTCATCTTCTCTCTCTGTTTGAGAATGATCTGACCATTGGCTATCCTGCAGTCCAGAGCGCCGCACAGACAACCGGCGACCGCGGAACGCAGCGCGTATGCGTGTGGGGACAGAAAGTAACCGTAATCCTCAATTCCCTGGTACAGCGTTATCAGCGGGAGGGATCTGCATTCCTCAGAAACACGCAGATCTGGGTCTGCTCGGTATGCGGATTCGCCTATGTAGGCGATACGCCGCCCGAACTCTGCCCGGTATGCAAAGTTCCCGCTTGGAAATTCGATAAGATAGAAGGGAGGCGTTCCGCATGAAAACAAAGATCGCTGTTCGCAACCTGAGGCTGTGCACCAAAGACTGTCTCTGTCTGTATGTCTGCCCGACAGGCGCCACGGACACCGAGGACAGTATCATTGACATCAGCAAATGCACCGGCTGCGGCGACTGTGCCGACGCCTGTCCCGGCGGTGCGATCTCCATAGTCCCGCTTGAATATCCGCCTCAGCAGAAAAAAGAAGATCCTGTTCTCACAGAATCTTACCGGATGATAAAGAATAAAGCGGCACAGGAAAAAACAGCCGCGCAGATCGCTGCATCCACAGATGAGGATGCCCTTTACCGGCTCATGACCGCTGTGGCAAGGTCGGTCCGGCTGGTAAACGAAGACCTGCTCCGCGAATCAGGATATATGCTCCCCCAGAGCGGCAACACCCACGCGCTGCTGCATGAATGGGCGGAGAATCCGCCGGCAGATGATTTCCCGATAGAGGCAGCCCGGAAACTGCTGGAACTGATCCCGGACAATGATGCTTAGAATGAACCGGTACTGATACACATAATTGAGCCAGGCGGCGCAGGACTGCTGTACCGCCTGTCTCATTTTTATATCCCCAGCAGGATATTCTCCAGTTCCTCATGCGGATGCCTCTCATCCGCCTGGTAAATATCAATACAGTTCATCAGTGCGCCGCCGTCCGAGTAAGCCGGAAACAGGAACCCGCACTCCGGCTCTCCCGGTTCATAATCGCCGCTCACCGGGCAGACGGCGCAGATCAGATATTCAAAAATATTTTCCGACTCCCCGAGCCGCTCATGGTCCGCGGCCTTCGCCGGGATATCATACCGGTCATGAAAGAGAAAAACTCCATACTCCTGACCGGACCGGTACTTCTCTGCCATAATGTCATAAAACACATCCAGCAGTGAATCGTTTTCCAGTCCTGCGGCCCGGGCGCCCATGAGCAGCTGCCAGAGGCTTCCATTTCCACGGTTTTCATCAGGTACGATAAAGCGCTTCAGATTCCGGTTCGTATCCGCAAAGGGGATCGTCTTTGCGATTTCCAGATTTTTCGCCTGATCGGATCCGGACAGTTTCAGGAAACGGGTGTTGAATGTCCCGTCCACAAATCCGTCCGGATCGATATATGCCCCTGCGATTCTTGTGATCGATGAACGCTTTACCGTCATGCGCCGGGTCAGGGCAAGCATGTCCTCGCGGTCGATCTCCAGTCGTTTTATTTCCATGATCTGTTAAATCCTTTCTCTGTTTCCATCCTTTTACAATTCACCATTCCGGTCAGTAAAGTGAATTTTTCTCCGCTTTGCAGGCTTTTTCGATCCGCCTGCGCATCTCTTTTACCCCTGCGTGGTCGCTGCCGTCTCCGCTGATCCCGATCACTGCGTCATCTGTCATGACCACAGACGGAAAATAGAAGTCACAGAGACTTCTGTCATCCGCCACGTTGACCATGATCCCGGCGCTTTGGCAGTCCTCCCGGATCCTGCGGTTCACCGCCCGGTCATCCGTCGCAGCCAGCACGATCTGCATCCCGTCTATGTCACCGCTTCGGTATTCTCTGTGCTTTGCGGTGATCTTTTTCTCTTTTTCAAGGCGTTCCATCTCTTCACAGAATTCCGGCGCGATCACGTGGATATCCGCCCCGAATCGGAGCAGCGTCCGCACGCGCCGCAGGGCGATGGCGCCGCCGCCCGCGACCAGGATCTTCTTCCCGGTCAGATCGATGAACATCGGAAAATATGCTCTTTCCATTTTATGTCACCCTTTCCACATCCGTAATAATGAACCGTACGGCAGTCACAGCATATACAGAAGCGCATTACAGATGCATGCCGCGATATTGCTGCCGCCTTTTCTTCCCCTGGCCACGATATGCGGGATATCCTGAAGCGTCAGGATCAATTCCTTCGACTGGACCACGTTGACGAATCCCACCGGCACGGCGATGATGAGCTCCGGACGGATCTTCCTCTCCCGGATCAGTTCATAGAGCCGTACCAGCGCTGTCGGCGCATTTCCGACTGCAAAGATCAGCTTCCGGTCTCCGTACAGATCTGCTGCCTTATCCATGCAGGCCGCCGCCCGCGTCGTTCCGTTCTCCTTTGCTGTCCGCGCCACATCTTCGTCAGACATGAAGCAGAGCACTTCCCCGCCGTACTGTGCCAGCCGTTTCTTATTGATCCCGGCTTTTGCCATCTGGGTATCCGTCACAATGGACGCGCCATCCCGGATCGCCGCCAGCGCTTTCTCCACCGCCTGGCCGGAAAAGACCAGATTGTCCGCATAGTCAAAATCCGCGCTTGTGTGGATGCATCGCTTAACAATCGGTTCCGTCCCCGGCGTCAGGATCTTATCACCAAGTTCTTCCGTAATGATCTCAAAACTTCTCTTTTCAATATCCGCAGGCTTCACCTGTTCCAGTTCATTCAGCATATCTGATACGCTCCTTTATTTTAGTCTCATCCCGATCCCGCAGACCACACGGTATACTTCATCCGCATGTTCCGCAAGTGCTGTGCAGATCCGTCCGGCCGCTTCCCGGTATTCCCGCTCGAAAACATCGACCGGCACCAGCCCGCATCCGATCTCGTCACAGATAATGATCCGGTTTCCATCTCGCTGATCCTCATCCTGTTCAAGAAGCAGCCGGATCAGTTCTTCCTGCGTCTTTTCCGCCTGCAGCCACCGGCGGATAAACAGATGAAAATGATCCATCACACGGCAGGAACGGATCTCGTCCATCCCACATACCGCGCCATCTGTCCATTCTGTAAACTTATATTTTTCTTTTGCATATTCAAGCTTTCCCTGATATGCCCCGCCTGTGATCAAAACCATTCCTGCATCCGCTCCTTCATCTGCCGTCCGGACTGTCTTCCCGGCCTCTTCCCCCTTTACACAGACCGGTCGGCCGAAAACAACTTCTGTCACCCGGTCCGCCATCTGTGCCAGCGCCCGGTTGACCGCGCCCAGATTTTTCTTATACCGGGCCATCTCATCCGAATCCGGCACGCTCTCCCGGAACACGTCGTTTGTAACGACCACAAGATGTGCGCACCGCTTCCGCAGCATCCGCACGCCTTCCGTGATGCGCTCCACTGTATGAACTCCTGCGCCGCCGGGTTCGTACATCTCATTGGCTGTCAGGTTGGAGACACATTCCAGCAGCACACAGGCGCCGGAAAGATCTTCTGATCCCGCCGGCACAGTCCCTTCTTTTTCAGCGCCGGAAAGCTTCCCCGGCAGATCCACATACCATTCCAGCGTGACAAATCCTTTTCCCGCGCGCTGCTGCCGGTGTTTCCCAATCTTCTGCTCCGTCTCCCACCCGTACGGGATCATATCCGCGATATAGTACAGCGGGATTTCTGTATTTCGCTCTTCACACAGTCTCCGGTGGAGCGTACAGATCCTTTCCTCTGCATAAGCGGATTTTCCGCTGCCGCTTCCGCCTGTTACAAGTTCCATCATCGTCCGCTCACCCCCGGTCTGCTTACGTCCTTACGCGGCCGCAGCCGGAACAGCGCGTCCATGATAAAGATCGCCAGTGCGATCACGCCCGCAATCTCCAGCGTCTGTACCAGATAATAAGCCGCGTGGGTCCGGTCGTCCGCAATGATGTAATACACCGTCCGGTACATCCCGGCGCCCGGCACCGTTGGCAGGATCCCCGCGATCAGGAACACCGTGACCGGCGCCTTGAAGATCCTTGCAAAAATGTGCGCCATCAGGGAAATGGCCAGAGCTGAAAGAAAGCTGGCCGTCACCACATCCAGGCCGCACTGCGAACTGAAGAAATAGACGCCTCCTCCGCAGGCTCCGGCAATGCCCGCCTGAAGCACATATTTCCGCGGGGTCTCCACCAGCACCGCGAAACCGATAATGGCAATAAAGCTTCCGAAAACCGCCAGTATAAGATCCATCACAGCAGCACACCTCCCTGCCACAGGATATTTACAGAGGCAATGCCCGCGCCGACGCCGATCGCCACAGCCGCAGCCGTCACGAACGCTTCCAGCGCCCTCGCCCCTCCGGAAATGTAATCGCCCCGGAGCGTATCCCGGATGGCGTTGGTGATCGCCACGCCGGGCACCATCGGCATGATGCTGCTGATGATGACCGTATCCATATTTACAACCGGCTCCGTTACCTTCAGTACGGCCGCCGCAGCCGCGACGCCTGCCGCGCACAGCACGTTGAGGACAAATCCGCCCAGCCGGATCCGTTTCCCGATGGTCATCAGGACCGCCAGGATCACACCTGCGGCTGCTGCGGAGATAAACTCCGCTAATCCGCCGCCAAAGAGCGGGGCAAAGCCGGCCGGCACCATGACGGTGGCCAGATTATACATCCACGTTGTGTATTGTTTTCCTTTGATATTTTTCAGTTTCTTCCTGGCTTCTTCAGCAGACAATTCGCCCGTGCAGTATTTTCTCGAGATCTCATTGACCTCAACGATCCGGTGCATATTGGTCCCCCGGTCATATACGCGCCGCATGACGGTGACGGTATCCTCTCCGGGACGGCTGACCGTTACCATGATGCTCGTAAGCATGACGAGCGCTTCCGCCTCGGCCGTACCGGTAGTACCCAGGATATGCTTCATCGTATCTTCCACACGGTACGTCTCTGCACCGCTTCGCAGCATGATCTCGCCCGCCAGGACCGCCATCTCTACGATTGATTTGTCATCCATCTCTCTTCTCCCTTTTTTATCCGATATCCGCATACCGGTATTCCAGTGACCCGCTGGCCGGGATCTGACGGATCCCCGTCACCTCCGGGTTCACCAGGTTCACGCTCTTCATGGCATAGAGGGGGATAATGTAAAACTGTTCTCCCACCGCCAGCTGCTCCGCCCGGTGCATCAGTTCCGCCCGCGCTACCGGATCAGACTCCGAACCGGACTGCGCCACCAGCTCATCATACTGCGGGTCGTGGATGCCGCTGCAGTTATAGGTGCTGTTGGACATGAGCATGGACAGATAGGTATACGGATCGGCAAAATCCGCCGTCCAGTTCATCCGGCAGAGATCAAAATCCCCCGCATGCCGCGATGAATAATTGGCCTGCAGTTCCTGGGCTTCCAGACGGATCGTAATGCCCAGATTGTTCTTCAGCTGCTCCTGGACCACCTGGGCGGTGACGGAATCCATCTCCAGCGTCGGATATTTGTAGGTCAGTTCCGGGAATCCCTCCCCGTCCGGATAGCCGGCCTCCGCCAGCAGTTCCCGGGCGCGCTCCACATTTTCCTCAAAAGGCTGCTCCGCCTCGTCCACAAAGTATCCGCCCGTATTCCGGTCTTTCATATATTTTGCCACCAGGTTATAGGCGGGCTCCGTATCGCTGCCCACGATGGTGCACAGATCGTCCCGGTTAATGGCCAGATTGACGGCTTCCCGGACGCGGACGTCATCAAGCGGCTCCACGTTCAGGTTCATATAAATGTACCGCGTGGCGATCAGGTCTGTGACAAACAGATCTTCCTGCCCCTCGTACATCTCCATGACCGTTGAGGAGAGAGAGGTGGCCACATCCACCTCACCGGCTTCATAGGCATTCGCCATGGCCTGAGTATCGTCAAAAAAGCGATAGGTGATCCGATCAAGATTTACCGCATCCGCATTCCAGTAGTATTCATTCTTCTCCAGGATAAAATACTGGTCCGGCACATACTCCGCCAGACGGAACGGCCCGTTTGCGAGGCTGGTCCCGGGATCCCGGTCCCATCCGCTCTCCGCGGAGTCCGCATACTTTGCACAGGATGGCGTATAAACGGGCAGTCTCAAAAGATCCAGAAAGTAAACACAGGGTTCAGCCAGATGAATGACCAGAGTGTAGTCATCGGGTATCTCCACGCCAAGACTGTCCGGTTCTGCCTCTCCATTGTAGATGGCTTCCGCATTCTCAATGGGGAACAGATAATTCGCATAACCGCTCCCGGATGCCGGATCAAGGGCGCGGGTGATGGTATTCAGGAAATCCGCAGCCGTCACGGGTGTACCGTCGGACCACAATGCATCCTCGCGCAGATGGAAGGTCCATTCCGTAGAATCCTCATTTACCTCATAGCTCTCGGCCGCCCGGTAATCGATCTCTCCCTCTTCATCAAAGGTCAGCAGCTCATCCAGCGCGCTCACTGAATAGGCGAGGTAAGTAAGGGCGATGGACCCTGCCGGATCCATGGAGCCTGTATCGCTGCTGACTGCCACCGTGATGGCCTTCCCCCCAGCATTCTCCGGGGCCGGGTCCGCCGTCACGCATCCGGGCAGCACACAGGCGCAGGCCAGGGCCAATATTAAAAATACTGCTGTAATCCGTTTCTTCATCTTTATCGTATCCTTTTCTTATATCTGGGACGTCATCCGGTACGCACTGCTGCGGCGTCCGCTGTGTTCATCCGAATAAAGGAAACAGGACACGCTCCTGTCTCCAAATACATACTGCTCCGGCCTCTCCCGCCGGCAGCACTCCAGGGCATATCCGCAGCGTCCCGCGAACGGGCAGCATCCCTCCGCCGCATCGGTCAGGTCTGTTCCGGCAGCCTCCTTTACCGGACCGGATTTTATCTTCTTCGCCCGGACCGGATCAGGCTCCGGGACCGCCTCTAAAAGCAGCTTCGTATACGGATGCCAGGGATCGGAGCAGACCTTTTTCGTCCTTCCCGTCTCCACGATCTGTCCGCCGTACATCACGGCGATCCGGTCGCTGATCCTGCGCACCACGTGCATGTCATGGGAAATGAACAGGCAGGCGAATCCGATCTTTCTCTGGACCCGGAAGATCAGTTCCAGGATCTGCTCCCGCGTGGTCGCATCCAGCGAGGAAATCGCTTCATCACAGACCAGCACTTCGGGCTCTGTGATCAGCGCCCGGACAATACCGATGCGCTGCCGCTGCCCGCCGGAAAAAGCATGGGGATACCGGTCTGCATCGCCGTAAGACAGTCCGGTCAGGGCAAGGATCTTCCGGATCCGCTCCTCTTTTTCCTCTTCTGTCAGACAGTGCCCGGCCGCTCTTGCATCTTCATCTCCCGCATCATGACCGCCAAGGCGCACCGCCGCGTCCAGCGCCTCAGAGAGCGCCTGGCGCACGGTCAGGCAGGGGTTCAGCGATGCATAGGGATCCTGGAACACCATCTGGACTTTTCCGCCAAATGAATCCATCCTCCGTCCCCGCTGCGGGATCCGCCCTCTGTAATAAAGCTGCCCCGCATCTTCCCGGAGCATTCCGGTCAGGATCCGGGCCACCGTCGTCTTGCCGCTCCCGCTCTCCCCGACCAGGGCCAGGATCTCGCCTTTTCGGATCTCCAGAGACACATCCCGGACGCCTTCATCCGCATCAAATATTTTCGTCACATGCGTCATCCGGATCAGCGCCTCTTCCCCGCTCGCCGGATCATCCGCATTTCTTTTTTCCTTCTCCCGCAGCCTGCCGCCTTTCGCATCTTTAAGAAGCTGCCTCGTATATTCTTCTGACGGATCATAGAAAATATCCTCTGCAGTTCCCTCTTCTATGATCCTGCCGCCGTGCATCACATACACATTCCGGCACATGGCCGCCGTCACGCCCATATCGTGGCTGACCAGCAGGAGGGCCGTCCCGGTCTCCCGCACGATCCGTCGCAGGAGCTGCAGGATCTGTGCCTGCACCACCGCATCCAGCGCCGTGGTCGGCTCATCCGCGATGATCAGGTCCGGCTCGCAGGCCAGGGCGATGGCCAGCACTACCCGCTGACGCATTCCGCCGGACAGTTCAAAGGGATACTGCCGCATCCGGAGCGCAGGATTGCGGATCCCGACTGTCTCCAGCAGTTCTTCTGCGCGGGCCGCCGCCTCTTTCCTGCCACAGCCTTTCCGCGTCCGGACGGTTTCCGTGATCTGCCGCCCGATCTTCACGGACGGATTCAGGCAGCTTAATGAATCCTGAAAGATCATGGCGATATTCCGCCCCGGTGCGGGCACTTTCCCGTTCACCGTGATCTGCCCGTACTGGACGGACGCACGTCCGTCCAGCAGCCCCATCACCGCCAGCATAGCCGTGCTTTTCCCGGAACCGGACTGGCCGACGATCCCGGTGATGCCGCCCTCTTCTACTGTAAAACTGATATCCTTCACGATCTCTGATGCGCCTTCCGTACCCGGGTACTGCACGCTCAGGTTCTTTACTTCCAGCACATTCATCGGTTTTCTCTTCCTCTCATGGTCTCCATGCGTCCTCCTGCCTTCTGCTCAGCCGCCGTACCCGCCATATTCAGGGCGAGCAGCATCACGCAGAGCACCAGCAGGGGAAAGATCATCTGATACGGGTAAAGCATCATCTGGCTCCTCGCCTCCTGGATGATCGTTCCCAGGCTGGCCGCCGGCGCCTCGATCCCCACGCCCAGAAAGCTTAAGAACGCTTCCGTGAAGATTGCCTGGGGCACGAGAAAGATCAGATTCACCAGAATCGTCCCCGCCGCGTTCGGCAGCAGATGCCGCATCAGGATGCGCATCGGGCGGATCCCTTCCATCCGGGCCGCGTAAGCATATTCCATCTCTTTGAGTTTCAGGATCTCTCCCCGGACCATCCGCGCCATGCCGATCCATCCTGCCACGCAGAGCCCCAGGATCATGCTTCCGATCCCCGCCCCCATGACCAGGGTGAGCAGGATCACATAGAGCATGGACGGAATGGCGGAAATGATATCCGCGATCCGCATCAGGATCAGATCCGTACGCCGGCCCGCGAAACCGGACACCGCGCCGTAGAGTACACCGATGGCACCATTTATCAGTGCGCTGGCGATCCCCACGGTCAGGCTGATGCCGGCGCCGTACCACACTCTCGTAAACAGATCCCGTCCGAACCGGTCCGTCCCGAACCAGTGGAGCAGGGAAACGCCCTGGTTCCGGATCTGCGCATCCTGCACGGAATAGGACCAGGGACTGACAAGCGGCACCATCACCGCCAGCAGGATCCAGACCGTGAGTACGATGCATCCGGCCGCCGCCATCCGGCTGCCGCCCATGTATGTTTTCCACTGCTGTCTGATCCGCTTCAACATGATGTGCCCTCCTTTCCGTTTATGCGCGCTCCTCCCGATATGCCCTCCGGGTCTTCGGATCCAGCCACGCGCACAGCAGGTCCGTAATAAGATTTACAAGGATCACCACCGCACCCATAAAGACCGTAAGTCCCAGGATGAGCGTGTAATCCCGGTTCGTGATCGATCCGACGAACTCCCGCCCCAGGCCGGGTATGGTGAAAATGCTCTCCACCACGAAGCTTCCCGTCAACAGGGATGCAGACGCCGGGCCGATATAATTGATAACCGGAAGATACGCATTTTTCAGCGCATGTGTAAATATGACCTGCCGCCTGCCAAGTCCTTTGGCCCTGGCAAACAGCACATAATCTTTCGTAAGCTCCGTCTCCAGCGTACTGCTGACCAGCCGCGAGACCATGGCCGACGGATACAGCGAGAGCGCCGCCACCGGCAGGATGTAATGGACCGGGCTTAAAAGTCCGGACGCCGGGAGCAGCTTTAATTTCACACTGAATACGAGCATCAGCAGGATGGCCGCCGCGAAACCGGGGATTCCCGCCGCGATCATGCCGCCGGCTGAGATCACCTGTTTCACGCTTCTCCGTCCCGACACGGCGCTCAGGATCCCAAGGCCGGTTCCCATGATCAGAGAAACGATCAGCGCAGCGGTGCCTACAGAAGCCGTGACCGGCCACGCCCGCGCGATGACTTCCGTCACACGGACGGCCGGATCCTGGTAGGAAATGCCGAGATCCCCGTGCAGCACACCGCCGATATAGGAAATATACTGTGTAAAGAGCGGCTCATTCAGGCCATACTCCTGCTCGATGGCCTCCACCACCGACTCCGACACCCCACCCCTCTGGAACGGGCTTCCCGGGATGATGCGGACCAGGAAAAACGTAACCGTAATAAGGACAAAAAGAGAGAGGAACCCCGTCAGTATACGCCTGCATGTATATCGGGCCATATCCTCTCACCGCCTTTCTTTAAAACCTGATTGCCCATTTAATAAATATAGCATATTGTCATGGCCATGTCATTAAAAAGCATAAAGAAACGGAGCCTCCTTTCACCGGAGACTCCGTCGTTCATTAATCTGCATTTTTACTCTGTCACATCCGCGAGCTGAAACCGCACGATCTTCTTCAAGTCTTCCAGCGCCACTTCGACCTGATAGCCGATCTTTCCCGCGCTGAAGATGATTTTTTCGTGCGCGGCCGCACTTTCGTCAATCGTTGTTGTAAACGGCTTTTTCATGCCGATCGGCGAGCAGCCGCCGTGCACATATCCGGTCAGCGGAAGCAGCTCTTTCTGCCGGATCATTTCAATGCTCTTCTCGCCCACGCTCTTCGCCGCCTTCTTCAGATTCAGTTCCTTCTCCACAGGGATCACAAACACATAATGTTCTTTTGATCTTCCTTCTGTAACCAGCGTCTTAAATACAATATCCGGATCCTCCCCCAGCGCCTTTGCAACCTCCGTGCCGCTGATGGCGCCGGTGCTCAGATAATTATAGCTGTTGTACGGGATCTTCTTCTGCTCCAGAAGACGCATCACATTTGTTTTTTCTTCTTTTTTACTCATAATTATTTACAGATCTCGTCAAGCGGCGCGATCTGGATCCCCTCTTCTTTCAGCGCACTGCGGATCTTCTCCACGAAGAGCAGCGCTTTCTCGCCGTCCCCGTGCACGCACACGGAATCCGCCTGGATCTCAATATCCTTTCCGGTAACGGCGGTCACTTTGCCTTCCTTCACCATGCGCACCACGCGGGCGATGGCCTCATCCTCGTCGCGGATGAAAGCGCCTTCTTTCTTCCGGTTGACGAGGCTTCCGTCCTCCTCATAGCCGCGGTCCGCGAACACTTCACTTGCGGTCTTAAGCCCCAGGTCCTTTGCCGCGCGGATCGTCTCGCTTCCGGAAAGGCCCATGACGATCAGTTCCGGATCATACGCTTTAACGGCCTCACAGATCGCTTTCGACAGCTCGTAATCCTTCGCTGCCATATTGTAGAATGCGCCGTGGGGTTTCACATGCTGCAGCTTCATTCCCTGTGCCCGGCACATACCGCCCAGGGCGCTGATCTGATACATCGTATAGGCCTTCGCCTCTTCCGGCGAGATCACCATGTTCCGGCGACCGAATCCCATCAGGTCCGGGAATCCCGGATGTGCGCCGATGCGGATGCCCGCCTCCTTTGTGCGGCTTACGGATTGCATCATCACCACCGGGTCTGACGCATGGAATCCGCAGGCGATATTCGCCGAGGAAATGAGGGGGATGATCTTCTCATCCATCCCAAGGGTATAGCGTCCGAAGCTCTCGCCCAGGTCGCTGTTTAAATCTACTTTATACATTTCATTCACTTCTTTCTTAATGATATCCGGATCAGTCCAGCCTCAGCATCCGCTGGATGAACCCGGTGTCCGCCCTGCCTTCGCAGAACTCCGGATTGCGCATGATCTGGAACTGGAAGTCCAGGTTCGTCTCCACGCCGAGGATCACCATCTCATCCAGCGCGGAGCGCATCTTCTGGATCGCCGCGTTCCGGTCCGGTGCATGGACGATGACTTTGGCGATCATGGAATCATATTCCGACGGGATGCGGTATCCGGTGTAGAGCGCCGTATCCACGCGCACGCCGTTGCCGGCCGGCAGATGCAGGTGCTTTACCACGCCGGGGCTTGGCATAAAGTTCTTCTGCGGGATCTCCGCATTGATGCGGCACTCGATGGCATGGCCGCGCAGCTGGATGCCCTCCTGGTTGAAGCTTAACGGTTCGCCCATGGCCACCCGGATCTGCTCGATGATCAGGTCCGTGCCTGTCACCATCTCCGTCACGCCGTGCTCCACCTGGATTCGGGTATTCATCTCCATGAAATAGTAGGATCCTTTCGGATCAAGGATGAACTCCACGGTTCCCGCATTTGTATAGTTTACCGTCCGCGCCGCCAGGACCGCGTCCCGGTTCATGGCATTGCGGATCTCATCATTGATGGCCGGCGAGGGCGACTCCTCGATCAGCTTCTGATGGTTTCTCTGGACCGAACAGTCACGCTCCCCCAGCGCCACCACGTTGCCGAACTTGTCCGCCATGATCTGAATCTCCACATGGCGCGGGTTCTCGATGAACCGCTCGATATACATGGTATCGTCGCCGAATGCATTGGCGGATTCACGCTGGGCCATGTTGAACTGAAATTCAAACTCGTCCGCGGACTTCGCCACGCGCATGCCTTTGCCGCCGCCGCCGGACGACGCCTTGATCATCACCGGGTAGCCGATCTCCTCCGCCAGCTTCACGCCGGTCTCCGCGTCATACACCGGTTCTTTCGTACCCGGCACGACCGGTACGCCGGCCTCCATCATGGTCTTGCGGGCGTGGGATTTATTGCCCATGCTGTCGATGACTTCCGCTTTTGGTCCGATGAAGGTGATCCCGTTCTTCTCACAGAGACGGACAAAATCCGCATTCTCGGAGAGGAATCCGAACCCCGGATGGATGGCGTCCGCACCCATATTCAGGGCTGCGGTCACGATACGCTCCATGTTGAGGTAGCTGTTCTTCGCCGGCCCCTCACCGATGCAGATCCGCTGGTCGGCCAGCTGGACATGCAGGCTGTCCTTATCTTCTTTTGAGTAAACCGCCACGCTGCGGATCCCCATATTCCGGCAGGCACGGATGATCCGCACAGCGATCTCGCCGCGGTTTGCGATCAATATTTTCTGAAACATCAGCGCCCCTCCTTAATCTGAAAGTTTTTTCACTTTGAAGAGTGGCTGTCCGTACTCGACTTTCTGTTCATTGCTGACAAGGACTGCCTCGATCTCGCAGTCATAGTCGCTCTCGATCTCATTCATCAGTTTCATGGCCTCAAGGATGCATACGGTCTGTCCCGCCTTCACCACATCGCCCACTTTGACGAATGCCGGCGCATCCGGGGCCGGAGCCGAGTAAAATGTACCCACGATGGGGGAGATGATATAATTTTCATCCACCGTATCCTCCGCCGGCGCCTCTGTCTTCACAACGGTCAGCGGCGCGCCCGGCTCGCCTGCGGTCCCCCTGCGGCTCATCTTGATCTTCGTATCGCCCTCCTGGATGGAAAACTCCAGCATCGAGGACTTCTCAATGATATTTACCAGTTTTTCAATATTTCCCAAATCCATAACGGTCACTCCTATCTTTCTACTACTTAAACAGCTTGCCCAGTCGTTTCGCCACAAGACGGCACTCCAGCACCTCTTTGCACGGCTTGTAGATCCGTCTGCGGAACTCATTCATCTCCGCCACCTCGTCGAGCAGGAGCTGCTGCGCCTCCTCCACGGTCACTGCGGCAAAGCGGACTTTATTGTCCGTCCTGCACTGGGCCAGCTTCGGAAGGTCCGCCGAGATCACAGTCGCGATCTTGGCATATCCGCCGGTCGTCTGCCGGTCCGACAGGAGCACGATCGGCTTGCCGTGGCTCGGCACCTGCACGGATCCGAAAGCAATGCCGTCGGAAATGATATCCGCCGTATTCTTATATGCGATAAAGGGGCCTTCCAGACGGCAGCCCATCCGGTCAAACTCACTGGTCACGGTGTATTCCGAATTCAGAAATGTCTCGATCCCCGCAGCGGTGAACACATCAGTCTGCGGTCCCATGACCACGCGAAGGGTTACTTCATCATAATCGAATTCATCCAGGTCCAGACTCCTCGAGAGGAAGAACGGCAGATATCTCCGCTTGATGCGGAAGCCGATGTAATCATCCTCCTTCAGCCTGCGCCCTTTGAATCCGCCGATGCCGCACTTGATATTGGTCGAGCGGCTGCCCATGACCACCGGGATGTCCAGATAGCTGGAAAATGCGATATATCCGCGGCTTCCGGTCCGGCATCCGGCGAAATCCAGGATGTCGCCTTTGTGCATGTACAGCGCCGTATACATTTTCACCGGTTTCTTATTGACACGGGGCTGGAAATCCCCGCCCGTGATGGCGATGATCGTCTCAGAGGTAAACTCCAGGCTCGGACCCATCAGCGTGAACTCCAGGACCGCCTCATTCTCCGGGTTATCCAGGAGCAGGTTGGCGATCTTGAAGGACCGGATGTCCATGACGCCGGATACGCTGAATCCCTGGCTCTGGTAGCCGGTCCGGCCCAGATCCTGCACGGTCGTCAGCATCCCGCCTTTTAAAACACGAATACCCATCGATCACACCTCCTTCTGATGGATGGTGCACGTATAGGTGCCTTCGTCCACCTGTTTCTTAATGTCCAGATATTCCTCTTCCGATACCGGGATAAAACGGATATAGTCGCCCGCCTCAAAGAGGATCGGGACCTCCCGGTCCGGATCATAGGTCTTCACCGGCGTCATGCCGAGAAGCTGCCATCCGCCGGGGGAATCCAGCGGGTAGATGCCTGTCTGGGAACCGCCGATCCCCACGCTTCCCGCAGGGATGCGGATGCGCGGATTAGCAAGGCGGGGCGTATGGATGCGCTCATCCAGGCCGCCCAGATAAGAGAAGCCCGGCAGGAATCCCAGCATATAGATGAGATAATCCTCCCCGCTGTGGATCCGGATCACCTCTTCCGGAGAAAGCCCGGCATGATCCGCGATATTCTGAAGATCGGGGCCGTATTCCCCGCCGTAGCATACCGGGATCTCGAAGATCCTGGCCGAGGAAGCTTCTCCGCTGATCTCCAGCTTCAGGATCTTCTCCAGCCGGCTCTTCAGCCCGGCGTAACTGATCACGCGGGGATCGTAGTTGATCAGAAGCGACGCGAAAGCCGGGATCATATCCGTGACCCCCTCGATCTGCTGCGCTTTGATCATGCGGACCACCGCCGTGATCTGCGCATTGATCTCCGGGGAGATCTTCTGCTCGAACTCAATGAGCAGGGAAGAATCTCCCGCTGTATAAATCTTGATTTCACTCATTCAAATCTCCTGCCTTTCACAAGATGCACATCATTCCTACAGAAGTTTGCCCAGGTTTGAACCAAATGTTGTAATTCCCAGATATGCAGATGCGATCACCACGATGATGCCGAGGATCAGAAGCCATGTCGGATGCTTGTAATCTTCGCCCATGATGGATTTCTTCTTAGATGCGATAAGGCATACGCCCAGCGTGATCGGGAGGATCAGGCCGTTCACCGCACCTGCCAGAACCAGCAGGACAGCCGGCTGTTCAAAGACTGCCATCACAACAGTACTCAGGGCGATAAAGCCGACGATGACTGCATTCTCATGCTTCTCAATGCTCTTGTGGAACGTCTTCAGGAATGACACGGAAGTATACGCACATCCCACGATTGATGTAAGCGCCGCACACAGGAGCACCAGACCGAAGAAGCGGTAGCCGATCTCACCCGCACCAATGAGGAATGCGTCCGCCGCCGGGTTGTCCGGATCCAGTGTATGCGCCGCAGAAGTCGCCGTCTCCACAACGACGCCCAGCACGGCCAGGAACAGGAACACACGGACAATGGTCGCGATGCCGATTCCCATAACCGAACTCCGGTTGATCTCTTTTAAGTTCTCTTTCTTTGTGATGCCCGCATCAATAAGGCGGTGCGCACCGGAGAACGTAATGTATCCGCCTACCGTACCGCCGAGCAGGGTCAGGATCGCCGTTCCAAGATCATCCATCGGAGCGGTCGGCATAACCGTCTCTTTCAGCGCAAGGCCTACCGGCGGCCGAACAATGATGATCACCACGAAGATCACGACGATCATGATGCCGCCCAGGATCTTCGTCAGCGTATCCATGGCGCTCAGCGCGTTCTTCATCAGGAAGATCGCGATCGCAAGACCTCCGGCGATAAAGTATCCCGCCATCTCCGGGATGCCAAGCAGGGTATTGAATCCAAGAGCGCCTCCGCCCACATTTCCAATGTTAAATACCAGGCCTCCTGCAACGACGAGGAACGCCACTACGTAGCCAAGTCCGGGAAGGACCTTGTTCGCCACGTCCTGCCCTCTCATGCCGGATACACAGAGCACACGCCATACGTTGAGCTGCACGATCGCGGACAGGATGACCGAGATCAGGATAACAAATCCGAAACTCGCCTTCAGGCTACCTGTAAACTGCCCTGTCTGTGTGAGGAATCCCGGTCCGATCGCGGACGTCGCCATAAGGAAAGCGGCGCCGATCAGGACGCTGAGACTCTTTTTGTTGTTCTTTTCCATTTTAATCTCATCCTTTCATTGATAGTCTAATAGATAAATTATACCGAAAGAATGAGATTTGGGCAAACCTTTTTTTGCATCCGTTTACTCAACTGACTATCTGTGCTTTTCCAGTCAGAGCCATTTTCAGACCACTTTCAGGAAACAATATGGGGTAACGCCGTTACAGTACCGGAAGGATCCGGACTGTCTGGAAAGGAACTTGCCGCCCTCTAACAAATGTAGTAAGATAAATTCATGAACAGGAAGGAGGCGTTTGATATGGAATGGACCCCGCTTCCGATCGGAGTGGAAAATTACGAAGAAATCATTGAAAAGGGCTATTACTATGTCGATAAGACGCTGCTCATAAAGGATCTGATCGATCTGCGCGGAAAAGTCAATCTCTTTACCCGGCCGAGACGGTTTGGCAAGGCGCTGAATATGAGCATGCTGCGCTACTTCTTTGAAAAATCTGATGAAGACCGGTCGCATCTGTTTGCCGGAAAGAAAATCATGGCTGCCGGTGCAAAATATACAGAAGAGCAGGGACAGTACCCTGTGATCTCGCTGTCACTAAAATCCATGAAGCAGGCAGGCTATGAATCTGCATTCCACTGTCTAAAAGAAGAGATTGCGAGAGAGTTTAAAAAGCATCCTCAGATTATCCAAAATCTGAATTCCGAAGATGACCGCACAAAATATAAGCTTTTGATGAACCGCGATGCAGACGATGAAGAGTATCTCACCGCCTTAAAATTTCTTTCCGAATGTCTGTATACATTTTACGGGCGCAGGACGGTCATCCTGATCGACGAATATGACGTACCACTGGAAAATGCATATTTCAGCGGTTTTTATGACCGCATGGTATCGCTGATCCGCCCCCTTTTTGAATCGGCGCTGAAGACAAACGACACACTGGAATTTGCCGTAATAACTGGATGTCTGCGCATCAGCAAGGAATCCATCTTTACGGGTTTAAATAACCTGAATGTCATCTCGATCATGGATACCAGCTATGCGGAACATTTCGGATTTACACAGAACGAAGTAGATCAGATGCTGAAACATTACGGACTGGAGCAGAACCAGGCTGCAGTCAGGACATGGTATGACGGATATCGGTTCGGTGAGACGGAAGTGTATAACCCATGGAGCGTCATCAGCTATGTAAACTCCTGTTACAAGGATAAAAATGCACTGCTCCGGCCCTACTGGTCTAACACCAGTTCCAACAGCATCATCCGCACACTTGTGGAGCGCGCGGACCTCTCCGTAAAACAGGAAATCGAGGCTCTCATCGAAGGAAAGACCATCACCAAACCGATCCATGAAGACATCACCTATGACGACATGGACTCCACACAGGACAATCTGTGGAACTTCCTCTTCTTTACCGGCTATCTGAAGAAAATCAGCGAACAGCAGGACGGTGAGGATATTCTGGTGGAAATGGCGATCCCGAACAGCGAAGTGCGCTATATTTACAAAAATACAGTCCTGCGCTGGTTTGAGGAAAAGACAAAAGATAAAAATTTTTCTCTGCTATATGAAAGCATTCTGAACGGCGACCGGGAAAAGATGGCTGAAATCCTCTCTGAAAACCTCATGGAAACGATCAGCTTCTATGATTATCAGGAGAGTTACTACCGTGGCTTTCTCGCAGGAATGCTCAAAAACATCGGGAACTATATCGTCCTGTCGAACCGGGAATCGGGAAACGGACGTCCGGACATCCTGCTGAAGTACCCAAGCGTCAGGGGAAAGGCTGTCATTCTTGAGATCAAAGTAGCGCATACTTATCAGGAACTGGAAAACAAGTGCGACGAGGCGCTCCGGCAGATCGAAGAACAGAAATACGAAGAACCGCTCCGGCAGGAAGGGTACTCGGATATTCTGAAATATGGTGTTGCATTTTACAGGAAAGAGTGCATGGTAAAATAGAGCGCATAAAAAAAGCAGAGCGCGGGATGATCTTCACCTCTGCGCTCTTTTTCTACGCCGTTGTCTCTCTCCTTATCAATATCGGCGGGATCACCTTATGCACCGGCTCCATCGGCTGCGGCCGCCTCTTCTTCCGCTCTTCCATCTGGGCGGACAGGATCTCCATCGCCTCATTCGCGATCACTGAGATCTGCTGTCCCACCGTGCTGGTCGGAATAACCGCCTCCCGGGAGATCGACGAATCGTCAAAACCGATGATCTGCCACGTGTCCGGCAGTTCCCCGTATTTCCGGAGGAGGACATTCAGTAAAACATTGGCATGGGTATCGTTCGGCATAAAGATCCCTTTCTTCTGATCCGGATACCGCTTCTCCAGATCTCTGACCAGTTTCACAATGCCGCTCTTATTCTCCTCAAATGTATTCCCCATATCCGCATAAATGATTTCATAGGTCAGGGCATTTTCCCGGCAGACGTCCTCGAACCCCCGGGTACGTCCGGACGCCGGCACTTCATCCGGCAGCTTCGCATTCATGTGGATCAGGATATCGCAGCCGCTTTTCTTCAACAGGCTCGCAGCCTGCACGCCGCCCATGTAGTTGTCCGTATTGACACTGGAGATGTACTTGTCCTCACGCTCGATCCCAACCACCGGCACGCCGTATGCCGCCAGTTCTTCTGAAGGGATCGTGGGGCTTAAGATGATCATGCCTTCAATGTTGTAGGCCATCAGTTCTTCGATGTATTTCCGCTCCACATCTTTTTTTGAATTATTTCTTTGACAAAGAAACCGGTGTAAATTACACTGAAATGTAAGCAGAATATCCTGTCAGGATACCCCTGTAAACAGAGACAGATTATGATCATGGAGGCAGTATGAAAACACAGTCATTACATTTAAAAGCGCCGGACAACTGGATCAATGACCCGAACGGCTTCATATACTACAACGGATACTACCACCTTTTCTATCAATATTTCCCCTATGGTCCCCGCTGGGGGACCATGCACTGGGGACATGCCGTAAGCCGGGACCTGGTCACATGGGAGCATAAGGGCCTTGCCCTCTACCCCACCACCCGGGCGGATCAGAACGGCTGCTTCTCCGGAAGCGCCATCGAGGAAGGCGGGAAGCTTTATCTCGTCTATACCGGCGTCCGCTATGAGGTCGTCAATCCCGAAGATCCGCACACCTGCCTGGACGAACAGTTTGAATCCGCGCAGCTCTTGATCTGCTCGGAGGACGGATATCATTTTGACAACGAACACGGCAAAGAAGTGATCATCCCGCCGGTCACCGATCCGTCCGTCGGCGACCGCACCCACACCCGCGACCCGAAGATCTGGCGCGGCAGAGACGCCTGGTACCTGATCCTCGGCAGCACCATGGGTGAAAAATACGGGGAAGTCCTCTTCTACCGGAGCGAAGACCTTCACACCTGGACTTACATCAATAAAGCGTTCAAAGGACCGGAATACGGCTGGATGTGGGAATGTCCGGACTACTTTGAGACAGCGGGCGGCGGCGTGCTTCTCCTCTCCGCCATGGGGCTTTTAAACAACGGAGAAAAAGAGCGGAACCAGTCCATCTGCTTCCCCGTCGCATTTGATGAAGCCACCTGCAGCATCCAGATTCCGGATGATTATCAGTATCTGGATTACGGGCTTGACCTGTACGCCCCGCAGACCACACTGGACGCGGAAGGCCGGCGGATCATGACCGCCTGGGTCCGGATGCCGAAAGTCGCAGACGGCGGCTGGATCGGCATGTTCTGTTCGCCGCGCGTCGTTGAAGTGCAGGACGGGCACATCTTCTTCCGCATGCATCCGAATATCCGGAAGGCTTATTCGCAGGCCATTCAGAATCCCGCTGAAACCCGGAGCGGCTATCTGGCATCCTTTGATCTGACAGACGGCGGGGAAATAAATATCGGCGGATACCTCATCACCCGGAAGGGAAACCGCATCGTTACCGACCGCACGGCCGTATATCCCTCTTTTGAGGGGGCGCATCTTATCTCGGAGACGCCGGATACAGACTATAATAATCCGGACGGCACCTGCCATCTGGATGTAATCGTTGACAGCAACCTTATCGAAGTGTATGTCAATGACGGCGAATATGTGATCAGCAGCGCCGTGTACGGGCTGACCCGGGAAATCAGGTGCAGCGGCTGCAAAGAGAGCCGGGTGTACGCGGCAGAAAGATAAATTTCAGATATATAATTCTTGCCTCTCTTCCCCAAACGTAGTAAGATGAATCTACATTGGAAGGGAGGCATTTTCATGACGAAATTTGAGGAATTTGAACAGGTGATCGCACGTCTTCGCGCCCCCGACGGCTGCCCGTGGGACCGCGCCCAGACCCATGCCTCCCTGAAACGCACCTGCATCGAGGAAGCCGCGGAAGTCATCTGCGGGATCAATATCCTTGAACGGACCGGCGATCCTGACAACCTGAAGGAAGAGCTTGGAGACCTGCTCATGCAGGTGGTCATGCACGCCCGCATCGCAGAGGAAGAAGGTCTGTTCACCATGGACGATGTGATCCAGTCCATCACGGACAAAATGATCCGCCGCCACCCGCATGTCTTCAGCAGTTCGGACGGTCCTGAGGATGACGGTTCCCAGGCGAGCTGGGATGAGATCAAAAAACAGGAAAAAGCAGGGAAAGAATGGACGGAAGAATATCTTCCGGAAGCGTTTGACGAATCGATCGAACTGATCAATGCTGCAAAGAAAAGAAAGGGAATCGGATAAACACGATTCCCTTTCTTTATATTCTCATTTCACTGCTGAACTTCTGCGCCGAGTTCTGCATCTACGGTCTGCATGGCTGAGCGCACGCCGGCCATATCCTCTTCCGCCACTTTGTCCACCCGGATCTTCGACAATGCTTTTTCCAGGACGCTTACGTCCTTCTTCAGCTGTTTCTTCCGCGCCTTGTCCATGATCTTGTCCTGTTCTTTCAGAACGCGGCGGGCCTGGACTGCGGTCTTCTGTGCATCCCCGATCAGTTCCAGTGCGTCACGCCTCAGCTGATCCTGTCCCGCGTACTCCCGGGCGTCCTGCATTGCCTGCTCGATCTCCGCATCCGACATCCGGTCGCCCGCGGTGATCGTAATGGACTGGGCTTTTCCCGTATCCAGGTCTTTTGCGGATACTTTTAAGATCCCATTTACATCGATGTCAAATGTCACTTCGATCTGCGGCACGCCGGCCATGGCTTTCCGGATCCCTTTCAGCCGGAATTTCCCGATCGTTTTATTATCCTTTGCCATCGGCCGTTCTCCCTGGAGCACATGGATGTCCACGCTGCTCTGATAGGGAACGGCGGTCGTAAAGATCTTGGAATACCGGGTCGGTATCGTAGAATTCCGTTTGATCAGGCATGTGGATACACCGCCCAGCGTCTCGATGGAAAGGCTAAGAGGCGTCACATCCATAAGCAGCAGACTCTGTCCGGTCCCGGCTGCCGCCAGTGCGTTTCCCTCCAGCGCGCTCCCAAGGATCGCCGCGCCTTTTGCCACACATTCATCCGGATTGATGTTTCTTGACGGCTCCTTTCCGGTCAGCCGCCGCACCATATCCTGTACGGCCGGGATCCTTGTGGACCCTCCGACCAGCAGCACCCGTCCCAGGTCGGACGGCTGAAGTCCCGCGTCATTCAATGCATTTTGCACCGGCTCCTGCGTCCGTTCGATCAGATCCTGTATCAGTTCGTTGAACACGGCGCGGGTCAGCGTCAGCTCCAGATGCACCGGCTCGCCCTTGATCTGGGTCAGATAGGGCAGGTTGATATTTGAGGTCGAGGAAGTCGAAAGCTCTTTCTTCGTCTGCTCGGCCGCCTCCCGGATCCGCTGCATGGCGGAGAAATCTTTGCTCAGATCGGTGCGGTACTTTGCCTTGAAATTCCGGAGGATCCACTCCGCGATCCGCTCGTCGAAATCATCGCCGCCCAGATGGTTGTCACCGGATGTGGACAGGACGTCGATCACGCCCTCCCCGATCTCTATGATGGATACATCGAATGTTCCGCCGCCCAGGTCGTATACCATGACCTTCTGCGGCTCGCCGTGATCCAGCCCGTAGGACATGGCCGCGCTGGTCGGCTCATTGATGATCCGCTTTACCGTAAGCCCCGCGATCCGTCCGGCGTCTTTCGTCGCCTGCCGCTGGATGTCATTAAAATACGCCGGCACCGTGATGACCGCGTCGGTCACCGGCTCGCCGAGGAATTCTTCCGCATCCTTCTTTAACTGCGTCAGGATCATGGCGCTGATCATCTGTGCATTGTAGCTTTTCCCGTCTATACTGACCGACCAGTCCGTTCCCATATGGCGCTTGACCGAGCTGACCGTCCGGTCCGGATTGGTCACGGCCTGGCGTTTTGCCGCCGCTCCCACCAGCCGCTCACCCTTCTTCGTAAATGCCGCCACGCTGGGCGTCGTCTGGCCGCCCGTACTGCACGGAATGATCACCGGCACGTTATTCTCTACAACAGAAACACAACTGTTTGTTGTTCCCAGGTCGATTCCTATTGTCTTCATCCCTGTCCGATCTCCTTGATTATTATTTTCTGTCCATTAGAAAATAATAATATGCGCAGGCGGCTCCTGCAAGCATCCTGCGCGGAATTTTATAAGAATTTCATACTTTCCCGCCTGAAATGCTGTAATACCCGGCGCTGAACGGTGGCAGCCGGAACCGGTTTTTCTTCCTGTCATATATCTGCTCTGCGCCGTCTTCTGATCCGGCGCTGTCAAAGATCTTCTTTATCACGCCCGCCCCGTCGAGATCCGCCACGAACTCCTGCTCCTCATCTGAAAAATTGAAGACCGCGGCGATCCGCTCTTTTGCACTCCGGCGCTCAAAAGCATACACGCACTGCTCCTGCGCACTGCATTCGATCCATTTGAAGCCGGTTCTGTCATAATCCTCTTCCGAAAATGCCGGATGATCCAGGTAGAACCGGTTCAGCGCTTTCATGAATTCATGGAATTCCCGGTGCGCCGGATAGTCCAGAAGATCCCAGTCCAGTTCCCGCTTCTCATCCCACTCCCGGAAATGTCCCAGCTCATTTCCCATGAAATTCAGCTTTTTGCCCGGATGCGCATACATATACATGTAGAACGCCCGCGCCTGGGGGAATTTCATCTCATAATCCCCGTACATTTTCTGCAGGATCGTGGCCTTCCCGTGTACCACCTCATCGTGGGACAGCGGCAGAAGATACCGTTCGTCATAATAATAGGCCATGGAAAAGGTCAGCTTATGATAATCCCTCGCCCGGTATTCCGGCGCAGTCCGGAAATAATCAAGGGTATCGTTCATCCAGCCCATATCCCATTTGTAATCAAAGCCCAGACCGCCCTCTTCCACCGGTTTCGTCACGCCCGGGAATGACGTAGAATCTTCCGCCGCCAGGATCACATCCGGATGGCGCGCTTTCAGTCCCTGGTTCATATATTTCAGAAATTCCACTGCATTGGAATTCACGCCCCGCTCCGGCATGCCCTGCCAGTAAATGGCCCGGCTGATGGCGTCCATCCTGAGCCCGTCCATATGGTATTCAGTAAGCCAGTATTCCGCCGCCGACTGCAGGAAGCTTCGCACTTCGCCCCTGGAATGCATGAAGTTCCGGCTGCCCCACTCACTGTATCCCACGTCATTGTGCGGGTATTCATAGAGCGCCGTGCCGTCATAATCGGCCAGCGCGTATCCGTCCACCGCGAAATGCACCGGCACAAAATCCAGGATCACACCGATCCCCTCCCGGTGGCAGGCGTCCACGAACCCCCGCAGCTGATCCGCCGTCCCGTACCGGGATGTGGGACTGTAGAATCCGGTTCCCTGATACCCCCAGGATTCGTCGCTCGGGTACTCATTCAGCGGCATGATCTCCACATAATTGTATCCGTTTTCCTTCACGTACGGGATCAGGATATCTGCCATCTCCTCATAATCATACCAGGCGTCCGGCTCCTCTCCCGGCTTCTTAAACGATCCGAAATGTACCTCATATATGTTCAGCGGCTTTGCCCGGTGGTCGGATCTGCCCTTCATCCACTTCTCATCCCGGAACCGGTACGCATCCGTCTCCCGGATAACAGACGCTGTATTGGGCCTGAGTTCCATCCCGTATCCGTACGGGTCGCAGTGATCTACGTAATTTCCTGTCCGGTCATAGATCCGGTACTTATACATCATGCCGGGCTTCGCCTGATCCGAAACAAATTCCCAGAAATTCCCGTCATAGACCTTCTCCATCGGACTCTCCGTCCAGTCATTGAATTCCCCGATCACCGCGATCCGCGACGCCATCGGTGCGAACGTGCGAAAGACGGTCTCCCGCCCCCGTCCCCTTTCTTTGAACCGGACATGCGCGCCCAGATATTTATACGCGTCAAAACATTTTCCTGTATAGAAGCCGTAGTAATCCATGTTTTTACTCCTTTTCATCGTGAAATAATCGACACCCGTCGGTTTTTGTCCTATAATGAGGATACCCTTAATACATACAGAAATACACCGGCAGTTCCGGATAAGCGTCGGATAACCAACTCTTGTCTGAAATTGTCGGATTAAATGATTCTCAGGATTCCGCAGAAGGATCCGGAAAGGCTGAAAACATATTATGGATCTTCGTATTCAGAAAACAGAACATGCCATTAAAAATGCGTTCATTGAACTGCGCTCAAAAAAGCCCCTTGAAAAGATCACCGTAAAAGAACTCTGTGAGCTCGCAATGATCAATAAGTCGACTTTTTATTCTCATTACGAGGACATCTACGCCCTGTCCGAAACGATGGAACAGGAAACCGTCGCCTCGATCATCGGGAGCATCGGTCACCTGAAAGACTATACTCCCGAAAAATCAGATATCTATACACGGGAACTCTGCCTGGCATTCATGTCGCAGATCTCACTTATCCGGATCCTTTTTTCCGGACGGGAACAGAGCCATCTCGGATACCGGCTCGACACCGCGCTGAAAGAAATGCTTTTTCATAAATATCCGGAATTCAGAAATGACATGTCAAAGCAGCTCCTGATATCCTACTGCATACAGGGCGCATACCACGCCTATCTGAACAATCCGCAGGCTGATACAGATACCTATGTTGCGACGGTGGAACAGATTGTCCGGTGTCTGAAACCACTGCTGTAGACAACGTAAAAAAACAGTACAAAAGATTGTGCATTCTGCCACATTGATTTCTCTCCTGCCGGGGTCTATAATAGACAAACATCCGGCAGGGATTTTTCTTTCTCTGTCATTGTTCAAATTTTATCTGGTCCTGCAGACCACATCCGGCGGTTTCCGCCAGCTGTTCCTTTCACTGCATTACGCACGCAAAAGGTTGCAACTGTCCACTTTTTTTCTATAATGGAGGTGTAATTATTGAACCGAAAACTACATAACGATCAGGATTATCCCATTGCAAACAGGGAGTACAAGGACGGACTCTTCCGAATGGTATTCCAGAAGAAAGAAGACCGATATCTCATTTCTCATCAGCGGCATGATGAACCTGTATGAACATCAGAGTACCTTTAATCCAAACATGCCGGTACGCGGACTGATCTACCTGTGCAGGCTTTACGAAAAATATATCGTTAAAAATGAGATTGACATTTATACTTCCTCGCTGAAAGAGCTCCCCTTCCCGCAGTATTTTGTATTTTACAACGGGACGGAAAAAGAACCGGACCGGCAGGAATTAAAACTGTCGGACATGTTCAAGGCACCGCCTGTTTCCCGAACTCCCGCCCTGGAATGTATCGCAACCATGCTGAACATTAATTACGGGCATAATAAAGAACTGATGGAGAAGTGTCAAAGACTCCGCGAATATGCTGTTTTCGTCGAAACTGTCCGGCAGGAACTTACTTCCGGCACAGACTTCGACCAGTCCGTGGCAAACGCCGTAGACATCTGTATAAACGGCAACATTCTTAAGGATATCCTGACCGACCAAAAAGCAGAGGTGATCCAGATGATCTTGGAAACATACGATAAAGAGCTGCACGATAAAACATTAAGGCATGAAGGATATGAAGAGGATATAATAAAGGTTCTGCAGATGGATACATTAAAGGCTCGACTGACGGATATGATACTGGCTTTCATGATGGAATTGATACCGGAATTTTACAACTCATATCCACTCTTCAGGAACTCAATTTATCCCGGGAAGAGACTTTCGCAAAAATACAGGAAAAATATGATCTTTCCCCGGAAGATACTGAGAGCTATATGCTGAAGTACTGGAAAGAATAATCTATTTGGGTTTATCGCGCAAAATGCCGTCAGTCATACAGGCTGACGGTATTATTATATATTGACACAGGTGCTACTTTGCTTTACAATATAGTAAAGCTACTTTGTATTACAAGGCAGGTGTAATATGATACCATCTCAAATGCTGAAAGGAACTCTTGAAGGTTGTATTCTGGCCATCATCAGCAAAAATGAAACCTATGGTTATGAAATATCAAAACAGCTTGAAACTTACGGTTTCGGAGAGATTGCTGAAGGAACGATCTATCCCCTTCTTCTCCGTCTGGAGAAAAACGGAATGATCTCTGCCGTCTATCGTCAGTCCGACTTCGGACCGAAACGGAAATATTATTTCCTGACAGAAAAAGGCCGCGGGGAATTGCTGGACTTCACCGAAAATTATCGTGAACTTTCAAATGCTGTGGAACATCTTTTTGCAGATATAATGGAGGAGAAACCATGAGCAGACGTGTAAAAGACTTACTTAAAGAAAATAACCGGATGAATGATCTGCTGTCCGAAGAGGGACAGCATGTTCTGACCGATATTATCGTTTATCTTCGCGGTATGCCGATTACGATGTATCAGCAGGAAATGATCCGCAGCGATGTAACACGGATGCTGATCGACGGAGAACAGCGCGGCAGTTCTGCAAATGATGTTATCGGACCCGACTACCGCGAATTCTGCGACAACATCGTAAAAGAGCTTCCGCCGTTAAGTGTAAAGGAGAAAATACTCGGTCACATACGAGATCTGCTTCCTGCAATGATCGTCCTGCTTGTCATCTGGACTTTCGGGAGCTCTGTCCGTATTGCAGCAGGCATATTCCGGACATTTTACTGTCCCGTAACAGCCGGAGATCTTCTGAGCGGACTGTTGATCATATTTGCAGCTGAAAGACTTATTAATTATCTCTGCAGGCATTCTTTTCAGGACTCTCATTCATGGGACATCGGCTTTGGGGTTTTGATCGCTGTCACACTTGTATTGTCCCTTATAGTTAAAATGGTATTAACTTTTAAGCTATTTTATATTCATCTTGCACTTGCAGCATTAATCATACTTGTGCTGTTTTTGATTTATAAAATAGTTGACAAATATACCGATTAACAGGCTCTTCTGCCGGTTTTCTGATTTCATCCCCGGCCGTACAGTTCCAGTATCTTCTCCACCATCGCATCCATGGACGCCTGCTTTGCGGTCGTGGTCTGCATTCCGTATTCCGCTGCGGCACGTGCAGTCTGCTCCCCGATGCACACGGCGCGGATCCGGCTGAAATCCAGTCCCGGCTTTTCATCCCCGGCATCCATTGCAGCCACAAATCCGCGGACAGTGGAGCCGCTTGTAAATGTCACGGCATCGATCTCTCCGTTCCGGAACAATTCCGCTGTCTCGTCCCTGAGCAGCGGATCCATCTCGTATACCGTGCGGTACAGCGGGATATCCGCAACCTCAAGCCCCGCCTCTGTAAGGGGCGGGATCAGTTCTTCGGATCCTTTTTCGGCACGGACGATCAGGATATGATCCCCGGCTTCTGCGGTCTCCGCCAGTTTTTCACCAAGCTGTCCCGCGCTGTAAACGTCCGGCACCGCATCCGGAAACAGACCGTGCTTTTCAAGCGCGGCCCCGGTAGCGGATCCAATGGCGCCGATCTTCACACGATTTTGTCCAAATATATCCCGAAGATCCATCCGCATCTCCCGGATCAGATCAAAAAATACAGACACCCCGATCGGGCTTGTGAAGACAAGCCACTTCTGCTGTTTCATCTCGGCGAACCTCACGAGCGCCTCCCGCAAAGGTTCATTTGGCGTGATCATCTCTGTCCGGATCGCCGGCATCTCAATGACCTGCGCCCCCAGATCCCTCAGTCGTCCTGCAAGAACAGACATATTCTGGCGGGGCCTTGTAAGCAGGAACTGCCGTCCGCCAAGAGGCCGGTCTTCCGCCCAGTGCAGTTGTTCGGAAAGGGCGCAGACTTTTCCTACAAGGATGATGGCCGGCGTGCGGATCCCGGCCCGGTCCGCCTCTTCTTTTAATGTTCCCACCGTAGCCGTCACTCTTCTCTGACGCGCAGTGGTCCCCCGCTCCAGCACAGCGGCCGGCATCTCGGGCGGCATTCCGGCGTTCATCAGTCCATCCAGGATCATTCCCATAGAAGATATGCTCATCAGAAACACAAGCGTTCCGTTCAGTTTCACCAGGGACTCAAAGTCAATACTGAGCGTCCCGTCCTTTCTGGCGTGTCCGGTGATCACATGGAAGGAAGAGGTATAATCCCGGTGCGTGACCGGGATTCCCGCATAGGCGGGCACCGCCACGGAAGATGTGATGCCCGGGACCACTTCGAAGGAAATGCCTTCCCGGATCAGTTCTTCCAGTTCTTCACCGCCCCGCCCGAAGACGAACGGATCTCCGCCTTTAAGACGGAGCACTTTTTTGCCTTTTTTCGCTTCCCGCACCAGGATCCGGTTGATCTCATCCTGGGGCACCGGATGGTTTCCTGCATGCTTGCCCACATAGATCACTTCCGTTTCCGGCGGGATACGGCTCAGGATCTCAGTGCTGATAAGAGCGTCATAGACGATCACATCCGCACTTTCGATCAACTCCGCGGCCTTCACCGTGAGCAGGCCCGCATCGCCCGGCCCGGCCCCGGCCAGCCAGACTTTCCCGGCCGGTCCTGTATATTTTTCTGAATGATTCTTTCCTGTTTCCATATAGCCTCTTTCTTTCCCGGTCAGCATGCTGCCCGGCTCATCATTTTCTGCGCCAGTTCTTCCCCTGCCTGACGCGCCTTTGAGATCTCGCTTATGATCGTATCCGTCGCATAGTCCGCTGAATTTTCACTGTAATATAATCCGGTCAGCTTCAGCTCACTGCCATGGATCTGCGCATGCGCCGCACAGGGAGACGTACAGTCTCCGCCGACCGCACGGATGAACTGCCGCTCCGCCTCCGCCGCTGCGCGTGCGTCCCGGTCATTGATCTGATCCAGCCACTCCCAGCGTGCGTCTTTCCTGCCCTGGACAGCCAGAATGCCCTGCCCCGCCGCCGGGATGATCTCATCCACGGAAAAATATTTTCCGATCACATGCGCCATATCAAGGCGGTTTAATCCGGCTGCCGCCAAAAGCGTACCGTCATATCCTTCTGTCTCAAGTTTCCGCAGCCGGGTCTGGACATTCCCCCGGATCCCGCGAAAAGAGCAGCCCGGGAAGAGCCGTTTCATCTGGATCATCCGCCGGCTGCTGGATGTGCCGACCACACCGTCTTCCGGCAGTTTTTGAAGTCCGGGCTTAAGAAGGAGCACATCCCTGGGATCCTCCCGCCGCCCGCAGGCCAGGATCGGGAAATCCGGGTTCTCCTCCATGGGCACATCTTTTAAGCTGTGGACCGCGATATCGATCCGTCCGTCCATGAGCGCCCGGTCCAGTTCTTTTACAAAAAGCCCTTTGCCGCCGATCTTCGCCAGGCTTTTATCCAGGATCTTATCCCCGGTCGTTTTCATGGTCACGATCTCGACTTCCATTTCCGGGCAGAGCCGCAGGATCTGGTCCCGGATGATCTCTGCCTGCCTCACCGCCAGCAGGCTTTCCCTGCTTCCAATCCTTACTGTTTTCTGCATCGAATTTCCTTCCTATTTCCCTGTTTCAATGATCTGATAAATGCGTTCCATATCCAGGCTTGCCCGGATAATGTCCGCCAGCTTATCATACTGCTCTTCCTTGTATGCCTTCCAGTCCGTCACTTTGATCCGGGACGGATCATATCCTTTTTCTTTCAGCAGGGCGCTTACGAATCCTTTCGCGCACCCCGGCGCGTCAAAGATCCCGTGGACGTAGCATCCGTATACATTCCCGCTCCAGGCGCCGTCGGTATGCGCTTTGCGCCCCGGCTCCTGCAGGGCGGAGAATTCCACAAGCGCCCGGCCGCCGGTCCTGCCGGCTTCAGCAGACTCCAGAAGGACGCTCTCACCCATATGGATCTCATATCCTTCAAATGCGGTTCCATTTAATTCCTGCAGGATCCCGCCCGGGTTCAGAAACCGCCCTTCGACCCGCGTTCGCGTCTTCTCTTCACTGAAAACAGTCCGCACCGGCAGAAGCCCCATCCCCCGGACAGCCCCTTTCTGCTCCGCCCCGAAGGGATCGGCTACTTCCTCTCCCAGCATCTGATAGCCGCCGCAGATGCCGAATACAAGGCCGCCCGAAGAAGCGTGCCTTAATATCTTCGCCTCCAGTCCGTTCTGGCGCATCCAGAGCAGATCCTGTATGGTATTCTTGCTGCCCGGCAGGATGACCGCATCCGGCGATCCGAACTCCGCCGGCGAGGAGACATACCTGACATTTACTTCTTCCATGGCCTCCAGCGGGGCAATATCTGTAAAATTCGAGATCCTGGGGAGCCGGATCACTGCAATCTCTAAAAGTCCCGCCCCGTCTTTCTTCTGAAAACGTTCGGTCAGGCTGTCCTCTTCATCAATGTCCAGATGAAAATACGGGACCACCCCCGTCACAGGGATCCCGGCCCGCTCCTCCAGCATGCGCAGCCCCGGCTCCAGGATGGAGACGTCTCCGCGGAACTTATTGATGATCAGTCCCCTGATGCGCTGCCGCTCCTGTTCTTCCAGCAGCATGACCGTCCCGATGAGCTGGGCAAATACACCGCCCCGGTCGATATCCCCGGCCAGCAGGACCGGTGCGTCCACAAGCTCTGCCAGTCCCATATTTACAATATCATCCTGCTTCAGATTGATCTCTGCCGGGCTGCCCGCCCCCTCGATCACGATCACATCGTACTGCCGCCTCAGTTTCTCATAAGCTTCCATGATATAAGGGATATATTCTTTTTTATGCCGGTAATATTCCACCGCAGACATATTGCCGACGGACCGGCCGTTAATGATCACCTGGGAGCCGGTGTCGTTGGTCGGCTTGAGCAGGATCGGGTTCATGGCCACGTCCGGTTCGATCCCGGCCGCCTCCGCCTGCATCACCTGGGCACGCCCCATCTCCAGCCCGTCCCGGGTGATAAAGGAATTGAGCGCCATATTCTGGGATTTAAAAGGGGCCACGCGGTATCCATCCTGACGGAGCACCCGGCAGAGTCCGCCTGCGAGCACACTCTTCCCGGCATTGGACATGGTCCCCTGTATCATGATCGAACCTTTCATTTTCCGGCCTCCTCTATCTCTCTTATCGCAGACATCAGACGCAAATTTTCCTCACGCGTCCGCACGGCGATCCGGTACCATCCCCTTCCAAGTCCCGGATAATTTGCACAGTCCCGGATCAGGATCCCGACGGATCTGAGCCGGTTAAAAAGATCTGTCTCCTCATGTATGAGAATGAAATTTGCATCAGAAGAAATAAAATCAATTCCCATTCCTGTCAGTTCAGCTTCAAGGAACTCCCGCTCCACGCGCACCAGTCCCTGCGCTTCAGACACATAGTCATCCTCATCCAGCGCGGCGAGCCCGGCCATCTGCGCCGGGACAGAGACGCTCCAGGGCTGTCCGGCTTCCTCCATCCGCTCCAGCAGGTCCCGGTCGGAAGAGACGCCGTATCCCAGACGCATTCCAGGCATGGCATAGATCTTCGTAAATGCCCGAAGCAGAAACAAGTGCGGATACCGCTCAGTCTCTCTCAGCATGGACCGTTCATCCGCATTCTCCAGGAATCCGATAAAGCACTCGTCCAGCACCAACCGGATCCTGCGGTCTTTGCAGATCTTAGCGATCTCCATCAGCAGTTCTTTCCCGATCACCTGTCCGGACGGATTGGTCGGCGAACAGAGAAACACCATATCATACTGCGCTTCCAGTTCCTTCAGAAAATGTTCATCTATACAGAAGCAACTCTCAGGTTTCGTCTCATAATATGTAATCTTGCATCCGACCGTTTTCAGCGCCTGCTCATATTCGGAAAATGCAGGAATCGGAATCAGCGCCCGCCCCGGCTTCTCCGCCAGCGCCAGCCGGTAGATCAGATCCGCCGCCCCGTTTCCGAATACATAATGATCCTCTGCGATGCCCTGTTTTAGCGACAGCTTCTCCCGAAGCATCCTGCACCAGCTGTCCGGATAGGCCGCCATCCGCTCCGCTCCCTGCTTTGCCGCCCTGACCACGCCTTCCGGCGGTCCCAGCGGATTCACATTTACGGAAAAATCAAGGTCCGGCTTATGCGTATAGATATCTCCTCCGTGTCCGTATATCATAATCTGTCTCCTGTTATCTGTTTTGGTCTATCATCCGAGGGCAAGCACCAGGCCGCACCTGAGCAGGATCCCCGCCGCCAGCATCAGCGCCGCCGTCACATACATGAGCCGTCCGGCTCTTCTGATATCTTCCGGCTCAATGGGGCGGATCCCGTCCCCGATAGAATCTTTCTTATACAGCTTCCCGAAATAATATGCGTCTCCGGCCAGCTTCACCCGCAGGGCGCCCGCGCATGCCGCTTCCGTCTGCGCGGAATTGGGGCTGGCATGTTTCCGGCTGTCCCTGCGCCAGATCCGCCATGCGTTTTGGCCGTCCATTCCGCATAATCCTGCCGCGGCAATCATAAAAAGCGCCGTCAGCCTGGACGGAATATAATTGAAAACATCATCCATTTTCGCCGGGATCCGCCCGAAATACAGGTATGCATCGTTCTTATATCCCAGCATGGAATCCATCGTATTGACTGCTTTATACAGAAAGCCAAGCGGCGCGCCGCCGATCAGCAGAAAGATCAGGGGCGCGGTCACCCCGTCCGAGGTATTCTCCGCCACCGTCTCCACGGCCGCTTTCGTCACGCCTTCTGCAGTCAGATTTTCCGTATCCCTGCCCACGATCATGGAAACGGCTTTCCTGGCGCCGGGCAGATCATTCTCCTTCAGACGGTCATACACTTTTCCGCTCTCCCTGCACAGGGAACGGGCCGCCAGGATCTGAAAGCACCAGAACGCCTCCAACGCGAACCAGAGCGCCGGATGGACCCTGTATGCAAGAATCAGCGCCGCCAGCGGGACCAGGAATGAAAGGGCCGCGATACACACCCACAGGACACCGCCCGCTGCGATCAGCCTGCGTTTATCCTGTCCGCACCGTTTCCGGAGCAGGCGTTCCCCGAGCGCGATCCCGTTTCCGATGATCCGCACCGGATGATAGAGCCGGACCGGATCCCCGAACAAAAAATCTAACAGGAAGCCTGCCAGGCAGGCTCCTGTTGCTGTTAATAAAATATCTGTCACTTCTTCTCTCGTCCTTTATCCTGATTGATCACTAAAATTCCATCTCAAGGCCGACATGAAGCTGATGCGCCATGCCGCCCAGTTCTTCCCGGAGCACCCGGTATCCGTTCTCGCCGGTACAGTGCCCGGTGTAGATCTCCTCCACGCCGGTCTCCCGCATGCGGTGCGCCAGCGCACGGATATATTCATCGGTTTTATTGTGCAGGTGGAAGCCGCCTACCATGGTCCGGATCCGTCTCCCCGGGTACACTGCCGCCGCTTCCCGGATAATATTGTCCGCACCTCCGTGGGAGCAGCTGTTGAATATAACGATGCCGTCCTCCAATTCGAATACCAGGCTCTGCTCATGGGCAAAACAGTCGGTCACCCAGTTCTCCCCGTCTTTCAGGAACATCTTCTCCCGTTTTCCCGCTTTTTTAAGCCCCGGCGTGTGATGTCCGATCAGCCGGACGCCGGGCAGGAGCTCCATATCTCCCTGTACCCGGCACAGCCGGTCCCGGTACGCTTCCAGCATCCCGGTCCGGATGCCGATGTATTTCATATGGTCTTCTTTGACCCGCCAGCAGTTCTCGCCGCAGGAAGCCTGCAAAAACAGTTTTGCCGTCCGGTTTTCTTCAAAAAACGCCGTCATTCCGTCCGCATGGTCATAATGGGCGTGAGACAGCACCGCACAGTCCACATCCGCAAGACTTAAGCCCAGCTTCCGGGCGTTTTCCGCAAAAAGGCAGGATTCGCCGCCCGCGTCCAGCAGGATCTTCTTTCCCGCATACTCAATATAGAAACTAAGCCCCCAGTCACCAGTAAGCACCTCCGTCCCGATATTGTCAAGCAGCACCGTCGCTTTCATAGCATGCGTCCTTTCTTTTCCGGAATTACCAATGTCTCCACTCATTTCTTTCTGCTCTCAAAATAGATAAAACGGTCAATAGAATCCAGGATATCCGCGAAATCTTCCCGCGGCGCTTCATCGATATAGCGCCCCAGGATCTCCCGTTCCCGGTCTTTATAACGGCCGTAATAAATATCATACAGGTTGTGTCCGCGCAGATGGATGCGGATCTCCTCCATGTGCCCCTTCACATCATCCGGCGTTTCGAAATCATGTCCGACAACCGTCCGCAGCTTCTCGCCGCTTCGCAGACGGTAGAGGTATTCGTGCCATTTTTCAAGAAAGATCTCATAAAACTGATCTTCGCTGTCCAACACGCCGATCCTGGCCATTACCTTAGGGTCAAGGAAATAATTTTCAAACGAATAGTACTTCAGGATCAGTACATTTTTCTCCGTCACCCGAGGCAGCCGGTCAATGTCTTCTGCATTGCGCTCTTCATAATAACGGCAGAGCTGACGCTTCAGCTCCCCGCTATCCTTCCCGTCGCCGTCCCGGATCATCAGGAAATTATCCCGGATATAGATCTGGTTCATGTACTTCAGGTTCGCGTAAGTCTTGATATTCGTGCAGCTATTGGTCGTGATAATGGCGATCCGTGAAAGATTTCCATCCTCGTCATACGTCTCGCCATAGTACTTCCGGATCAGAAGGGGCAGCCGGCTCTTGTCCTGTTTGCCCTCCACAATAAACACAAAATTTACATTCATCAGGTCATTGGCGGAATAGCCCAGATCATCCAGCACCGCGCTGATATCCGTCCGCTCCTTCACGTCGGACATTCCCTCGTCATCCAGATAGACCTGCCGGATCTGCCGGCTGTTAAAATTGGACAGCAGGTTCGGGGAATGGGTGGAAAAAAGCACCTGGTTCTTCCGCGACAGCCTGTACAGGATATCCCCGGACACTTTCTGGAGTTTCGGATGAAGGAAGATCTCCGGATCTTCCACCATAATGATATCCGCGTTCTTCATGCCGTCCTCTTCGTACGCTTCCAGCAGGGAAAGCATGTAGATACTACGCATGCCCTTTCCCATGCTCTTTGCCGGCCGGATCTCCTGGTATCCGGCCTGACGGACGCCCGCCGTCACAGACAGCGTCTGCTCGATATCCAGATCCATTGCGTACACGATCTCATCGCGCCCGCCGTTTCTCCGGAAAATATCATTCACTTTCCTCGAAAACGCATCCAGGTTCAGGTTGTAAAGTTTATATTCCAGAAGCTTCGCCGCTTCAAACGCATTCAGCTCTTCCGTCGGTTTCTTGTGGATCAGGCCGATGCAGGAAAAGCAGCGGTTGCATTCCTTTGCCACATCAAACATACAGCAGCCGGACCGCATCTGCTTCAGCAGATCGTCCTCCTGCATCAGAAGGAGCGCATCCTGGAATCGCTTCAGATTCCGCTGCGTATCCATAAAATAAATATGCGGGAAGATCTGAGGGATATAGGCATTATTCTTCTGATGCCCGTCACTGTACCGGACACGCCCTTCCCGGTTGGCCGAAAAATCGAAAACCAGCACCCCGCCGGACGCTTCCCCGTCCGGCTCATATGAGGGCAGCTTTCTGCAGAAATCCCGGTACCAGGAATCATATCTCCGGTACGCGCTCACCATGCCGAACCGATGGAACCGCTTCAGGTCATCTTCCTCGATCCGCAGCCTTACAGAAACTTCCACATTCGGGAAATCCTCACGGAAATCTTCCGCCCTGACCGTATAATCGCCGCCCGCAGCGCGCACGGCATCCAGGACGGCCGTCTTGCCCGTGTCGTTCTTACCGACCAGGATCAGGGCATTTTCAATATCACTGATCTGCATGTCCCTGATCGATCTGAAATTCCGTATCCGTAAATCCGTAATCTGCATCCCGCCGCCTCCCGTCAGGAATCCCCGGTTTCATAACAGAAATATTGTATCATTTTTCACAAAGCGATGTCTATATTTTATTTTCGCGCCATGATAATCCTCACCAGCCAGAAAACCGCATTCCCGATCAGAAGTATAAAGTACACTGCCGTCCACCACGCCGGCAATGGACTTGCCAGCGCAGAAAAAACTGCCAGCGAACAAAATACAGCCACCATGATCAGTTTCGATGTACGGATCAGATATTTCAGCAGTCGATATACTTTTTCTGCATTTTTCTTCGTAATCTTCACACCGGTATTCCATATCTCAGGATACTTTTCTACAAAAGTGATCCCCAGATACATCACCCATGACATAATCACTATAAACCAGATCATCCCTTTGCCGCCCCAGTTGTCAAACTCACCGGCCGCATTATAATGTGTCGGGATCTGATCCGGGATCCGGGACCAGTAGGCAATAAGGAACACCAGCGTTCCTGCAAGTATGATCCTGCACAAATATTCCAGAATTTTATCCGTCCTCGTTTCTCTAAAATCCATACCTTTCTTTGAACTCCTCATACCGCTGTTCTTTCAGTTCTTCAACATGCTGCTCCCTGGCCTGATTTATAAAGTGCATGGGGATTGCCGCCACTGCCAGTATGATCATGCCGCCGATGCACATATAGACAAGCCATCGCATTCCCGCCCGGAGCATAGGTTTTTCCATCATGCCGTTAAGCTCATTTACATTGAGTATCTGTGCATATCTTCTTTTCCCGCACTTCGGGCAATAAAATTTCTTTGCATAAAAACTGTAACGGGGGCGGTTTACAAATGCCCCTCCCTCTATCCTCGTCCGGGTCACTCTTTTATATTTTGAAACAAAACTCTTCGAGAATTCCGCCGCGCTGACGTCATATTTCGTACCGCACTTTTCACATTGTACATGCGCTGTAAAATCTCCGGAAGCCACCATATTTCTGCTGAAGCGGAAAAACTGTATTGCACAGAAGATCACCCAGCCCGACAATAAAAGCGCCATCACAGCCAGAACAACACTGTTTAAAACTGAGATCATATTATGCTTTCCTCTCCTTTCTCACTAATGATGATCCGCACCATACAGATCATCCAACTGTCTTGTATTTCTCCGTTCGACTACTGCTCTTTATCTCTTCTTTTGCGGACAGCATCCGTCATATCCAGGAGTTCCTGATACCGGAAACATGTTTCCAGATGATCGTTGATGATCCCACATGCCTGCAGATGGGAATAGACAGTGATCGATCCCATATACTTCAGCCCCCGCTTTTTAAGATCGGCGCTGATCCGGTCAGACAGACCGTTCCTTGCGGGCATCTCCCCGCGCTCATGTCCGGTATAGAGATACGTTTTTCCTTTTGTAAATCCCCAGATATAATCGCTGAATGAGCCGAACTCATCCCGTATCTTCTGAAAGCAGCGGGCATTGTGGATCACGGCCTCCGCCTTTCTCCTGGAACGGATCATCCCTTCTGTATCGAAGATACGTTCAATATCCTCTTCCCCATACGCCGCCACTTTGTCGAAATCAAAATTGTCAAAGCACTGCCGGAAGATCTCCCGCTTCTGGATCATCATGTTCCAGTTCAGTCCGCACTGCATCACTTCCATCATCAGAAACTCAAACTGCTTCCGGTCGTCATGCACCGGTACGCCCCACTCCTCATCGTGATAGCGGATCATCTTCTCATTGCACATACACCACGGGCATCTCTCCATCTTCTCTCCCTCACTTCCATTCATTCTTTTTCGCGGATACGGATCCTCATATCAGATCGAAGAACTCACATTGGCGTCCCGACTTCGATCAGATTTCCGTCTGGATCATAAAACCGGACCACTTTCTGTCCCCATTCATGGGTCATCAGTCGGTTTACATACTGTACATCCGGATAAATCTGCTCCAGCCTGCTCACAAACCCTTCGATATCTTTCTCCTCAAAGTACAGTTCTGCGGAATTACTTTCCGGAATGATATCCTTTTTGAGAAAACCTTTCCAGATATTTTTGTCCTGCAGGACAAGCCCTTCTGTCAGGATCACATTGCCGTCATTATCCAGTACTGTCTCCAGGCCGAACAGGTCCCGGTAAAATTTCTTCGATCTTTCAATATCATCAACAACGATCAGTATATTTTTTAACTTCATATAAGCTTATTTCCTTTCCCAGATCCATATCTTAGACAGCAGAGCCTGCAGGCCCGTATATCATAATATATTCTTCCTCACCGGTACCCTCGTCGATCAATGTCCTGATGATCCGGAAGCCTTCCCGCTTGTAAAACCGGACCGCTCGCTCATTTTTCACATATACATGAAGCTTCAGCCTGTCTTTTTTCACTTTCACAAACTCCAGAAGCTCCCGTCCGATCCCAAGGGACCGCGCCCTGCCGTCTACAAAGATTCCCTCTATGTATTCTCCGTTCATGCCGATAAAGCCAAGGATTTCATCCCGGCGTTCATTAACATATACATAAACTTCCGCCTGCAGAAGGGCGGTTTTTACAGACTGTAAATGAGATTCCCAGTATTCCGCCGGAATAAACCCGTGCGCCTCTTTATTGGATTCCAGCCAGATCTGTGATACTTTATCCAGATCTGTAAACTGCATTCTTCTGATCATTGCATTAACCCTCATGCCTTTTTTAAAACGTTTGCCATTTTATAAATATACACAACCTTCAAAATACTCACGATTAACGTACCGATCGTACACACAAGCATGACCAGCATACCAAGAAGCGCGATCAGGACGGTCAGGATCGTGCCCGCAAAGATCCCAAGGAATGTGATCAGATACCACTTCCACAATTTGAACCATTTTCCGGAAAGTTCCCGGTCCACATCAACAAGTACATCGGTATGGCCCATATATTCGTAATACTCACCGATTATGTCGATCACGACAGCGAGCAGAGCTGCGATGACAACCAGCGGATTTTCCACATCCGCAGATATCGGGAACAGCGCGAGGCTGAAAGCCGCTGAAATAAAATGACAGATTGCCGCACCGCGGTACCGGATCGCTTCAGCAGACATTTTAAGCAGTACGAATCCGTAAAATGCTACGACAAGAATATTGGCGATCTGCGCTGCTGCTGCCACAACCGGCATTGTCTCGGATATTGTCTCTCCTGTCAGAAAAGAGATCAGCAGCGATGCGATAATGAGCCAGAAAAGGACACGGACCCACCGGGCCAGCAGCGCGATATCAACCGAAGGCGTCACCGGCTTTTCTTCTGGTATAATATTCTGTTCTTCTACGATATTTTTTTCATCCATTACACTTTTCTCCTGTCTTAATAATTTCCATTCACAGTTTTTTCTGTAAATAAATCATGTCCACCAGCTGTTTCCCGCCTTCATAGACCGGATGGTCATAATGCTCCGTAAAGAACCCAGGAACCACATATGACTTCACAAAACCGCACGCTTCATAGAACGGAACAGTAAGCGGACTGTCTCCTGTACCGACCTTCAGGATCCCGCATCTGCTCCTGTATGTCTCTTCCAGAAAACGGATCATGTGACGCCCATACCCCTGCCGATGACAGTCCGGGACTACGGCGAGATTCTTGATCTCCAGGATCCCATTTCCTTCGTCTGTGACCACACACTCCGCCTTCACGCCATCATCTTCCAGAACATACATCGTTCCTCTGTCCAGATACCGGTCGATCATGCTCTCCTGCTCATCCGCGAGAAGGAGCAGCTCCAGATACGCCTTTTTATTTTCCGTTACCTGACGGATCTCAATCGTTTCTTTCTCCATAAAATGCAGTCCATTTCCCCTGATAAGTGATACACGGCATTTCCGGATGGGGCGTTCCCGGAAGTTTTCCGTTCCTCATAGCGATGGCGTCCTCCTGATTGCGGCTGATATATTCCGGCCCGACCCTGTGATCAGGAACTGACGGACCATCCCGTTGTCAAAAATATAGAAATTGTCCATGAATTTTATTGTATGTATCAAAGCTTCTATTCCTTTCCACCCTCCGGCATATACCAGTATGAATGAAACTTGTACAGATATGTCCTGGCCCCGCGCGGCATCTGTGTAACTGCATTGAAAACATTATAGTAGTCTCCGGCTCCTGCTCCGATCCCGAGGATGCCAACCATCAAAAGCATCTTCAGATCCGGAAAGATCATTCCTGCCAGATATGGGATCAGACCAAACACAAGATTCGGAAGCAGAGACATAAAGATAAATCTGCTTTTGCTCATCGTCTCCGGTCCGACAACAAACAACATTCCCTGCATCAGATTTGTATACAGATAGACGTCCCGTCTGAAACAGACCGCATGGAGCAGTTCGTGCGGGAAAAGTGTGATCAGAAAAACCAGACATGCCTCCGATATCTTCCGCCAGTCACTCTTAAAACTGAAATCAAACCGCCCACATATCAATGCGAGGGCCACAAGTATGACCATGATCACAATACACAGCACATTGGCCAGCACTCCAAGTTCCCCTGAACTCCCTGCCTCTTTAAACTGTACGGCTCCGGGCATATGATCCCCGTGCGGCAGGGAATCCGGATCAAGGTTGTATTTCCCCATATAGTGAAGTTTCATAAATGCCCCCTTTAAACGAACAGCCGGTACCACTGATATCCGATATAATAAAATGTCTCTCTCGCCAGAAACGGGATCTTCGTCCTCATACTGATATACCGCGTGGTAGGCGTCGGTGAACTGTACGCCGTGATCCCCGCATCCTCTGCCAGCAGCATCGCGCGTTTCATATGCAGCGGGTCGCTGACGATCACCGCCGTCTCCAAATGGTTCCCGTCCATGATCACTTTGGCATTTTCCAGATTTTCCTGCGTGATCGAAGACTGATCTTCCGTCAGAATGTCTTCAGCCGGGATTCCCTGTGACACCAGATATTCTTTTGCGACTGCCGCCTCTGTCTTCTCCGAGTCGTCAGGCGATCCTCCGGTGACGATCAGCTGATCCACATATCCCTCCCGATACAGCGTCACCCCGTGATTGATCCGCTCCCTGTATACGGGCGACGGCTCATCCCCGTACACCGCAGCCCCGAGGATGATCGCGGTATCCGCCCGGCACGCTTCGTCAACCGTACTGAACGCACAGATGTCATATACATTCTTCCCTATGTAGACCGCTGCCAGGATCACCAGGGCCAGCAGGATTTTCAGAATGATATGTCTGCTCTTTTTATCACTTTTCTTCACTTTTTGCTCTCCGATCCGTCAGTCCGGCTGCTGCCCGTCGTGCGCCATCCACCGGCACTCCGTCAGTTCCATATGCGAGAATACCGCTTTAAATGACGATTCTTCCGGCGAACAGGCATAGATGCCGAACCGGATCTTTCCTTTTCCTTTATGCATATGACAGATGCGCATCTGCCGGAAATGCGCTCCGTCCTCAGAGCACTCGATACAATAATCGTCCTCTCTCCGGCTGAACCGATACCACATGGACTTCACGTCCGCCGGTATGACCGTCGTCGCCCAGTCCGACCAGCCCTCGTTCGTAACCACGCTGCCCAGATGCTGATACTCGTCATTCTCATACTCGATGGAACCTTTCAGCCAGTTCTCGCTGTCCAGATACATCACGATCCCGCACTGGTCGAAACGGTGATGGCTGTCTGCGAACTCCGTTTTCACGACAAAACTGAAATACTGTTCCTCCGTCTCCATCTGAAAGACCGGCGCGTTGTCATTGCGGAAATGATAATACGTGCGCTGCCACAGATCTGTGTGCGGTTTCGTAACGATCTCCACTGTGCCGTCTGTGATCCGGAAATGCTCCGGCTGTCTTGTCCAGCTAAATTTTGTCAGGTTCATTATTACTCCTCCTTGATATCAGCCTTGCATATTTATTCTCTGATTCCTCATCTACTTTTATATAACCATGTTCAATCATCACATCGATCCGCTTCGCATACCACCAGTCTCTTACTCCGCCCGGATGATTTCCAAGTATATTTCCAATGACAACGGCTTCTTTCTGCGGTTGATCCGTGATTTCCTTCTTAATCAGGAAATCATAGAAATCTTCTGGAACTCCTGTCAGCCGTCCATTAACCACTGCCCGAAGCGGACTGTTATCTTCCCAAAGTTCCTGCCATAATGATGCATAATACAGCAGATCTCTTTTCTTCAGTGTTCTCTCTTCTAATGTAAATCCCATCAGTTCTTCTACCGGTACTTCACCCCAGTTGCTGTAAATGACCGCATAATCTTCCCTCTCTATATAATCCGGTAGTTTTACAGCAAACACATCATTTTCATATTTCTGCAGTTCATTACAGATATGATAAAAACCACAGGTTGAATACGGTGCATCACTGTACCATATCCTGACCGGCTTTCCAGCCTGCAAATATGCCAGCAGCCGTTCCATTTCCCGGCAGTACATATTCCCTGTCTCCCGCAGTTCTCTGTCCATTTCCTCATCTCTGCCCCATTGTTCCTGAGCATACATAGAATAGATCAGTTCTTTGCGGTAAATGCTGTCGACAGGCTCCCTGATATCACCGATATCCAGGAGAAATCCGAGGCAGATCACTTCTTCATCGTTGTCATTTTTACACCGCTTTGCCATTTTCATGGAACCGGCTTCACTTTCTCCGAACATGATCTCGATCACAATCGTTCCTCCTTCCGGCTCTACAGTTCTTTCATATAAAACCGGTCCATGGTGCTGTGCACGACTGTCTCCGGCCGCCCGATCAGATGAAATCCATACTTCTCATACATGTGCATGGCTACATCCAGATTGGAATGTGTCTCAAGATACAATCTCCGAAAACCTGCTCCCCGGGCATATTCCTCTATTGTCTTCATTAGCATTCTCCCGTATCCCCGGCCTTTCCATCCGTCCGCCACATAGAGTTTCTGAACTTCCGCACAATCATCAATTCCCGGGAATTCCGCGACACCCGCTCCGCCGATCACCCGGCCGCTCTCATCCGTCAGGATGAAGTACACCCTCTCATCCGTTCCGATGTTATAATAACTGCTCAGATGATCCAGTTCCGGATCAAAATACGCCGTTCCAAGGATGTCCATGTGATATCGTTCCAGATTCGCACGGATGATCGCCGCGATCGCAGCGTCGTCATCTTCCGTGATCATGTGCATATTTCTTTCCTTCAGCCATGCCTCTGTTTTCTGTCTGTCCATAATATCTCTCTTCCGTCAAACACTTTACCTGATTATTATACCACCCGCACGCCGCTGCTTCCATTGTTTTCTATGTTCTTGATTTTATTACCGCGCTGGAGTACCATGAAGGAAATGATATGACAAAAAGGAGCGTTCCAAATGCGAGAAATGCGTCTAAATAAACGGGAAATTAAAGATCCGGACATGCTCCGGGACATCATTGAGTCCTGCGATATTGTCAGGCTCGGCCTGCGCGACCGTGACGGCATGTTTATTGTGCCTGTGAATTATGGATATGATATCGAGACCGACGGGACCGGCCTGAAGCTGACCCTCTATATCCACGGAGCAAGGGAAGGCCGGAAAGCGGAAGCTTTTGCTGCTGATCCGTCTGTCGCTCTTGAGATGGACTGCATGGACGGGATCATCACCGGAGACTATACATGCAGTTATTCCTGCGCCTACCGCAGCATCATGGGCAACGGCACGATCCGTGAACTGACCGGGGAACAGGAAAAGATCCATGCACTGACCCGGATCATGGAACACATGGCGCCCGGCGCACGCATCGAATTCCGTCCCGAAATGCTGGAACGGACAGGCGTTTACCGCATCGATGTAAAAAATTTCACAGGAAAAGAACGAAAAATGAAGCCCGCCTCTTGACCTTATACCAGCTATAAGGCGTATAAAGAAAACAAAAAGGGGGATTTTACTATGAAGTCGATCAAAGAAGCCGAACAGATCACCGGCATCACAACCCAGAATATCCGTTACTATGAAAAACAGAAACTGCTGACGCCGAAGCGCAATCATGGAAATTCCTACAGGGAATACTCCGATGAAGACATCAACCGGCTGAAAATGATCCGGCTCTTCCGGAGCCTCGACATGCCCATCGGAGATATCCGCCGGATGTTTGATGGCGACGTTTCGCTGGAAGACACAATCCGGCTGCAGATGCGCCGTCTGGAAAGCGAAAGTGAAAAACTTGCCGCTGCCCTGGATTTCTGCGGCACGATCAAGGAAACACAGCTTGCAGATCTGGATGTGGACACTTATCTTGACGAAATGAATAAACGTGAAAAATCCGGTTCCGCATTCGCCCGCTTTGCAGAAGATTATGCCGCAGTCGTGCGCTCGGAAATGGTTCGGGATTTTTCCTTTATGCCGGACGACCGGTGTGATAAGCCGGACAAATTTACCGAAGAACTGCTGAAATACGGAGAACAGAACGGTCTCCACATGGTCATCCTCAAAGAAAGCCTGTCCCCGCGCCTTCTGATCAACGGTGTTGAGTACTGGGCGTACCGGACTTCCTCCCGTTTGGGCATTGTCGTCCACTGCGAGATGCTCCATCCTGAAGATTATATCCCGGAAGGCATGTCGGAGAAGAAATATTACCGATACCGGTTCATCTCCATTATCACCCTGCCAATCCTGCTCTTTATCCTGTGCAATCTCTGGATGGTCCGGGTAAGCTTTACCGAGCCGGAATATCTGCTGGCGTTTATCATAGCCTTCATCCTGTTTGTTGCCAACCTCTGCTTCACCTATTACTGCTACGGCAAGAACTTCCGGGGATGAGCTATTTCCGGTCGGAGAAGCACGCCGCTTCTTCCACCCAGGCCATCAGCTCATCATCGATCTCCGAAAGTTCCGAGATCAGTACGTGATGGGTCCAGCGGTTCGGATACGGCTCCGTGGCAATATCGATCCGCGGGGAAACTGCCCGGTGATCCAGTCCGAAAGTAACTACGATGTAGCTGTCCGGGCAGTCTTTCTTTTTTCTTACTCTCGCAAAAGACACACAGGCAAACATATGCCTGTTGTAGAAAGAAATCTGTGTCTTTTGAACTTTAATCCTTGCCTCTGGTACATGTTCCGTAACGCATTTCTCAAATTTGTCATAGAGAGGAAATGCATCCGGATGGGAATCAAAAAATTGTAATATTTCTTCCATAATCAGCCTCTTTTCATAAACAAAATCGGATAGGGATTCCCCTGCTTATCAAGTTCCGATCTTTCACGGACTGCAAATCCCATATGTTCATAGAATCCTCTCGCCTGGGGATTCTGTTCATTGACAACGAGTTCATTCACGCCATACTTCTCCATCCCGTATTCCAGCAGCTTTCTGCCAAGCCCCCTGCCCCGTTTTTCCGGAGAAATGAACAGCATTTCCAGTTTATGTCCGTCAATGCCCATGAACGCGACCGGATCACCGGCCGTATCTGTTTCGACGATCAGGATTGGAACGGCTGTCAGCGCATCCGGTACATATTCTTTAATCTTTTTAATTTCAGCATCTGACAGAAACAGATGCGTTTCTCTTACAGATTTCTCCCATACTCTGAGCAGTTGTTGAACCAGCCCGGGCGTTCTGTCTTTAATCCCAATTTCTTTCATAATCATGTTGTTCTCTTTCTTTTTTATACTGCCAGCGATCAGGATAATACCAAATAATGCTACAATAAAGAGGATTACGATCCAGATTGGAGAAAGGACCCAGATCCACGGCCAGTCAATATATCCAAGCAGCTTGAACGCGATAAAAAGCACCGTCAGCGCGCTGGTAAATCCCATCCCGGTATTCTCAATCTTCCTGTTCTTTATCATCTGCCATATACTGAGTTTCGTCACTGCCCCGGCAAATAGAATGAGCAGACCGGCACTTGTCACCAGGATTCCTTTCGTCCGCTCAAAATCTCCCAGCGCAGGAAGAAACAGGACCACAACCGCGACAGCCATCAGAAAATCAGCGCCATGCTCTATCTTTTTCTGCAGTCTGCTCTTTCCAAGCACATCATATAGAACTTCATCGGATTTTTCGAGAACATCCTTCTCCTCGATCCGCTCACCGTTAAACAATTCCGTCAAAGATATTTCCAGAATATCGCAAAGCGGCTGAAACAAAGTCGGATCTGGAAGACTTCTTCCGTTTTCCCACTTTGAAACAGCCTTATTGCTGACTCCAAGTTTTTCGCCCAACTGCGATTGTGTCAGATTTTTTTCTTTTCTCAGTTCACTGATAAATCTGCCTGTTTTTATCTGATCCATGCGATTTGCCCTCTCTGCTCTGATTCTATTTCTTCTGAAGAAATCATAGCATACATGCAGAGCTAAAGCTATCCACCGATGGTAGACAGATCATTTTCCCACTATCCTTCCACATATTTCAGATACGGAACGAATTCTCCTTCACATTCTGCCAGCATAATCTGTGCATCGTCCGTCTCGTATATCTTTGTCCCTTCCGGCAGGACTATTGCATCCCAATCCTCAAAATCACCGTCTGCGTCCGTCTCCTCTATCGTTCCGACCAATTCTCCCGCCGTGAGATCCTGCTCCGTTACCCAGTCCACATCTTCAGCATTCACGAAAGCAGTGTCTTCGTACACAAACATATCTATCGCGCTGTCATTTAAATAAAGGGTCTCCGGTGTCAGCAGTTCCGGCGACCCGCCTGTCGTATCCCCGCATCCGGAAATAAGTCCTGTTATTTCCGCTTCCTCTACAGTCCCGTTTGATTTATACGTCACAAGAAGATACTGGTCGCCATCCAGTTTCCAGATATCCTGTTCCGGACTGACTTTCCTGACCGGATCATCCCATACACTGATGAGCTGTCCGCGTTTGTACCCCTTAAGTTCCCGCAGATTCTCCATCTGCAGTGATTGCAGCCCAGGCAGATTATCTGCACTTGGGGTATGATAATATGCGTACAGCCAGATCAGCCACAGAACCGTCATAACAAGGACTGTTGTCCGCACCCTCCGGAGAGTCCTGTTCGCCCTTGCTCTCTGCCGTTCTGTTCCTTTTAATAAATATACCGGAACACACAGGGTGCATCCAACCGCCGCGACAGTAAGAAGAAGCAAAAGCTCGAACGTATATATGAAACTGAACCCCATTATATAACAGAACACCCCTGCTGCCAGAAACACCATTGCAAAGAGCGCGCATATTTTCCCTGCTATATCATTTGCGTACTCCCAGCTTTCTCTGTCAGCTTCCGCTTCTTTTACATGATAACCGATCTTGAAATCCGGAAACTCCGAGTGTTTTCTTCTGACAATATATGCGATTGCTCCAAGAATAGCTGCTTCCAGAATATAGATCAGCAACAGAATAAAATCCCCATTCATACCCGCGCTCTTCCCCTCTTCTTTTTACTGATACTCCACAATAATCTTCTTACACTTTGCGCATCTGTACCCTGCGATCCGGTCTCCATTCATCCGTGCAGCCACGACTGGTTCGCTGTTCAGCCGGAATGCATCTGTACCGCCGGCATCTTTCCACTCCATTGCAGCGCCCAGCGCGCAAATCTTTCCTTCCTGCATTTCATATCCACAAAACGGACATTTCATCTTTACCACCTCCCATCAACACTATAATCCGATTGTGCTACGATTACATAGCCACCCAGACCCCTGCAAGGAATGTCAACATGCCTAAGATCCTGCCCGCGATCCTTGCTTTCCTATATCCAAGCAGATTGACAGTCTCTGGAGTTATCAATGGAAAAACCATTATTACCACGCCCATCAGTATGATCCCCGAACCGATCACAACGTCCTCACCGGCGAATACACCCGCCAGTAACAGGATCATTCCCATCCCAAGTCCGGCCAGAAAATATTTTATTGCTTTCTGATCTTTTACGGTGCGCTCCCTGTAAAGTTCCGCACATTTATCCGAACAAAATTGTATGTCCGATGACATTTTTCTTCCGCAATAGCTACACTTTCTCACAGGATTTTTTCCTCCATTCAACACGGCATTGTCCGGTTGCATTATAAAATTGAAAAATAATGCAATATCTCTTTCCTCTTTCCACATTAATATCAGCTTTACTTATTGCATCCTGGCACATAATCAATTTTCTTTTCCGTGTATCACATAATTTCATAATCATTTTCCCCTGCCTGATTTCTGAATGAAAATTCATCTCATATGTGCCTTCATCCGGAAATCTAATCACTCTCCGCACCTGTCCCCGGCACAAAACGAAATGCAGGTCGGCGTTACCGTCACGCCTTATATATCCTGTAAACACTGCTGCGATCTTAGCGCTGAATAAAAGCCATCCACTAATATACAACAAATAAAACAACAAACATATAACAGCAAAAAAAATAATCGTCAATATCATAAATTTCTCCTTAAAGCTGACAAATTATCGCCCCATCAGCTCCCTGGCTAAATATATTATCTTCTTATTTTAACTTTCCCAGCGCATGCATGATTCCCTTTTCGTCAAGGTATTTATAAATCCGTTCACTAATCAGCATTTTTTCTCTCCATCACATAATTGGTCAGCAGTACGCCGTTCCTCTCCACCTGCTGTTCTCTCACTGTTTTATATCCTCTTTTCTCAAAAAATGGTCTGGCTGTTATTGAGGCATGGGTCAGATATCTGTCCGCTTCGATTTCTTTTTCCAGCCTGTCGCAGAGTGCAGAGGCGACACCCTGGCGCTGATGATCTTTATGTACATAGAGCCGGTCCAGATAACCGGACCGGTCCATATCCGCAAATCCGATCACGATCTCACCGGCAGCATTACTTTCGTCTTTCTCTACTGCCACATACGTTACATGCTCCAGAAACGACCGGTTCCATGCGTCCGCGTCCACCTTGCCGGATGCCCAGGCTTTCAGCTGTTCTTCCGTATAATCTGCTGCATTGACCGTGTGCACCGTATCGTAGAAAAGTCTGATAATTTCCCGGATATCATTCCTGTTGTATCTTCTCAGTTTCATCACTTTACTCCTGATCCGCAGGTGTCCGGAATGCATACTCCACCGTTCCGTTCTCCCATTCGCCGCATGCCAGATATACCCGGCCGGGCTGTGCGGTAAATGCCGGATTGCCATTGTCATTTGTCTTCACATCAACAGCTGTCCCCTCCGGCATCTGCCCTGCTTCATCCTGTCCCTGTCCCAGAAGCGCATCGTCCCATGAAAAGATCTGTATACGTTCAGGCATAACATCAAACTGCAGCTCCATCTGCATCGGTTCGGAAAGTTTTTTAACTTCCACGGGACTTGTCTGCAGGATATGCGGCACATCCGTAGTAATCGTATTGCTTTCCCCGTTCTCTTCATAAGTCCATTTATAGCTCAACGGTTCCGGAATCATGACCGAAACAGCAGCCAGCTCATCCGTATAGCATACATTCAGATACGGGCGTTCAGACGGATCTTTCTCAATGAAAAGCTCATCAAGATAATATCCATACTGTCTGATATATTCCTGATTTGCCTGCTCTATCCTCCTGATCTCTGTAATCCCGTGATACTGGGCCGGATATGATTCCGCGATCATTCCGTTTCCGTAAATGTCAACCACATCCCCGTTATTCAGATCATCTGGCGTAATCTTCTTCCCTGATTCATCGTAGACGGCATCCTCCGGCACCGTCCCGTGAAAAGGATATTCCGCTTCAAGATTTACAAAGATACTGTTCCCGTCTTCTTTTTCCAGATAAACAGCCTGCATCGCGTCCGTGTACTCCTGTTTTTTATTTCGACTAAAAGCGATAATAATAATTAAAAGAATAATTACCGCAACAGACAAAATGAGAATTTTATTTTTCTTCATAACCATTTCTATATTTCTCCTGTCAGTTCTTTTCCTTTGACCGTATCCGCACCGCCGCAGCCATCCCGCCGTCTCCATACGTTGGATGCTCAAGGAACTGCCGTGAAGCTTCACTTAGTTCACGATCGTTATTCATCGCGGACATGATTTCAGTTTCCCAGCCAAAGAGCCGCCCCATGGATATTTTCTCGATTCCGAGCAGCGCATCGGCAAGATATTTCCTGTAGCTTTCATTATGTTTTCCTATAAGATAACGCATCAGTTCCAGGCGCTTTTCCATGCTTCTCACGTTGGAGGACGCCGGCGCAGTCCGGTAGCTGATCAGCGGCTCTTCCACAATGCCGATCCGTGTATATTTGCCGGTTTCCAGCATACTCAGGAAAAAATCCCAGTCCTCGAAGCCGGAGCGCATAGATTCATCATATCCGCCACATTGCTCCCAGATTTCACGCCTGAGGATATGCGTTGCCGGACAGCAATTGCGGGAGAGAAATTCCTTCACTTCCCCGCCGGCCGGCTGAACGACCGCGTCCATCACGCCAAAGGTCTGCATCCATGACGAAGCGGCAGCCAGATCAGAAGAGTCCATCAAAAGGCCACCGACCTTTTCAATATATTCCGGTTCAAGCCGGTCATCGCCGTCCAGCACCAGTACCATCGGCGCCACTGTTCTTCGGATCCCGGCATTTCTCGCCGCTGAAACGCCGCTGTTTGGCTGCCGCACCACTTCAACCGGAACCGGTGCATGCTGATCTACTTCTATTTCTTTCAGGATTTCAACGGATTGCACATCCGTCGAACCGTCATCCACGATCAGGATCCGGGCCGGCTTTACCGTCTGGCTGTACAGGGACTGCACTGCTTCCAGAACCATTGTTCCCTGATTATAACTGGTGATCACCGCTTCTATGTCTGCGGCAGATGCAGATTTTCTTTCTTGATCCGATACGTTTCTCATGCTTTTTTCTCCCGATCCCTCAAATATCCGATAAGCGGTTCCAGATAGGTCTTATCCGTCCAGTCGCACTTCTGTCCCGCTGCGCACATCAGTGCTTTCATCCACGGTTCGTAAGTGTCCGGGTCTTTTTTCGCCACCGCTTTCTGCAGCATACGGCACAACATACGGTCCGGCAGGCTCATGGCTTCTTCATCCCATGCACCCCGCCCGTAGAACAGAGGGATATCCTTCAGTTCTTCTTTCAGGTTCTGCGCCTTTACATCAGCCACGGCTTTCTCGTCGTAAGGAGACGCTCCCACACAAAAGACTGCCGTCCGTTTTCCGGCAAGCGCATTTTTATTCTTTCTCAGATATGAGATCCCTGCGATTCCGGAAGCGTATACCGCCCCACAGAGTATGACCGTTTCATATCCGTTCATGGTATCTGCTTTTGCTTTTTTGACTTCGATGATATCATACCCTGCCTCTTCTGCAAGCCAGCGGGCATATTTCTCTGTACTTCCATATTTTGACTGATAAAGAACGATTCCTCTTTCCATCCCGTATGTCCTCCCATCACTGAGATTTTTCTTATATGTAATCATATCATAAAGATAATCCGGAAGTATCTTTTCTTCCGGACTTTCTCACATCTTACATAATTTTAACATTTGAATATTTTTCAGAATCTGTCTTCCGCTCTCCCACTCTCTCCGCTCTGCCTCCGCGATGTATCCGCATCCGTTTTCCGCCTGCCAGCGGTAAAAGTTCCCGCCGGGATCACCGCTGTCCTGTTCCGGCAGCTTTGCCAGCGCTTCAAGCGCAGCCATGATCGTCCCGCCGTGCACAACAAATGCCGCGCTGGCCGCATCTTTCTCAAGGAGCCTGCCGATCCATTGCTTCACGCCGTCCGCGCACCGCCTGCGGAAACCGGTCTGGTCCTCGCCGCCCGGGAATGCTGTCATCCCACCCGACTCCATCCACCGGATGTATTCCGGTTCATTCTTTAATTCTTCATATGTTTTCCGCTCGTATGCCCCGAAATCACATTCTCTGAGCATCGGTTCGATGAGGATCTCCTGCCCCGGCCAGATGAGTTCTGCCGTCCGGATGCACCGTTTCAGCGGACTGGCGATCACATACTGCACAGGCGGATATATCCCTTCCCGGTTATCCGGCTGCATTTTCCGGAATCTCTCCACCGCACCCTGGGACAGATCCTCGTCGGTACTGCCGATATACTGGCGCTTTTCATTGCCCGGTGTGGGCAGATGCCTGATAAAAATGATCTTCATTCTCCGTTCACAGCCTCCTGACTTTTATGGTAGAATTGTATCATAATTATACGGAAAAAGACAGCAGGAGGCATTGATATGCATTACACAACCTTTTATGAGTCCCCCATCGGCCGGATGCTCCTGGCCGCGGATGACACCGGACTGACCGGTCTTTGGTTTGAAGGGCAGAAATATTTTGCCCGGTGCCTGGACCGGGAAACTGAAGAAAAGGAACTGCCGGTCTTCGCGGAGGCGAAGCGCTGGCTTGATATTTATTTTTCCGGGAAGGAGCCGGATTTCACTCCTCCCCTTCATTTTACCGGAACGGATTTTCAGAAAGAAGTGTGGGAGATCCTCTGCGCCATCCCCTACGGGCAGACCATGACCTACGGCGCGATCGCGGATCAGCTTGCGAAAAAACGCGGGCTTTCCCGCATGTCCGCCCAGGCGGTCGGCGGCGCAGTCGGCCATAATAATCTTTCCATCATTGTTCCCTGCCACCGGGTTGTCGGATCAGACGGCAGCCTGACCGGATATGCAGGCGGGATCGAACGGAAGACATTCCTTCTGAACCTGGAAAATGCAAAGCGGTGAAACAGACGTTGTCGCCGTATACAGCGGCGTCTGCAAAGTAAATGCGGCTGTTGCCGCCCAGATCCTGATCGATGCGTTCCACACGGACGTCATCATCAACGCCGGAACTGCCGGCGGGATCGACGAACGGGTACAGCTCTTTGATACCATCATCGGCGACCGGATGATCTACCATGACGTGGCAGACGATATCCTGACGGAATTTCATCCGTGGCTTATGGAAAATGCTTTCCATGCAGATCCGGCGCTTTATACTGCCGCACGGAAATATGCCGGATCCTTGCCCTGCCCAGTCCTTTTTGGCACAATGGTGACCGGCGAGCAGTTTATCGAAGATGAAAAAAGAGCGGAAATCCGCGAAAAATCCGCGCCGCTCTCTGTTGATATGGAAACCGCAGCCGTCGCCCACGTCTGCTATGTAAACCGGATCCCCTTCCTCTGTGTCCGCTCCATTACGGATACTGCGGAACATTCAGAGATTGATAATTTTGACCGGAACTGCGAAACCGCTTCTGCAAGGGCCGCAGAAGTGACCATCGGCATTTTGAAAATGATTTAATCCTATATACTTCTGCTAATTCGTTCAAATTCCATTTAGAAGATATATTTCAGCCTGCCGGATCACACACTCATGTTCTGTCCGAAATCTGATCTGGCAGCTATCTTCCTGATTCGGATATATTCTAGTAGATATGACTTCACGCTCATTAATATATACTTCCAGTGTAGAATGATCAATAAAACTTCTGATTTGAAGTTTTCCCTCTTCACTATGTGTACCCTGGACTGTCAGAGGTGACGAATCCGTAAGCATAGTACTATTGGATCTGCTCCGATCAATTACAATCTCATCTGCATCTGGATTATACCGGATTGTTGTCTCCTCGGTTCCGTCTTCATTCGCATATACCTGGATCTCAAACCTGCTATGTATCTGCTGGATTTCTAATTCCACCACAATTTCTGCTGCAAGACTGTTTAATGGGCTTTCCCAAATACCGTTTACGACAAGATTTTCCCAAATCTCTCCTTTTCCTCTGAGTGATTTCACTTCATCAATTGGACGCATATGCAGACCATCTTTCTCAACCGTCAATTCCCGAGGCAAAGACTGCACCCCCTGCCAGCCTGGTATTTTTAGATCACCGCGGCTTTTTTCCGTAAGCCATCCTATCATTATTCTCCTTCCTTTCGGATCAACAAATGAATTGGGCGCATAAAACCCATCCCATCCGCTGTGATCTATAATCCCAAAAGTTTCAGGGCAAAACACATGCCCGTCTTTCTGGGTTCCCATCCAGTAACAAGGCATATCATCCGGAGAAACTACAAGTACTGCTTTTCCATTCAGTATAAAGTAATTCGGACACTCCAGGATTCGATCCTTTGGACGGTCGCTTTTCATAAGAACATGAATGAACTTCCAATGAAACTGATCTTTTGAATAATAAAGCAGTACATTTCCGCGTCCTTCAATTTCTGCCCCAAGAACCATATACCAGCCGTCATCCTCTTTCCAGACAAATGGATCCCGCCATTCCAGGACCGGCAAATCACCATGTATTTCTTTGGTCAGGATTGGATTCCCTTCATATTTTTCCCATGTGTACATTCCATCCTCACTGATGGCGCACCACTGCTGAGCGCCATATCTGCTGTCTCGCCCATCTTTTTCTTCCCCAACACTGGTATAATACAGAATCGGTAATTTACCATCAGTGCTCGCGCAGCCAGAAAAACAATGTGTTTCACCCAGTTCTGTGGAGGGAAACAATGCTTCCGGGCAGTGTTTCCAATGAATACAGTCATCACTCACTGCATGCCCCCAATGCAGATTCCCCCACTGGTCGCTTTGCGGATTATATTGGTAGAACAGATGATATTTTCCTCCATACCAGCATACTCCATTCGGATCGTTCATCCAGTTTTTCCCTGGAAAATAGTGATAAATTGGTTTATACATAATTTGAGCCCTCCAGTTTTTTTCGTCTATATTCCTCAGGCGTACAGCCATATATTTTTTTAAAATACTGTATAAAATGCGAAACATCATTATATCCGACCAACATTGCGACATCGTTAATCTTCAACAATTCGTTTTCCAGAAGATTTGCCGCTTTTCTCAAACGGAATTCCATCAGATACTTAGAAAATGTCTGCCCCACTTCATTTTTAAACAATCTGCTCAAGTAGCTGC
>DXIS01000015.1 GCA_019112735.1 Candidatus Mediterraneibacter guildfordensis
TTTATTCAGATTGTCGGGAAATACAGCGACATACAGGAATTGACCTATGAAAACGTCCATGAGTTTATCGACCGTATTTTGATACATGAATTAGACCGGGAAACCAACACCCGGAAAATCGAAATCCATTACAGCTTTGTCGGACAGGTTGATACTGAGCAGGAGCCGACGCAAGTTGTCAACCATGACCGCCGCAACATGGTAGATGTAAAAAGTATCGCTATCTAACCTCAGCAAAGAATGAGCCGGAATTCAGAAGCTGCAACCATCCATTTGTTTTTATCAACTGATCTTTTGGGACAAGCTGCGGAATAATCGACTGTATTGCAGGCTGCTGGAATGTACTCCCGATCCCCCTGACACACAGCATGACAAAGACTGTCCACACCGGGAGATCAAAAAAGGACAGTATGACCGCATAGATCATCGCAACTGCTCCCATTGCCATATCCGAAAAAATAGAGATAAATTTTCGGTTATAGCGGTCGACCGCAATTCCTGCCAATGGGCTGAATAATGTCATTGGAAGATATGCGACAAGTCCCGATATTCCCAGCATTAACGGTGAAGATGTTTTTTCGGCAAGCCACCAGATCAGCGCGAATTGAACGCCATGACTTCCCAGCATTGAAACAGCCTGTCCAAGAGCAACAATCATAAACTGTGATTTCCATTTTTGTTTTTGTATTTTTTCCATATCAAATTGTCCTCTTAATTTTCAAAATAGTTTTTCAAACAGGGGACAATATCAATGTGATAATCCCCTTATTATGCTGCTGCCGACATCAAGCCACCTCCCTTCAAAAGTTTTTGATTTCTGTTTTTATAATATGGCTTCCAGATATTTTTTTAATCCGTCGCGATATTTTTTTGTCAGTGCTAAATATTGCCGCTGTTCTTCCTCTGTCCACTCATTCCAGATTTTGTTTTCAATCTCGTGGATCGGCATTATTTTTTCCTGGGAATATTTCTTCCCCTTTTCCGTCAGACAGAGAATCGTATTTCTGCCTTTTCCTTGTTTTAAATATACAATCTCTTCTTTTTCCAGTTTACGAATGGCAGAGTTTATAGTCTGGCGGCTGATGCCTGTAAGTTTGCTGATTTCACTTTGCAGGCATTGTCCGTCTCTCTCACACAGGACATATAAAATATTTTGAACGCTGTCAGAAATTCCTGTTTTTACAGCCGCTTCGTGGTATAAAGCATTGATTTCTCCGGCTAAATAGGTATATTGTCCTGCTTCTAAATAATGCAAATGATCCTCTCCCTTTACAATGTCCGATTTCGTACATATATTATATCTGATTTCGTACATAAGTCAATATTTTTTTACACGAACACATACTCTCTCAGCCGCTCAAACGCCTCTTCCACTCTCGTCAGCGGGGACGCCAGGTTCATCCGGATATGGCAGGGGCCGCCGAACGCTCTTCCGTCCTGCCAGCCGACGCCTACTTCCCATCCGTCTCTCAGCAGCTCGTCAATGGACTTCCCGCTTTTCCTGCAGTAATCCGTACAGTCAAGGAAGAGCATGTACGTTCCCTGGGGATCCGCCACATCTACACCGGAAAAATGTTCGCGGATATAATCCACGGCAAAACAGCTGTTTTCTTCCAGTACAGTGCGCAGTTCTTCCAGCCACTCATACCCTTCCGGCTGATACGCCCCGATCAGGGCATGCATGGAGAGGACATTCATCTCATTGTAGTGCGTTGCGTGGCCGTGGGCACAGATCCGGTCTCTCAGATAACTGCTGTAGATGACGTGGAAGCTTCCGATCAGGCCGGCCAGGTTGAATGTCTTGCTCGGCGCGTAGGCCGCTGCCACATGTTCTCTTGCCCAGTCATTTATCATCTGGGTCGGGATATGATGATGCCCGGCAAAGGTAAGGTCCGCCCATATCTCATCGCTGATCACATAGCAGTCGTTTGCCTCATAGACCTCCATCGCCCGCTCCAGCTCCCAGCGCTCCCATACTCGGCCGGTAGGATTGTGCGGGGAACAGAAAATGGCGAGATGGATGTGGTTCTCTTTCAGCTTCCGGTCCATGTCCTCATAGTCCATCCGCCAGATCCCGTTGCTGTCTTTCCTAAGAGGACTGTGAACAGACACCCGCCCGAGTCCCTCGATGTCCTCCCGGAATCCGAGATAGAACGGGCTGTGGAGCAGGATCTTATCGCCGGGTTCCGAGAGCACCCGGACGGCGCTTGTCACAAAACCATGGACGCCGTTTTCATAACCGATATGCTCTTTTTTAAGTCCGGTCACGCCGAAATGGTCTTTCTGCCACCGGATAATGGAATCATAATATTCTTCGGACGGCCGGAAATATCCGAATGCGGGGTGCTGCACTCTCTTCATTATGGCATCCGTGACGGACGGACAGGTGGGAAAATTCATGTCCGCCACCCACATGGGGATAAAATCAAAACCTTCCCGGGGCTTCTCCGGTTCGCTGCCCCATACCTTCTCTCCTACGCTGTCTATGGCAAGGGCGTCCCTGCCCCTGCGGTCCATGATCGATGTAAAATCGTATTTCATATTCTTCCGCTCCTTTACTTCTGCATTTCATACTTTTCATTCAACTGGTTTATACACATATTCTTATTATATCTGATTTCGCATATTAGACAATTTTTTTTATAGCGCAGCCTTTGGATCCTGTCTCCTGTATTTATTGACAAACCCGCCTCAAATTGCTAAGATTTTTCAGATGTATTCTGATTACATGCAATATTTACGAAAGAAAGGATCTGTTACCATGAACCCTCTTAAAAAAGCGTACTGCAGGACCTTTCAGACAGGACTGAAAATAGCTCTGCCCTTCCTGCCCTACCGTAAACCGAAGATCACCGGAAGCGTGAAGTCTCTGCCGGAAGTCATCCGGAAGAAGAAATGTACCAAAGCGCTGATCATTACGGACGCCGGGATCCGGAAGCTTGGACTTACCGGCCGTCTGGAGAAGGCGCTTGCAGACAATGATATCCCATTCTGTATTTATGACAAAACCGTTGCGAATCCGACGACAGTCAATGTGTCCGAAGCGATCGAACTCTATCAGGAAAATGACTGCGACTGCATTATCGGATTCGGCGGCGGCTCCAGCATGGACTGCGCCAAGGCGGTCGGTGCACGCCTGGCCCGCCCGAAGAAATCTCTTGCCAAAATGAAAGGGATCCTGAAGGTGCGCCGGAGACTTCCGCTCCTGATGGCGATCCCGACGACTGCGGGGACCGGGAGCGAGACGACCCTTGCGGCGGTGATCACGGACGCTGAGACCCGTTACAAATACGCGATCAATGATTTCCCGCTGATCCCGCGGTATGCGGTGCTGGACCCGAAGGTGACGCTCAGTCTTCCGCCCTTTATCACCGCGACCACCGGCATGGACGCACTGACCCACGCGGTGGAGGCTTATATCGGGAATTCCACAACATACGGAACGCGAAAGGACGCGCTGCTTGCCGTGAAGCTGATCTTTGAAAACATTGATACAGCCTATACGGACGGCTCCAATGTGGAGGCCCGCCGCAATATGCTCCACGCTTCCTTCTATGCAGGATGTGCCTTCACCAAGTCCTATGTGGGATATGTGCACGCCATCGCCCATTCCCTTGGCGGCGAATATAACGTGCCCCACGGCCTTGCGAACGCGGTGATCCTCCCCATGATCCTGGAGGCGTACGGCAAAACCATCCATAAGAAGCTGGCGCGACTGGCCCGTGAAGCCGGGGTCGCGGACGCGGATACGCCCGTGGATGAGGCTGCGGCACAGTTCATTCAGGCCATTAAAGATATGAAGAAACGGTTCGGCATCGGGGATACGATCCCGGAGATCCGGGAGACCGACATTCCGAAGCTTGCCCACTACGCGGATAAAGAGGCCAATCCCCTCTATCCGGTGCCGGTGCTGATGAACGCATCGGAACTGGAACCGTTCTACCATATGCTGATGAAAGGAGAAGATGAAAATGACGGAACAGGAAATTAATGCCATCGTTGCGGTGCAGCGGAAATATTTTCAGACGGGAGCGACCCTTCCGGTCAGCTTCAGGATCGACGCTCTTCGAAGACTCTATGACGCGGTCTCCGGCAGTGAGAAGGAGATCCATGATGCGCTGCGGAAAGATCTGGGGAAAAGCGGATTTGAAAGTTACATGTGTGAGACCGGGCTGGTGCTGGAGGAGATCAGCTACATGCTGAAACATGTCCGCCGTTTCGCCGGGGAGAAACGGGTTCGCACGCCTCTCGCTCAGTTCCATTCAAGAAGTTATAAGAAGCCTTCGCCGTACGGTGTGACGCTGATCATGAGCCCGTGGAATTACCCCTTCATGCTCACCCTCTCCCCGCTCGTGGATGCGCTGGCGGCCGGGAATACGGCAGTAGTCAAACCGAGCGCCTATTCTCCAAACACAAGCGAGGTGATCCGGCAGATTCTCACGAAATGTTTTGAGCCTCAGTATGTGTCGGTCGTGACCGGCGGACGGGCGGAAAACACCTGTCTTCTGCACGAGCATTTTGATTATATTTTCTTTACAGGCAGTCAGTCTGTGGGGAAGGAAGTTATGCGGAGCGCTGCAGATCATCTGACGCCGGTGACCCTTGAACTGGGCGGAAAGAGCCCCTGCATCGTCGATCAGACCGCGAACATCAAGCTGGCGGCAAGACGGATCGTATTCGGGAAATATCTGAACTGCGGCCAGACCTGTGTGGCGCCGGACTATGTCTACTGCCACCGCTCCGTCCGGGACCGGCTGATCAAAGAAATCGGGAAACAGATCCGCAGACAGTTCGGCAAAAAGCCCCTTGATAATAAGAACTATGGCAAGATCATCAATGAGAAGCATTTCGACCGGATCCTGGGACTGATCGATAAAGAAAAAGTAGTCTTTGGCGGGAATTCTGACCGGGATGCGCTACGGATCGAACCGACGGTCATGGATAATGTGACTTTTTCAGACGCTGTCATGCAGGAAGAGATCTTCGGACCGGTCATGCCTGTCCTCACCTTTGACAGCCTGGATGAAGTGATCCGCAATGTCAACGCCATGCCCCATCCGCTGGCCCTTTACCTGTTTACGTCCAGTAAAACGGCGGCGAAAAAGGTTACCGCGCGGTGCGGATTCGGAGGCGGATGCATCAATGATACGATCATCCATCTTGCGACAACAGAAATGGGATTCGGCGGATTCGGCGAGAGCGGCATGGGCTCTTACCATGGAAAGACCGGCTTTGATACATTTACCCACTATAAGAGCATCGTGGATAAAAAGACCTGGCTCGATCTTCCCATGCGCTATCAGCCCTACCGGAAAATGCACGGGAAAATGGTGCGGTTTTTCCTGAAATAAGAGATCCTTATTTTACTTCAACAAGCTCGATCCGGAAGTTCAGTTCTTTCCCGGCCATTTCATGGTTTGCGTCAAATGTGATGGTTGTCTCATCTTTGGCTGTCACTTTGACCGGGAAAGGCTGTCCGAACTGATTGGACAGATAAACCTGCTGTCCGGCTTCCAGTTCTTCAGAGCCCGGAAGCTGCGCGATCTCAACGGTAAACACTGCAGCCGGATCGGGCATGCCGTAGGCTTCCTCCGGCATCAGGTGTACATCCACAGTCTGACCGACTTCCATGTCGGCCACAGCTTTGTCAAATCCCAGGATCATCTGTCCTGCGCCGCATACAAACTCCAGTGGTTCGCCACGGTCATAGGAAGAATCAAACTGTGTCCCGTCATTGAATGTTCCTCTGTAGTGGGCGCGGCATGTCTTTCCTACATTTTTCCCCTCAAAAGCCGGCCTGGAAGAACCGCATCCCCCGCCGCAGCTGCTTCCGCATCCGCCGCCGCAGGAATGTCCTTCGTCATGGCCGCCGCAGTCGTGGCCTTCTTCGTGATGATGGTCGCAGTTGGCGCCTGTGGATACCAGCTCGCCTCTGAGATATGCTTCCACTGCTTCGTCTGTATTTCCCTCTGCGCCGGCGCACAGTTCCACGCCTGCTTCCGCGAGAGCCGCCTGTGCTCCGCCGCCGATGCCGCCGCAGATCAGTACATCCACGTCCTGTCCGGCCAGAAGTCCGGCGAGGGCGCCGTGTCCCGTTCCATTAGACCCGATCACTTCGCTTGATACAACTTTGTTGTCCTTCACTTCGTAAAACTTGAACTGCTCTGTACGTCCGAAATGCTGAAAGACATTTCCATTGTCATAAGTTACTGCTATTTTCATTTTTCATCCTCATCTTTCTTTTATTTTGTGCACTGCTATTTTAACATATCATCTTCGTTCATTCCAGCACCTGTCTGTAGTAATCTTCCTCGATGATCATCGCGCCCATGTCGAGTCTGCAGTCCACGATGTACTTGATATTTTCCACATAAGCGTCCTGCTCTTCCTGACTCATGTTTTCACCTTCAGCAGGCGTGAACCCGCCGGTGTACCGGTTGTATGATCCTCTTTCTGTCAGCCATGAAGTTGAGAAGAATATCACGATCGGATCCGTCTCAGACATAACGTCTGTTCCCGCCATCATCCGTGAATCATATTCAAGCCCCAGAAGGTTTGATACAGTGGGCAGGATGTCAACCTGGCTGCATGGTTTGTCGACCTGTACCGGCTGCTCCATGGATGCGGACCAGATGATCAGTGTATTCTTATAAACATCTGTATCCACGGACTTTTCATCCAGGTTTTCAAGGCTTTCTGAATTAAATGACCTGCCGGCCAGTTCTTCCAGCACATCAATATCCGAATACGGGATGTGATCCGGCGCCATAACGATCAGCGTATTATCCGCGATCCCGGCTTCTTCCAGGTCATTGATCAGCGTTGTCAGTCCTTTTTCCAGTTCCAGATTGGCCGCGATGTAAGCCTTTGTCGTTTCAGAATACGGCAGGTCTTCTACCGCTTCCCGGTTGCGGGATGCCATCTGGCTGCTGGAAAATCCGTACGGCAGATGTCCGCTTATGGTCAGATAGTAAATATTAAACGGCTGAGAATCCTTATAATCGTCAAAGGTCTGTTCGATCATGTAGTTATCCGACTGAGGCCAGTAAGCGTTCCCGGAAGAATTGACTTCTGCGCTGAGAGGTCTGGAACATTCTGTAAACTGCCGCCATTCCATCCCCAGGTTCGGATGCGACAGTTCTCTGCCGTACATATTCTGGTTGAAATGATATCCGATGGACGTGTATCCTTTCCTGTTCAGCTGGTTCGCCAGTGTGAACGGCAGATATGTCCCCTGTTCTCCGGTCTCTGTCATGCTGACCGGGAATCCCGCTTTCGGATAAAGTCCCGTAAGGTTCTGGAACTCGCCGCCTGAAGTACTTGTAAAATGAAGCGTTGAGTAGAAATTCGGGAACACGAATCCCTCATGCGACATCCTGTAAAGTGTAGGCGTCAGCTCCGGGTCGATCATATAGCCGCTGAATCCCTCAGCGGTGATAAAGATCACATTATAGCCCTCAAACATGCCGGTGTATTCATTCTGCCTTGTGGGAACGACAGAATCAAAATATTCACTCAGCCATTTCGAGTTGCTGCTGGATGCGTTCTGTGCATAGCTTTTCAGATCGATATCCAGTACATTATACGGATAATCCGGCTCAGGCTCCGCTTCCGCTGTCACATTTTCTTCTGCATCCGCGTCCTTTTCGCCGGATACGGCTTCGGAAGCCGAGTCACTGACTTCTCCCCGGTCTGTCTCGGGAACGCCGAATATCTCATTCCGGATATTGATCCTGAGCATGGTGATCACCCCGAGCTGTTCCACCTGATCGTCTGTATTGGTATCCGTCCGGTACAGCATTGAAGGGGTGAAATCCCCTTTCCACGGTCCGTATGTGATAACCGCATATCCGGCCAGATAGATAAGGAGGGCAAAACAGAGAACAATGATCCCTGCCGCTTTCCGGATGTTTTCTTCATTCCCGGAGTATTTAAAACTGATTATGAGAAGAACAACAGGAACGGCCAGCATAAGCAGGATCCCGGCAGCATTTTCTGAAACGGACTGGATCACCGCAGAGCTGTAATCTGTAAGCCGGTTTCCGGCTGCCGTATCGATGGCGCTGAAGATCTGGTAATACTGCTGCAGGATATCGCGGCATATGCACTCGATCACGAATATGGCAGCCGTAATTACCGTAACGGCCGCTCCGGCTGTGATGGCCGCCTTGAGGGGCAGAAAATACAGGATCCCGGAAACAAACATGCCGATCGCGAACGACATAATGGCAAAGACCGGGAAGTAAGCCATATCAAGCTTCATATAAAGATGAAAAACAATTTCCAGATATAAAAAAATAACAGGGATGATCATTCGCCAGTTACAGATATGGTGCAGTATTTTATCTTTCATAAATAAATGTATCCTTGATTTTTCTTTTGTATTAATCCTTTCAAATAATAACCCCTGATCCCGGGAAATACAAGTTTATATCTTCAAAAATGAAAAGAATCTCTTTATAATGGGATACAGAAATATAGAAAGGAATCCTGAATATGCAGTTTACTGTACCTGATTATTATAAACAATTTACCTGCACCGCCGGTCAGTGCCCGGCCACCTGCTGCGCCGGCTGGCAGATCCAGATCGATCCGGCGTCATTGAAGAAGTACCGGAAGGCAAAAGGCCCGCTAAAGAACAGGCTGAGAAATGAGATCGACTGGGATGAAAAATGTTTCCGCCGGTACGGCGGCCGCTGCGCTTTTCTTAATGACGACAATCTGTGCGACCTGTATCTGGAAGGCGGCGGTTCGAAAGCATTCTGCCGGACATGCCGGACCTATCCCCGCCACGTCGAGGAATTCGAGGGCCTGCGCGAGATCTCTCTGTCCCTCTCCTGTCCGGCCGCCGCAGAGATCATCCTGGGAAGGCCTGAACCGGTCCGATTCCTTCATGCAGAGGATCCGGATAAAGGAGAACCGCAGCCGGATGCGTATGATGATTTTGATTACTTCCTCTTTACAAAGCTTGAGGACGCCCGGGAAGTCCTGTTCCAGATCCTGCAGGACCGCGCACATCCTGTGACTGTCCGCGCGGCGGCCGCCCTTGCCTTCGCCCATGATCTTCAGGAGCGGATCGACCACGGGGCGCTCTATGACGCGGACCGTCTCCTGGAGCGCTATAAAGGGGAAAATGTATGGAGCTGGTTTGAAAACCGCCTGGAACTTCTGACATCTGCGGAAGATCACGCACAGAGACGCCGGGAGACGCTCCGGAAGCTATTTGAGGTCCTGGACCGGCTTGAAATCCTTCAGGATGACTGGAAGCCGCAGGTTCACAAAGCCGGACAGATCCTTACAGGATGCAGCAGCCGCACGGATAACACGGAAACCGGTCCGGACTTTTCCGCCCTGTTTTCTGATGAGACCGCTGAACAGATCCTGGTCTATTTTTTGTTCACCTATTTCTGCGGCGCAGTCTATAATTATAATGCATACGGCAAGATGAAGTTCGCACTTGCCGGTATGATCCTCATCCGGGAGCTCCTTCGCGCGCAGTGGATCTCAGATCCCGAAGGGACCGGCAGACCGGAGCTCATCCGGACTGCATACCGCTATTCCCGCGAGATCGAACACTCGGATTTCAATAAAGTCCGGATGGAGGATCTGCTCAGTGATGAGATAGAATTCCCGCTTGAAGATCTGTTCCGTCTTCTGTAAAAAATAAGCCATGTACCGCTTGCCCGCAGTACATGGCTTTGTCTTTCGTTATATATTGCCGGATCTACTCTTCTTCCGGGATCCTTCCCCGGAGTCTCTGATAATAGAACCGGAGCTTTCCAACCAGCAGCGTCAGATACCGCAGGACCGGTTCTGTGGCGATGGCAAATACAACAAACAGCATAATGCATTCCATCGTCATTCCCGTGATGGCGAACAGGTCGTTCAGATAAATGCTGCAGAACAGAAGTCCCAGGATGCATCCGCCCAAGATGGCGGCGCGGAACTTGTTCATCGGCGCGCTGATCTTGTAGAGGATCATGAATCCGACGATGGCCAGCAGCATGGTCGCTGCCGTCGAGATGTCCGTTGAATTTACGCCGAATGTTCTTCCGAAGACCACCAGGGCGCCCACGGCAAGTGCATCCGTGATGGCCGCCGGGAGGGCTTTCAGGAATACGTTCGTCAGGAAATGTCCCCGGATCAGGTTCTTATTGGGCTCCATGGCCAGGAAGAAGGCCGGAATGCCGATGGTAAACATACTGATCAGTGAGATCTGGGACGGCTCCAGCGGGTAAGTAAACATAAACACCACGGAGATCAGACTCAGCAGGAAGGAAAAGATATTCTTCACGAGGAAGAGCGTCGCGGAGCGCTGGATATTGTTGACCACTCTTCTTCCTTCCAGCACGACCTCAGGCATACATGAGAAATCCGATTCCAGGAGCACAAGCTGGGACGCCTGTGCCGCGGCTTCGCTTCCCGACGCCATAGCGATGCTGCAGTCCGCGTCCTTGAGCGCCAGAACGTCATTGACGCCGTCTCCGGTCATGGCTACCGTGTGTCCGGCGTTTTTCAGGATCCGGACAAATTTCCGTTTCTGATCAGGCGTGACACGGCCGAATACGGTGTTGTTAAGCAGTGCCTCTGCCAGCGCGTTCTCATCGTCCAGTTCGGAGGCGTCCACATATTTGTCTGCATTTTTGATGCCGGCCTGTTTCGCCACTTTCGATACGGTTACCGGATTATCTCCGGATATAACTTTCACTTCCACGCCCTGTTCCGCGAAGTATTCAAAAGTCTCTTTCGCGGCCTCGCGGATCGGGTTTGCCAGAAGGACGAATCCGAGCGGTGTGGCCGCGTGGTCCAGCGGCTTCCCGTCGATCTTCCCGTCATATGTCCCGAAGACGAGCACACGGGCCCCGGTGGAGGCGTGTTCCGTGATCTCCTCCTCGTATTCATCGAACCGGTCCTTCAGGACGAATTCAGGCGCCCCCAGTACATAAGCGCCGTCTTCAAATGTAACGCTGCTGTACTTTGTGGCGGAGGAGAATCCGGTCATGGATACCGGCTTCTTCCCCGAAGCGGTCGTGAAGTATTCTTTAATGGCGGCCATGGTGATGTTGTCTTTTGTCATGGCTGCGGCAAAGTCGCCGATCAGGGTCCGGAGCGGTTCCATGGATTCCTTATCATATTCATCTGTCTCGATCACATCCTGCACCTTCATGGTATTCTCGGTGATGGTGCCGGTTTTATCCATGCACAGCACATCCACCCGGGCCAGTGTCTCGATGCATTTCATATCGTGGAGCAGGACTTTATTCTGCGCCAGCCGGACTGCGCTCACCGCAAGGGCCACACTGGCGAGCAGGTAGAGCCCCTCCGGGATCATGCCGATCACCGCAGCGACCATGGATGTAATGCTCTCCCGGAAATTGTCATGCTGGAAGAAAAATGCCTGGCAGAACAGGACGATCCCGATCGGGATGATCGCGATGCCCACGCATTTGACCAGTTTGTCAAGCGAACGGATCATCTCCGACTGCTCCCCGGACTGCATTTCTTTCGCCTGGAGCGTCAGTTTCGAGATATAGGAGTCTGCTCCTACCCGGTCCAGTCTTGCATGGCACTGGCCGGACACGATGAAGCTTCCGGACATGAGCCGGTCTCCTTTACGCTTGGTGATCTCGTCTGATTCACCGGTCAGAAGAGACTCATTTACCTGGACTTCGCCGGCGCTTACGACTGCGTCTGCGCACACCTGGTTCCCGGCCTTGAAGATGACGATGTCATCAAGCACCAGCTTCTCCGCGTCGATGACGGAACGCTTCCCGTCCCGGACAACGGCCGCATGGGGCGCGTTCAGCATGGTCATCTTGTCCAGCACCTGCTTCGCCCGGATCTCCTGGACGATACCGATCAGCGTGTTGGCCACGATGACAATCATGAAGGCAAGGTCTCTCCAGGATCCTACCAGGATGAGCAGGATGGCAAGGATGGTAAATATAAGGTTGAAGTAGGTGAAGACATTTTCATGGATGATCTCTTTCGTCGTCCTGGACGGCGGTTCCACGGACCGGTTGACCCAGCCGTGCAGGTAGTGTTCCTGCACCTGCTGTGCCGTCAGGCCGGTCCTGTAGTCCGGTTCATACCGGGTGGTCGGTATCCTTCTGTTTCTCTTCTCCTCTGTCTGTACTGCTTTTCTTCCTGGCATAGTATCCCTTCGATTTCTTTTCTAATATGTTATTTATTCTTCTTCAGTAACAGGCGGATCCCTTTCATGATCTGGATGATCGGGATATTCGCCGCCGCCAGACCGTATACGGTGAACAGCTGTGTCAGCGTCAGCGTCTGGACTTTGAATACATTGTGAAGTCCCGGAACCATAACAACCGCGGTGATCAGTACGATGCCGATCACGAACGCGCCGATCAGGAACTTGTTGTTCGCAACTTTGCGTGTGAATACAACCGGTCTGTCTGACTTGCAGTTAAAGCCGTGGAACAGACGCGCGGAACAAAGTGTTGCAAATGCCATCGTGCTTCCGAGGAGCGCGTTGTTCCCGTGGTAGCCGATCATAAATGCGATCATCGTCGTAACGGCGATGGAAAGGCCTTCCGTGCCGATCTTAAAGAGGAAGTCTCTTGTCAGGATCGATTCGTTCATCGGACGGGGCTTCTCATTCATTACGTCTTTTGAACCCGGCTCAAGTCCCAGGGCGATCGCCGGGAGACTGTCGGTCAGCAGGTTGATGAACAGCAGGTGCACCGGTGCGAACGGCACGGGCAGCGCCATGATCGATGCATAGAGCACCGCCAGGATCGCGCCGAAGTTGCCGGACAGCAGGAACTGGATGGATGCCTTGATATTGCGGTAAATGTTTCTTCCGTTTTCCACGGCCTTTACAATGGTGGCAAAGTTGTCGTCCGTCAGGACCATTGCCGCAGCGTCCTTGGACACCTCGCTTCCGGTGATGCCCATTGCCACGCCGATGTCCGCCTGCTTCAGGGCCGGTGCATCGTTGACGCCGTCGCCGGTCATGGATACGATATTTCCCTTATCCTGCCATGCGCGCACGATGCGGATCTTGTGCTCCGGTGACACACGCGCATAGACGGAAATGCCCTCCACGAAGTTTTTCAGTTCTTCATCGGACATCTTGTCGATCTCTGCGCCTTCACAGGCTTCGGATTCATTTTCCAGGATGCCGATCCGCTTTGCAATGGCGGCCGCTGTTACCTTGTGGTCGCCGGTGATCATGATTGGACGGATGCCCGCGCGCTTACATTCGGCAACCGCTGCTTTTGACTCTTCACGCGGCGGATCCATCATGGCGATCAGACCGATGAAGATCAGGTCATACTCGTCATCCAGTGTAAGCTCTTCTTCGTCAGATACCACTTTGTAGCCGAACGCCAGCACACGCAGACCTTCTCTTGAGAAGCGCTGGTTCTGGTCTTCGATATTCTTCCGGTCTTCTGCCGTGAGCGGACGGATCTCGCTGCCGATCTGGATCATCGTCATCCGGTCAAGCAGCACGTCTACCGCGCCTTTGATGAGCATGGTCGGGATGCCTTCCATGGTGTGTTTGGTGGACATGAGCTTCCGGTCGCTGTCGAACGGGTTCTCGCTCTCCCGCGGATATTTGTGGCGTACATCTTCCGGATCAAGGCCCAGTCTGCTTCCGAGATTGATCAGGGCGGTCTCGGTCGGGTCGCCGATCTCTACGCCGTCCGTATTCTTTGAGTCATTGCAGAGAATACTGCTGATCAGCAGACGGCTCTGGGACGGATCATTGATATCCACATCCGCCGCTTTGATACATGTTTCGTCTACATAATAATCTTCTACGGTCATCTTGTTCTGGGTCAGGGTACCTGTCTTGTCCGAACAGATGACGGAAACGCTTCCCAGACCTTCCACGGCCTGAAGCTTACGCATGATGGCGTGTTCTCTTGCCATCTTCTGCGTACCGAAGGAAAGAACGATCGTTACAATGGAGCTCAGTGCTTCCGGGATCGCTGCTACCGCGAGGGCTACCGCGAAGAGGAAGGCGTCGCCGATATTGTCGCCTCTGAAAATGCTGATGCCGAACAGGATCGCACAGAATACGAGGATAAGGATGGACAGCTTCTGTCCGAACTGATCCAGGTTGATCTGCAGCGGCGTCCGTTTCTCAGACGTCGTTTTCAGCAGGCTTGCGATCTTGCCGACTTCGGTCTCCATACCGATTCCGGTTACGACAAAGGCGCCGCGCCCGTATGTGACAAAGCTTCCGGAATAAACCATGTTCAGCCGGTCGCCGAGAGGTACTTCGTCTTCTCTGATCACGTCGGTCATCTTCTCAACGCCGAGGCTTTCGCCCGTCAGTGCGCTCTCGTCCACTTTCAGGCTTGCACATTCGGTCAGACGTCCGTCCGCCGGGATGTAATCGCCTGCGTCCAGCATAACGATGTCTCCGACTGTTACCTCTGACGACGGGATCTGTACTACATTTCCGCACCGGAGCACCTTGGCTTCCGGGCCGGACAGTTTCTTCAGACTGGCCAGCGACTGCTCCGCTTTCACCGTCTGTACGGTTCCAAGGATCGCATTCATCGTAATAACGATCAGGATGACGAGGGCGCTTTCCACATCGCCCATGAATCCGGATGCGATCGCTGCAATGATCAGGATAATGACCAGGAAGTCTTTGTACTGCTCAAGGAAGATCTGAAGAACGGTCTTCTTCTTCCCTTCCACCAGTTCGTTGGGGCCGTACTTTTCCTGATGTTCCATTACCTGTTCTTCGGTGAGCGGTTCCAGGGAACCGTTGATCTTCATGATCGTCTCTTCACCGGATAATTGATAATACTGTTTCATCTCTTCTCCTCCTGCAAAGTGTCTGGTGCAATAAAAAATGAGACTTCTATTGCACAACATTTTTATGTACAATAAAAGTCTCACTGTTTAATCACGATACGGACGGATAAACCGTCGTACTGACGACATCGCAAACGCTTACGTCATAAGCGCCAGTTACTCCCTTTTACCAAAGTTTAATATAATAGAATCTCCGGTTCGTGTCAACGGGTTTTACTGTAATTTCACAATTTATACGATGCCCTGTGCCTCCATTGCATCTACAACTTTCTCGAATCCGGCAATGTTCGCACCTACTACGTAGTTGCCCTTGAAGCCGTATCTCTCAGCTGCGTCTGCTGCATTGTGGCAGATATTGATCATGATGTTCTTAAGTTTTGCGTCAACTTCCTCGAATGTCCAGCTCAGACGCTCGCTGTTCTGTGACATCTCAAGTGCGGATGTTGCAACACCGCCGGCATTTGCAGCCTTGCCCGGTGCGAAGATCACGCCGTGCTGCTGCAGGTACTCTGTAGCCTCGATGGTTGTCGGCATGTTTGCACCCTCTGCTACAACCTGGCATCCGTTCTCTACGAGCATCTTTGCATCCTCAAGGAGAAGTTCGTTCTGAGTTGCACACGGAAGCGCAACGTCAACTTTAACGGACCATACGCCTCTTCCCTCATGATACTCGGAATTCGGACGGTATTTCTTATATTCTGTCAGTCTTGCGCGGTTTACTTCTTTGATCTCTTTGAGCGCTGCAAGGTCGATTCCTTCCGGATCGTATACCCAGCCGTTGGAGTCGCTTACTGTAACAACTTTAGCGCCAAGCTGCTGAGCCTTCTCTGTCGCGTAGATTGCAACGTTTCCTGAACCGGATACTGCTACAGTCTTGCCTGCCAGCTCCATGCCGTTCAGCTTCATCAGCTCATCCGTGAAGTACAGAAGTCCGTATCCTGTCGCCTCGGTACGTGCCAGGGAACCGCCGTAGGAAAGTCCTTTTCCTGTGAGAACGCCTTCGTAAACGCCGCGGATCCTCTTGTACTGTCCGAACATGTATCCGATCTCTCTTGCGCCTGTTCCGATATCTCCTGCCGGTACGTCTGTGTCAGCGCCGATGTGCTTGCACAGCTCTGTCATAAAGCTCTGGCAGAATGCCATGATCTCTCTGTCGGATTTGCCCTTCGGATCAAAGTCGGAACCGCCTTTTCCGCCGCCGATCGGAAGTCCTGTCAGAGAGTTCTTGAATACCTGCTCGAAACCAAGGAATTTGATAATGCCGAGGTTTACGGACGGGTGAAGACGAAGGCCTCCCTTGTAAGGTCCGATCGCGCTGTTGAACTGTACGCGGTATCCTGTGTTTACATGAGCCTGTCCCTTATCATCTACCCACGGCACACGGAACTTCAGCTGTCTCTCCGGCTCTGTGATCCGCTCAAGAAGCGCTTCTTTGCGGTACTTCTCCTCATTTGCCTCGATGACCGGGCGGAGAGATTCGAGAACCTCTTTAACAGCCTGATGGAATTCCGGCTCCGCCGGATTCTTCTTTACGACAAGATCAATTACTTCATCAACGTAAGACATGTGAATTTACCTCCTGAAAATAATAATTGCGGGAAGAAAAGCCTGCCCGCATGTCAGACATCTTTGTCTACGCGTCTATTTTAAAAGCAAAATGAATTATTGTCAATCAGAAATTTCAATATTTTGCAGTTTTATCACATTATAGTGATGAATTTGCAGGAAATGAATCCGCCATATTTCATTATTGTTATTTTCTTGACATTTTTCTTCATAATTATACAGGCGGGACTGCCGGAATCGGGAAATATAAAACAGGATGCCATCAAGATGACATCCTGCCTAAAGTGCACATATTAGTTATATTTACGTTTTCTAGCAGCTTCAGATTTTTTCTTACGTCTTACGCTTGGCTTTTCATAGTGTTCTCTTTTGCGAATCTCCTGCTGAATGCCAGCTTTAGCGCAGCTTCTTTTAAATCTGCGTAAAGCGCTGTCTAACGTCTCGTTTTCTTTAACGATTACATTTGACATAGTCTCACACCTTACCTCCCCTCCAGCCTGGTATTGTGCATAATACGACTGTTCGGGTATTTTTATTGCACTAACAAAGATTATATCATATTTTTTTCATGCGTCAACTGTTTTTCGGCTAAAAACCTCTATTTGCATCTATTTGATCTGAGATTCCAGCACTTCAGCCGCTTTTTCAAGCGCATCCGGGATGCCTGCCGGGTTCTTTCCACCGGCCTGCGCCATGTTCGGGCGACCGCCGCCGCCTCCGCCGACGCATCCTGCGATGCCTTTGACCAGGTTGCCTGCATGTGCGCCCTGCTTCATGGCTCCTTCTGTAGCCGTCACCATGAGGCTTACTTTGCCGTCGTTCGCGGACGCAAGTACGACCACGCCTTCACCCAGTTTCGCCTTGAACTGGTCGCCCAGGTCGCGGAGTCCGTTCATGTCGATGCCGTCAAGCTGTGCAGCAAGCAGTTTTACGCCTTTGACCTCTTTCACCTGATCCATCACATCTCCGGCAGCCTCCTGTGCCATCCTGCTCTTCAGGCTCTCCACTTCGCCGTGAAGGGATTTATTCTCCGCCATCATGTGTGTGATCTTGTCCGCCAGATTGTCCGGTGTTGTTTTCATCAGATGAGCCGCGTTTTTCAGCGTTTCTTCGATCTGCGCATAATACTTCATCAGTCCGTCGGAAGTCAGGGCTTCGATACGGCGCACGCCTGCGGCCACGCCGGTCTCGGAAATGATCTTAAACGCCATGATCTCAGAAGTATTCCTTACGTGCGTACCGCCGCAGAACTCGATGGAGAAATCGCTCATATTTACGACGCGTACGATGTCGCCGTATTTCTCGCCGAACAGCGCCTGCGCGCCGGTTTTCTTCGCCTCTTCGATGGGCATATTTTTCACGATGACGTCGAGCCCTTTTGAAATCTGTTCGTTAACGATATCTTCTACTTTCTTAAGTTCTTCTGCTGTCATCGCCGAGAAATGGGTAAAGTCGAATCTCAGCCGGTCTTCATTTACACTGGATCCCGCCTGCTCTACATGAGTTCCGAGCACGGTGCGCAGCGCCTTCTGGAGAAGGTGGGTGGCGCTGTGGTTCCTTGCGGACAGCGCACGCTTCTTCGCGTCGACCTCAAGGGTCACTTTATCCCCGTCTTTGATCATGCCTTTTGTCATCACGCCGATATGGCCGATCTTGCCGCCGAGGAGTTTTACGGTATCTTCTACTTTAAATTCGCCTTCCGCCGTGCGGATATATCCGGTGTCGGCTTCCTGGCCGCCGCTTGTGGCATAGAACGGCGTCTCCTGAACGAAGATCGTTCCCTTCTGTCCTTCAGACAGCGCGTCCACGATCTCATCTTCCGTGGTGAGCACGGTTACGTCCGACTCATACGTCAGGTTGTCATATCCTACAAAGGTGCTTGTGACAGACGGATCGATGGATTCATATACAGTAACGTCCGCGCCCATGTAGTTTGTCACTTCGCGGGCGTCGCGGGCTTTCTTTCTCTGTACTTCCATACATGCCTGGAAGCCTTCTTCATCCACGCCCAGTTCCTTCTCTTCCAGGATCTCTTTTGTCAGATCAAGCGGGAATCCGTAGGTGTCATACAGGCGGAACGCGTCCTCTCCGTTCAGCGTCTTTTCGCCCTTTGCCTCCATATCCGCGATCATGTCCGCCAGGATTCCAAGTCCCTGGTCAATGGTTTTATTGAACTGTTCCTCCTCTTTGGTGATGACCTTGAGGATGAACTCGCGCTTCTCTTCCAGCTCCGGATATCCGTCTTTGGAGCCTTCGATCACATTTTCAGCCAGCTCCGGCAGGAATCCTTTGTGGATGCCCAGCAGTCTTCCGTGGCGGCATGCTCTTCTTAAGAGACGGCGGAGTACATAGCCGCGTCCCTCGTTGGAAGGCATGATGCCGTCGGAGATCATAAAGGTCACGGAGCGGATATGGTCCGTGATCACGCGGATCGATACATCGTCCTTATACTCTTTTCCGTATTCTTTGCCGGCAAGACGGCACACATGGTCGCGGAGCGCCTTGATCGTGTCCACATCGAAGATGGAGTCAACGTCCTGGACCACGCTTGCCAGACGCTCAAGCCCCATTCCTGTATCGATGTTCTTCTGCTCCAGCTCGGAGTAATGTCCTTCCCCGTCATTGTCAAACTGGGTGAATACATCGTTCCAGATCTCCATGTAGCGGTCGCAGTCGCAGCCGACCGTACAGTCCGGTTTGCCGCAGCCGTACTTCTCGCCGCGGTCATAGTATACTTCGGAGCAGGGGCCGCAGGGGCCGGAACCGTGCTCCCAGAAGTTGTCTTCCTTGCCGAATTTGAAAATGCGCTCCGCCGGGATGCCGATTTCCTTGTTCCAGATCTCGAACGCCTCGTCGTCGTCCACATAGACGGACGGATACAGACGGTCCGGATCAAGGCCTACCACCTCGGTCAGGAACTCCCATGTCCAGTGGATCGCCTCGGTCTTAAAATAGTCGCCGAAGGAGAAGTTTCCGAGCATTTCGAAGAATGTGCCGTGACGCGCGGTCTTTCCGACATTCTCGATATCTCCCGTACGGATACATTTCTGACAGGTCGTGACACGCTTCCTCGGCGGGATCTCCTGTCCTGTAAAATATGGTTTTAAAGGCGCCATTCCCGAATTGATGAGCAGCAGGCTCTTATCGTTGTGCGGCACCAGTGAAAAGCTCTTCAGTGCAAGATGGTCTTTGCTCTCAAAGAACTCCAGAAACATTTTTCTCAGCTGGTTTACTCCATATGGCTGCATGTTAATAATCCTCCTCTTTCGCTCAAAAAGCCTGTTTTATAATATATCACAGCCCCGTACATTTGTAAAGCGGACGCCCGGAAAGCGCCCGCTTCAATGCATGTTTCTTATTCAGATGCGGATTATTCTCTGTGCATGGAGAATGAATCCTCGTCGTAGTTGCTCAGGTTCTTGTAGATGCCTCTGTCGTCCGCCTCTTTGATCAGCGCGTCTCTTGATTTCTTCGCCAGGTTCTGATCCTTGAAGGAGCTCGGTCCGCCGACGCATCCGCCGTCGCACGCCATACCCTCGATGAAATCTTCCGGAAGCCGTCCGACTTTCATGAGCAGGAGCGCTTTCTTGCACTCTGCCGCACCGTTTGCCTTATATACCTTCACATCCACATCATTTCCGGATTCTTTCAGGCTCTGCTGAACAGCCGCCGCGACACCTCCGGAATTGCCGAACCGCTTGCCGAATACGGATGCTTCCTGATAGGTATTCTCCACCGGCTCAAGCACAACACCCTTGGCGCGCATCATGGCGCGGATCTCGCTGTAAGTCATGGCGTAATCTGCGTTGCCCTCGATCTTCTGATCCACGATCTCGGATTTCTTTGCAAGGCAGGGTCCGATGAATACGGTAACTGCTTCCGGATCTTTCGCCTTGATCATACGGGAAACCCCGCACATCGGGGAAACGGTCGTGGAAATGCGATCACTCAGTTCCGGATAGTGCTTGCGTACCATATTTACGAATCCCGGACAGCAGGAAGTGACTTTCTTCTCTCCCTTTTCATAGGCTTCGCGCCACTCTTCCGCCTCGTACTTGGCTGTCAGGTCGCCGCCGAGCCCGACTTCAACGAACTCTGTGAAGCCCAGCTCTTTCATGGCTTTCCGCCAGCTGGCCATGGTGATGTCCGGTCCGAACTGTCCCTCTGTAGCCGGAGCCAGCATCGCGTATACATGTTTTCCTGCGTTGATCGCATTGATCACATCCACGATCCAGGTCTTGGAACCGATGGCTCCGAACGGACAGCTGTGGATGCATTTGCCGCAGCGGATACATTTCTCTTCATCTATTACGGAAATGCCGTACTCATCGTATGAGATGGCGTCTACCGGACAGCTGAACTTGCACGGCCTCTGAAGATGCGCGATGGCGTTGTACGGACAGGCCTCCGCACACTTGCCGCACTCCTTGCACTTTGACGGATCGATGTGTGAACGGTGGCGTCCCGCTTCGATCGCGCCGAAATGGCAGGCGTTGATGCAGGCCTTGCCCAGACAGTTCTGGCAGTTCTCGGTCACGGTGTAGCTGGAGATCGGACAGTCCTCGCAGGCCGAACTGATGACCTGGATAATGTTGCCGTCGTCCGTTGTTCCCGGTGCTTTGCCTTCTGCCAGGCGGACACGCTGCCGGATGATCTCCCGCTCTTTGTAGATACAGCAGCGGAACTGCGGAGTCGGTCCGGGGATCAGCTTGAATGCGATCTCGTCCTTGCGCTCTTCCAGTTCGCCTGCAAAAGCCAGTCTGGCAACTTCCTCCAGAACCGCATGTTTGATCTTGATTACATTTGCGTCTGCGTACCTCAAAACTCATTTCCTCCATTAATATTGATCTTTGCTTCTGTTATACATGAATAATATAACATGAACCCTGTCTTTTTCCCAGTGGATTATTTATAGTTTTCTGTATTAAATTCCAAACAATTCCTGTGCGTAGCGGACGGACTGCATGGCGTCTTTCCCGTAATAGTCCGCGCCGATCATATCCGCGTATTCCTGGTTCAGCACGGCGCCGCCCACCATCACTTTGCAGCCGGGTGCATGCTCCCGCAGCAGGCGGATCGTCTTCTCCATGCTTACGACGGTCGTCGTCATAAGCGCGCTCAGTCCCACGAGCCGGATCCCTTTCTCCTGAACTGTTTCCAGGATCGTTTCAGGCGGGACGTCCTTGCCCAGGTCGATCACGTCGAAGCTGTAATTTTCAAGCAGGACTTTTACGATATTTTTCCCGATATCATGGATGTCGCCCTTGACCGTAGCCAGGACAACGGGGCCGGATTTTGTACGGATTTCGCCGCTTTTCTCCATCCGGTCCTTAAGGATGGCAAAGGCGCTCTTGGCCGCTTCCGCGCTCATGAGGAGCTGTGGGAGGAAAAGGGTGCCCTTTTCGAATCCTTCGCCCACATGGTTCAGGGCCGGGATGAGCATCTCATTGATGATGTCCAGCGGATCCTTTGTTTCCACAGCCTCTCTTGTCCGGTCCGCCGCATCGTCTTTCAGACCCTTTTCAATGCATTCTTTAAGGGAAAGCACGGTCGCGGATCCTGCCGCGGCAGCCGGGGCGGCTGCTGATGCTTCACCGCTGTATTTTGCGATATAGCCGGCGCAGTTCTCATCCAGTCCGGCGAGGGCGTGGTACGCATACCAGGCGCGCATCATATCCTCCGAACAGGGATTGATGATGCCGGCGCTCAGACCGTTCATCATTGCCATTGTATAGAATGCCGCGTTGATGACCGGACGGGACGGCAGTCCGAAGGAGATATTGGAGACGCCGAGCACGGTCCTGACGCCCACTTCATCCCGCAGCTTCTTAAGCGTTTCAAGAGTCACCATGGCGCCGTCCGGTTCGGAACTGATGGTCATGGCCAGGGCGTCGATCACGATGTCTTTTTTCCGGATGCCGTATTTCGCGGCTTCACGGATGATCTTTTCTGCGATGGCCACTCTTCCGTCGGCGTCCGACGGGATCCCGTCCTCGTCAAGGGTCAGGCCGATCACCACGCCGCCGTATCTGCGGATCAGCGGGAAGACTTTGTCCATGGACTCCTGTTTGCCGCTGACGGAATTGACCATTGCTTTTCCGTTGTAAATGCGAAGGGCCGCTTCCATGGCTTCCGGATCCACCGTGTCGATCTGGAGGGGTAGGTTGACTACGCTCTGGAGCGCCTGCACGGCGTCCCGCATCATGGCGGTTTCATCGATGTCCGGCAGCCCGGTGTTCACATCAAGGATATGGGCGCCGCAGTCTTGCTGGGTGATCCCCTCCCGCATGATATATTCCAGATCATGTTCTTTAAGGGCCTGCTTAAACCGCTTTTTCCCGGTCGGGTTGATCCGTTCGCCGATGATCTTTGACCCGTTCCCGAGGAAGACCGCGCTCCCGTAGGAGGACACGATCGTATCGTTCTTTTCCGTCACCGGCAGGATCTTCATCCCCCGGCATTTCTCCGTCATGGCCCGAATATGGTCCGGCGTTGTCCCGCAGCATCCGCCAATGATGCAGGCGCCGGTGTCTGCGATCTTCTGCATATACGATGCAAACGTTTCAGGGAGCACATCGTAGCATGTATGTCCGTCACGCTGTACCGGAAGTCCGGCGTTCGGCTTGACGATCACCGGGAGCGACGCGTACTTCATATACTGTTCAAGGACCGGCATCATCTGTTCCGGCCCCATGCCGCAGTTGATGCCCAGCGCATCGACGCGGAGCCCTTCCAGCAGCGCGATCACGGACGGGATGTCAGCCCCGGTCAGAAGCTTCTGCCGCTCATCATAGATCACGGTGGCGAACACCGGCAGGGATGTATTTTCTTTTGCGGCAAGCACGGCGGCTTTCAGCTCGTAGGTATCGCTCATAGTCTCGATGTGGATCAGGTCGGCTCCGGCCTTTTCACCGCAGATCATGACTTCCCGGTATGCATTGTAGGCATCTTCAAAATCAAGCTCACCCATCGGTTTCAGAAGCTTTCCGGTAGGTCCCACATCCAGCGCCGTGTACACCGGACGGGAGACGCCGGCGGCCTGCACGGCCTCTCTGACATGACTGACGCCGCGTTCGATGATCTCTTCCAGCTGATAGCCGCTGTCATGGTATTTCAGGGCGTTGGCCCCGAATGTGTTGGTCAGGATGATGTCGCTACCGGCTTCGATATAGGCCCGGTGGATCTGTGTTATCACTTCCGGGCGGGTCATATTCCATGTCTCGGGCAGTTCACCCGGTGCAAGTCCTCTCTCCTGAAGCAGGGTTCCCATTCCGCCGTCGAAAAACAGAAGTTCTTTTCCAAGTCGTTCTCTTATCATAAGTTATCCTTTCACGTGTCTGTTTTATATTTTTACATCCGGTTCATCTCCGGTACGGGCAGTCTGTTTTCCTGCAGCTCTCACACCCCTCCGGCACACATCCGGGCCGGTCCGGTCCGGCGCCGATCACAGCAGTCACCGATTTGGACGGGGTCATCATATAGCCGTCTGTCATGGACAGCCCGATCTGTTTCGCACAGTCCAGTATCCGCATGACCGGCTCCTGGTAATGGATGTCAAAGTCTCCGTATCCCGGGCTGAACCTGGGCCTGAGGAAGCGTCCCTCGCGGGCCATCTCCTCCCCGATCAGGTGCTGCTGTTCGTCACAGTATTCTTCAAGATAAGCGGCTGCGCACGCCTGCAGGATGACCGCGCGGCTCATATCCGTTATGGAAGCCCTGCGGATCAGCCGGTCCGTCTCCGCGCCCAGTGTGGCGCAAAAGAGCACCGCTTTATCACAGCCCCTCAGATTGCGGGCAAGGCTGTGGCTTATAATTGTCAAATTCCCGATCTGTATGCCGTCCTCTGAATTCCGGCCTATATCAAAAATTCGGCAGATGGATTTCGGATCCGCTGCCTGTTCCAGCTCCAGGAAGGCCTCATCAACCATCCTGCGGGTCCTTTCATCTGCCGTTTTTTTTCCATATCCCAGATATCGGACGGCCTCATTTGTCCGTCTCTTCATACTGATATCCTACGCTTTTATAACATCTGACAGGTTGTTCATGATCGCCGCTGCCACATCCGGTTTATTCATGGAATAAATGTGGATGTTCTTCACGCCGTTTGCAAGCAGGTCGATGATCTGATCCGTTGCATATGCAATGCCGGCCTGCTTCATGGCTGCCGGTGAATGGCCGAACCTGTCGAGGATGGCCAGAAATCTGCGCGGGAACACGGTTCCGGAAAGTTCCTGGCTGCGCTTCATCTGAGAAGCGCTTGTGATCGGCATGATGCCCGGAAGAACGGGCACGGTGATGCCGGCTTCACGGATCCTGTACAGGAAATTGTAATGGATATCGTTATCAAAAAACATCTGCGTGGTCAGGAAATCCACCCCACAGTCCACTTTCTGTTTCAGATACCGGATATCGTCTTCCTTGTGCTCATTTTCCACATGTCCTTCCGGATAGCATGCGGCGCCGATGCAGAAATCGCCGGAACGGCGGATCTCTTCGACAAGCTCATATGCATACCGGAACCGTTCCTCTGTGGGGAAGGTCATACCGGCCGGGATGTCGCCCCTGAGGGCGAGGATGTTCTCGATGCCCAGTTCCTTCAGGTTGCGGATCACCCCGCGCACCTCTTCTTTTGTCGAGGATGCGCAGGTAAGATGCGCAAGGCTTAACACATTTAGATCATTTTTGATGTGGGAGGCGATGCGCGCCGTGTTCTTGCTGGTGCCGCCGCCCGCACCGTATGTCACACTGATAAAGGCCGGATCCAGCTTTGCGATCTCGTCTGTCGCCGCTGCAACCTTTTCGTAATCTTCATCTTTCTTCGGCGGGAATACCTCGAAAGAAATATGGATCCTGCCGTCATTCAGTCTGTCAATAATCTTCATCTGGTCTTAATCTCCTGTATTTTTATATCCGGAACTTATTCTCCGATCAGGCCGCGGTAGAGCTCCTCGTACTGTCTTGCGGAATTCTTCCATGAGAAGTCTTTCGCCATGGCCTGCTCCACAATCTTGTTCCAGTCTCTCTTCTTATCATAGTAGATGCGCTCCGCATAGCGGATCGTATTGAGCATCTCGTGCGCGTTGTAGTTGCAGAAGCTGAAGCCCGTGCCGGTCTTCTCGAATTCGTTGTATGCTTCTACCGTATCTTTCAGTCCGCCCGTCTCACGAACGATCGGGAGCGTGCCGTAACGCAGGCTCATCAGCTGGCTGAGTCCGCAGGGCTCAAAGAGCGACGGCATGAGGAATGCGTCGCAGGAAGCATAGATCCGGTGTGAGAGCTCGTCGGAATAATAAATATTCGCTGATACACGTCCGGAATATTTCCATGCAAAGTGGCGGAACATATTCTCGTATTTCACATCGCCCGTGCCGAGGACAACGATCTGTACCGCATCCTGGCAGAGCTCATCCATCATATAGTCCACAAGGTCGAAGCCTTTCTGGTCTGTCAGACGGGAAACCATACCGATCATCATAACCTTCGGGTCTTTTTCCAGTCCCAGTTCTTCCTGGAGACAGGTCTTGTTGACCGGTTTGTTCTTGCGGAAATTGCTGATATTGAAATTCTTTGTGATCCGGTTGTCCGTCTCCGGGTTCCAGTCGTCATAATCCAGTCCGTTCACGATGCCGCACAGGTCATTGGAGCGTGCGGACATCAGTCCGTCAAGGCCTTCGCCGTAGAACGGAGTCTTGATCTCTTCCGCGTAGCTGTTGCTTACGGTCGTTACTTTATCCGCATAGACGATGCCGCCCTTCAGAAGGTTGGCGTCCTTGTATGCTTCCATCTTATCCGGGACAAAATAGTACTCCGGCAGCCCGGTGATGCCTCTGACTGTCTTCGTGTCCCATACGCCCTGGAACTTCAGGTTATGTATCGTCATAACAGTCTTGATCCCGCGGTAGTATTCTCCGAGATAGCGGAAATTATCAAGATATACCGGGATCAGTCCGGTCTGCCAGTCATGGCAGTGGATCAGGTCCGGACGGAATCCGATCACCGGGAGGATGCTAAGAACAGCTTTTGAGAAGAATGCGAACTTCTCGATATTCCACTTCGGATCTCCGTCATAGGGTGCAAATCCGCTGAAGTAATGTTCGTTGTCGATAAAGTAGAATGTGATGTCATTGAGTACGGTCTTAAGGACGCCCACATACTGGTCCTGACCTGCGATATCCATGTAGAAATGCGTCACATACTCAAGACGGTCTTTCCATTCCTGTTTCATGCATGTGTACTTGGGGAGCACAACCCTTGTATCGTATTTTTCCTTGTCGAAATCTTTCGGGAGCGAACCGGCAACATCCGCAAGACCGCCGGTTTTTATAAAGGGTACACACTCAGACGCAGCAAACAAAATGTTCTTCATATTTACGTTCCTCCAATTTCTGCCTTTCTTCATTCCCTCAAGGCACCTGTTAAGAGGTATTATACTCCATTCTCCTGCGGTTGAAAAGGATTTTATCACTTTTTATGCCTGTACTCCAGCTGGATCGTATCCGCGATGAGTGCGATGAACTCGGAATTGGTCGGCTTCCCTTTCCCGGTGCTGACCGTATAGCCGAACAGTTCATCGAGCGTATCCAGCTTCCCCCTGCTCCATGCCACCTCGATGGCGTGCCGTATGGCCCGCTCCACACGGCTTGAAGTCGTCTGATACTTCTTCGCCACCGTAGGGTAAAGGATCTTGGTGATCGCGTTCAGCACATCCATGTCGTTGACCGCCATGATGATCGCATCCCTGAGATAATGATATCCTTTGATATGCGCAGGGATCCCGATCTCATGGAGCATATTGGTCACCCTTGTCTCCAGGTTTTCTCCGGATACGGTTTCCGCATGCCCGTCCTCGCACTTCCGGTCAGAACTGCGCGCCATATTCCGGACGGATTTGATCCGTTCCAGCAGCATCTGATTGTTAAACGGTTTCATGATATAGTAATTCGCCCCTTTATTAAAGGCATCTTCTGTAATTTTTTCCTGTCCCACTGCCGTGATCACGATGAAATAAGGCCGCTTGCGGATCGTCCGGTCCTGTCCCACTTTTTCCATTACGGTCAGGCCGTCCATTTTCGGCATGATCAGATCGAGAAGAACAACATCCGGCTGTCTGTCTTTAATGATCTGACACATCTCTTCGCCGTTTTTCGCTTTCCCGACGAGGTCAAGCTCCTTATCCGCGCTGACGATCTCACCCAGGACATTGAGGATTTTCTGGTTATCATCTGCAATGGCCACACTCAATTGCTCCATCCTCTTCTCTCCTTACAGTTTTCGAAACCTTTCTTCCTGAAAACGCCACTTGCTTATTATATCCGCGTGAAAATGCGGAATCAAGGAGATTTTGTAACACTAATTCGACACAAAATTCGACAAAACAGGCGTTTCTGCCTCTTCCAGCATATTCTCTATAAATATGCCATATCCCTTTGTCGAATCCTGGACAAAGACATGGGTTACCGCTCCGATCAGCTTCCCGTCCTGAAGGATGGGGCTTCCGCTCATCCCCTGGATGATCCCGCCGGTTATTTCAAGGAGCTCAGGATCCGTCACTTCGATGACAAAACCTTTATTGATCTCGGCTCCGGACATGTCGATATCTGTCACACGAATCTGATATTCCTTCAGGCTGTTGTCCACATAGCACCGCACCGTGGCGTCGCCGGTATGGATCTCTTCTTTCCGCGCCGTATCAACCGGGACCATTTCTTCTGAAAGAGCGTTGTCCGGTCCCAGAGAGCCGTAGATCCCGGCTTCTGTATTTTTGTCAATGCTGCCCAGGATATTGTAATTGTTATAAACGATGACTCCTTCCATGGTCCCGGGGGATCCGCTGTGGCCTTTGGTAATGTCCCGGATCGACGTGCGGTAGACCCGTCCGCTGTCGATCGACATCAGGAGATTCGTGTCGATGTCGTGGATCCCGTGGCCCAGTGCACCGAAACGGTTATCCTCCGTGAGAAACGTGACCGTGCCAAGACCCTGTACATTGTCGCGGACCCAGATGCCCAGCCGGTATTTCCCCGGCGCATATTCCGCCGGCTTCATCTGTACGTCAAGGACAGAATCATCTCTTCTCAGCGTCAGTGTGACTTCCTCATTCCCCCATCTGTCCACTGCCTCAAGAAGATCGGATTTCCCTTCGATCTGATGATGATCCACGGCTGTGATATAGTCGCCGGTCTTTATGCGCCCGGCTGACGGATCGTGATAATCGCCGTCCGTATCTCTGACCTGCTCGGTACTTAAGACCATGACGCCGTCGGTCTCCATATAAATGCCCACCGGCATCCCGCCCAGAAGGACCGTATGACCGCTGTCGGAACCGGTACCGCCCGCCGCGTCGGCGGATACGCTGGACATATTCAGACGGGCTTCCGGATCTGCCGCGGGGGTTAAGTCCCGGAGAGCGGCGCATATGAGGGCGGCCGTTAGGCCCGCCAGAATGCATCCGGTCCTGTATTTACGGTTTCCAGCCATACTTTCACATCCTTTCTCTGAAAGAAAAAAACGGATACCATTCAGGTATCCGTTTCTAGTATGTGTGGTTTGCCGTTTTTCAGTCTGGTATTATCTGTCCCTTGCTGCCAGTTCTTTCATCTCACGGGCGCTTCCTATGATCTGGTCCGTGATCTTCGAACCGCCGAGGATCCTTGCAAGCTCCATGACGGCGCCCTCTTCGTCAAGCTTCCGGATCTGTGTGCGGACAGATCCGCTGTCTGCGTTTTTTTCAATCAGGAAATGGCTGTCCGCCGCGGCTGCGATCTGCGGCAGATGGGTGATGCAGATCACCTGGCGGTTCTTTGCGATAAGGCTCAGCTTTTCTCCGACCCGGTCCGCCGTGATCCCGGATATTCCCGCATCGATCTCATCGAAAATAAGGGTCGGCGTGTCTTCCCGGTCAGCCAGCACGGTCTTTACAGCCAGCATGATCCTGGAGAGTTCTCCGCCGGATGCAATGGAAGCCAGGGGCTTTAACGGTTCGCCGGGATTGACGGCGAGGAAGAATTCGGCTTCATCTCTTCCGTCCGCACTGTAATGCCCGGTATCTGTGAAGCGCATTTCCAGACGGTTGTCGAGGAAATTCAGCTCGCCCATCTGCTCCCGGATCTCGCGGACGAACTCCTGCGCGCGCTCCTGCCGCAGCATGCTCAGCTGTCGTGCCGATTCGGCGGCTTTTTTCTCTGCATTATTCCTTTTTTCCTCAAGTCCGCTTAAATATGCCTCATAATCATTCAGTGCCTCTATTCTCTGCTGTTTTTCGGCACAATATGCAAGGACCGCAGGAATCGTCCTGCCATATTTTGACTTTAAATGATTAATAAGGTTCAGGCGGTCTTCTGTCTCCCGGTATTCTTCATCAGAAAATTCAAAACTTTTCGTATACTCGGAAAGCTCTCTGTTAAAATCATTCAGGAGGCTGTCCGTATCAAGAAGCTGGCTGTACAGCTGGGCGGCCTGCCCGTCGAATTCCGCGATGTCCTGGAAGGCACGGATCGCGCGGCTTAAGCAGTCGCTGGCGTTCGCCCCGGCCTTCTCCGCCGTATACTGATAGGCCTCCGAAGCAGCCTCCGTGATCCGGCGGCTCTGGGTCATCCTGCGGTACCGGTCTTCCAGATCCTCATCCTCGCCTTCCGTGAGGGAAGCCTCTTCGATCTCATATACTTCAAATTCTGCCAGGGACAGCTCCCGGCGTCTGCTCTCGTCGTCCAGCGATGTATCACTGATCTCCCGCTCGATCCTGCGCAGTTCGCTGTAAGCGCCGGCCATCGCTTCTTTCAGCGGCCCGATCCGGTCCCCGGCATAGAGATCCAGAAGGGCCAGGTGATTCTTACGGTTCAGCAGCGTCTGACTGTCATGCTGGCCGTGGATGTCGATCAGCAAGCCGGCCGCCTCTTTGAGCGTACCCATGCTCACGGTCTCGCCGTTGATCCGGCAGATGCTGCGCCCTTCCATCAGGCGCCGGCTCAGCGTGACCATGCCCTCTTCGGCCCGGATCTCCATTTCCGCAAGCCGGCGGATGATCCCTTCATCGTCAAGGGAAAATGTCAGCTCGACCAGTCCGCTGTCCGCGCCGTTCCTCAGCATGTCCGCCGTGTACCGTCCGCCGAGGGCGAGATTCACAGATCCCATAAGGATGGACTTTCCTGCACCGGTCTCGCCGGTCAGGATATTAAGCCCGGGTCCGAAATCCACTTCTGACTCATCGATCAGAGCCAGGTTTTTTACGTGAAGATTCACTAACATGTTCTTGACTATACTCCTTTGGCTACAATCTTCCTGATCTTTTCCATTACCGCCGCTGTGTCTTCCACGGTGCGGATCGCACACATGATCGTATCGTCTCCGGCGATACAGCCGACAACCTCATTCCACCGCATGGCGTCCACTGCAGCGGCAACCGCCATGGCCATTCCGGACACGGTCTTGATCACGAGGATGTTCTGCGCCATATCCATGGAAATGAATCCGTCCCTGAGCACGCGCATATATTTTTCGTTGAGTTCCGGCTCGGCGTGCCGGTGTACGACATACTTCTGCCTTCCTCCGCTCACTGCGACTTTGGTGAGGTTCAGGTCGCGGATGTCCCGGGACACGGTGGCCTGGGTCACTTTAAATCCGGCATTGTTCAGATAATCCGCCAGTTCCTCCTGGGTCTCGATGTCATGCTGGCTGATGAGTTCGATGATTTTTGCATGTCTGCTGACTTTCATATCTTAGTTTCCTTTCATCTTCCTGCGTAATGTTTTCATAAAGCTTTCGCTCTCAAGTTTGATGAGGCGTGCTGTCCTGTCTGAACGTCTGATCACGACCCGGTCGCCGGTCACAAGGGTGATCTGTTCGGCGCCGTCAAAGCAGAGCGAGACTTTCTCCTGTCTGCCGTAACGTCCCTCTCCGATCTCCACCTCGATCGTATCGTCCGCTGAAAGAACGATGCTGCTCGTATTCAGTGCATGGGAACAGATCGGTGTGACAACGATCATCTGCGCGGTGGGCTCCACGATCGGGCCGCCGGCAGACAGATTGTAACCGGTGCTCCCGGTCGGCGTGGATATGATCACACCGTCCGCATGATAGCTGTTCAGAAGGCTTCCGTCCACATAAATATTAAAATTGATGATCCGGATCTTTCCCTCTCTTGCAAGGACGATATCGTTCATGGCCAGGTCTTCGCCGCCCGTGAATGTACCGCAGAGCATCATCCGTTCTTCTATGTCCGGCGTGCCGCTAAAGAGAAGGCCCAGCGCCTCTTTATAATTATCCAGGTCCACTTCCGCCAGATACCCGAGGGTGCCCAGATTAATGCCGAGGAGCGGGAGGTTCCTTCCGCCCAGGTCACGGACGGAACGGATCAGTGTCCCGTCCCCGCCCAGCACGAGCCCGCACTGCGCGTCATCCGGGACCGTGCCCGGTATGATGTGCCCGTCGCTGTCTTTTTCAGCCGTATAGCAGCGGCATCCCCGGCTTTCGATATAGTTTTTTATTTCATTTGTGATCGCATAATCCCCGTCTTTTAACAGGTTGGGGATGATATAAAACCTGTCCATTGTCTACCTCTTGTGTCTATTTTGCAAGTGATTCAAAAGCACGGGCCACCGTAAGCTCCGGTTCAAGCCCCCGGTCTTCGCCCTGTCCGTTTCCGCATTTTTTCAGATGGATCAGATACTCGATATTCCCCTCCGGTCCACGGATCGGTGAGAAATCAAGGGCGCAGAGGTCGAAACCGATGGACATGGCATAGTCCATGACTTTCCGGATGACCTCCAGGTGGGTGCTTTTCTCGCGTACGACGCCCTTTTTCCCGACTTTCTCCCTGCCGGCCTCGAACTGGGGCTTGATAAGCGCCACGATCTCCCCGTCCGGCTTCAGATAATCACGGATCGGCGTAAGGACTTTGGTCAGTGAGATAAATGACACATCGATGGATGAGAAGTCCACCGGTTCGCCGATATCTTCCGGCCGGACATAGCGGATATTGGTCTTCTCCATGCACACGACCCGCTCGTCGTTGCGAAGCTTCCAGTCCAGCTGGCCCCTGCCCACATCGATGGCGTATACTTTCTTCGCCCCGTTCTGCAGCATGCAGTCCGTGAATCCGCCGGTGGATGATCCTACATCGGTGCATACTTTATCACGTACATCCACATCGAAGTTTTTCAGCGCTTTCTCCAGCTTGAGTCCGCCTCTGCTGACATAGGGGAGCACATGGCCCCGGACTTCAATGTCCACTTCTTCCGGGAAGGTGCTTCCGGCCTTATCTTCGCGCTGGCCGTCCACAAAGACATTTCCGGCCATGATCACGGCCTTGGCTTTTTCTCTGGAATCAGCCAGTTTTCTTTTTACAAGCAATACATCTAATCGTTCTTTCATCCTGTCATCCTTTTATCTCTGAATAGTCGCTTAAAGCCTGTTTTACGATCCGGTCACAGTCAAGCCCTGCCTCCCGCCGCAGGATCTCGACATTCCCGTGCTCCACGTAGTCATCGGGCAGGCCGATATTTCGCACATATACGGGGAGTTTTGCGTCCGATGCATATTCTATGACCTGTTCGCCGAACCCGCCGGACATTACATTCTCTTCAATGGTGACGAACAGGCGGTGGGTGTGTGACAGCCGGTCAAGCAGCTGTGTATCAAGCGGTTTCACGAACCTTGCGTTGATCAGGCTGCAGGAATATCCGGCGTCCCGGATCCCGGACCTCACCCGGTCCGCAAGTTCTGCCATATGTCCGACGAAGATCACGGCAATGTCCTTCTCTTCATAAAGGACTTCGCTTTTCCCGTATTCCACCGGCGTCCGGAACTCCTTCATGCCTTCATAGGCTTCCCCGCGGGGGTAACGCAGGGCCACCGGATGCGGATAATCAACCGCGAATCTCAGCATATCCGCCATCTCCCACCGGTTTTTCGGGGAAATGACGGTCATGTTCGGGATGCTCGAGAGGAATGACAGATCGAAGATCCCCTGATGCGTCTCCCCGTCGCTTCCGACAAGCCCGGCCCGGTCCACGGCGATCACGACCGGCAGGTCCTGAAGACAGACATCATGAAGCGTCTGGTCATAGGCCCGCTGGAGGAAGGACGAATAAACGGCAAATACAGGCTTCATCCCGCCCGCCGCCAGACCGGCTGCAAAGGTCATGGCGTGCTCTTCTGCGATCCCCACGTCAAAGAACCGTTTCGGGAAATACTTTTTAAATGCGGCAAGTCCGGTCCCGTCCGCCATGGCCGCCGTAATTGCCACGACTTTCTCGTCTTTGCGCGCGATATCGGCAAGCACCTTGGAAAACACCTCAGTATAGCTGTCTGTGCTGCTCTTTTCCGCCGGCTCGCCGGTCCGGATATCAAAGGGCCCCGTACCGTGGAAACGGGACGGGTTCTCCTCCGCCGGCCGGTAGCCTTTTCCTTTTTCTGTGATCACGTGTACGAGGACGGCGTGGTCCACCCGCTTCGCTTCATTTAAGACCTTTACGAGTTTCCGCACATCATGTCCGTCCACCGGCCCCAGGTAGGTGATGCCCATGTCTTCAAAAAACATGCCCGGCACGAAAAGCTGTTTGATCCCGCTTTTCGTCTTCCGAAGCTGGCTGACGATCCGGTCGCCTCTGCCCGGGATCTTCTTAAGCGTCCCCTCCACTCCTTTTTTGATCTCCGTATAGGTCTGGGTCGTCCGGAGTCCGCTTAAATATCTGGAGATGCCGCCCACATTTTCAGATATGGACATATGATTATCATTTAAAACAATGATAAAATTACTCTTCAGCCGGGATGCGTTGTTCAGCGCCTCATAGGCCATGCCGCCGGTCATGGATCCGTCTCCGATCACCGACACGACCGTGTGGTCCTGGCCCAGCAGCTCCCGTGCCTCCACAAGCCCCAGGCCAGCCGAGATGGACGTGGAACTGTGGCCCGTATCAAAGGCATCGCAGTCGCTTTCCTTCCGCTTCGGGAACCCGCTCATGCCGCCGTATTTGCGCAGGGTGTCAAACCCGCCGCTACGGCCGGTGAGAAGCTTGTGGGTATAGGACTGATGCCCCACATCCCAGATCAGCTTGTCTTCTGGAAAATCAAGCGTGAGGTGGAGCGCCATGGTCAGTTCGACAGCGCCCAGGTTCGACGCAAGATGCCCGCCGGTCCGGCTGATCTTTTCGATCAGGAAACGGCGGATCTCATCGGCCAGCCCGTCAAGCTGTTCATCACTCAGTTTCTTTATGTCATTTTCTTTACGGATCAATTCAAGAGCCATAACTTCCTCCTGTCTGTCCTGTATTATGAACTTTATTTATCACGGTATACAAGCCATCTGAACAGTGCTTCCAGATAGGCGCTGTCCCGTCCGAGCGCACGCAGGTCTGCGATCGCTTCGTCTGTCAGACGGGCGGCTTCCCGGCGGGATCCTTCCAGTCCTTTCCATGATACATAAGTCGTCTTTTCATTCTTCTCATCGCTGTGCACCGGTTTGCCGAGGAGCTCCTCTGTTCCTGTCACATCGAGGATATCATCCTGGATCTGGAATGCCAGCCCGATCTTCCCGGCGATCTCTTCCATCCGGCGGATCTCTTCATCTGCAGCGCCGGCAAGCACGGCGCCGGTCATGACCGCAGATTCAATCAGCGCACTGGTCTTCAGCCGGTAAATGAACTCCAGCAGGTCGCCGGATATGCGGTGGCCGGATTCCCGGACATCGACTACCTGTCCGCCGATCATTCCGTAGATGCCCGCCTTTTCCGCCAGGATCTTCAGCGCGCGCCCGATGCGCAGACTGTTCTCCGGCTCCAGGTCAAACGCTTTACATGCGGTCTCAAATGCATAGTTTAACAGGGCATCCCCTGCAAGGATCCCCATGTCTTCGCCGTATACCACGTGGGTGGTCTTCCGCCCCCGGCGGTAATCATCATTGTCCATCGCCGGCAGGTCGTCATGGACCAGTGAATAGGTGTGGATCATCTCCAGGGCGGCCATAAAAGGTTCGATGCAGGCCGTCCGCCCGCCGAAGAGCCGGAATGATTCCAGCATCAGCATGGGCCGCAGGCGCTTTCCGCCCGCCATAAGGCTGTATTCCATCGCCTCCATGATGATCTTCTGGTATCCTTCCTTTTCCGGAAGGTAACGGGTCAGTATGGATTCGATCTCAGTCAGTCGTTTTTCGTATTCTTCATTAAAATTCATGTTTTTCACCATCCTCGTCCAGTACAAGGACCTTTTTCTCTACAGTATCGATCGCCTGGCTGCATTTTTTCAGCAGTTCCATGCCCTGGTTGTACAGTTCAAAGGACTGTTCCAGCGTCACATCCGTGCCCTCCATCTTCCCGATCACACCTTCCAGGTCGGCGAACATATCTTCAAGGGCGGGTGTTTCTGCATTCGTTTCCCCGTCCTTCAGGATCTTCTCATCCATCTCATCTCTCCTCTGATCCGGGCATCGTACATTCTTCCGAAGCCGTCACTTCCGCAGAATACCGCCCGTCTTTCACATAGATATATAGTTTCATCCCCGGTCTGGCCTGATCCGTACTCCTGATATTCTCCCCGTTTTCTGATGTTACATAGGAATATCCGCGGCTCAGTTTATCCAGCGGCGAGAGGCCTTTCATCTTCTCAATGCAGATCGCGAGCCGGTGCTTCTCCCGTTCCAGCCGGTTCTCCATCCGCTGGCGCAGCCGGGTCTCAAGCTCGGCGGCGTACTGCCGGTTCTCCAGCAGTTTCTGCCTGGGATGAGCGAATTTCAGACGCATCCGGAGCTGCTCCAGGACGGAGCGCTCTGCTGATATCCTGAAGATCATGCGGTCTGCGAGTGCTTTCCGGTATCCGCTTATGCGCTCCAGTGCATCGCGGATGTCATACACCGCCAGTTCCGCTGCGGCTGACGGTGTCGGTGCACGCAGGTCCGCTGCAAAATCAGCGATCGTTGTATCGGTCTCGTGGCCCACGGCGGAAATGACCGGAACGCTGCATTCAAAGATGGCGCGGGCGACACATTCTTCATTGAACGCCCACAGATCTTCGATGCTCCCGCCGCCCCGCCCGACGATGATCACATCCGGACGGAGTCTTTCCATCTCGCGGATCCCCCGGACGATGCTTTCCTTCGCCCCTTCGCCCTGCACCTGTGCAGGATACAGGATGATCTGGACGCAGGGATTGCGCCTCTGTGCAATATTGATGATGTCCCGGACTGCGGCGCCGGTGGGCGCGGTAACGACCCCGAGGGTCCGGATATACCGGGGGATCGGACGCTTGTATTCCGGGGCGAACAGACCCATCTCTTCCAGTTCTTTTTTCAGCGCCTCGTATTTTTCATAAAGCGCCCCCTGGCCGTCCCGTATGATCTCCCGCGCATAGAGCTGATACTGGCCGCTGCGCTCATAGACGCTGACCGACCCGAGCACGATGACCTGCTGGCCGTCCGCAAGACGGAAGGACAGTCCGGTCCGGTTTCCGGCGAACATCACACAGGCGATGGTTCCGGATTCATCTTTTAACGAAAAATAGAGATGTCCGGATGTATGGTATTTACAGTTTGACACCTCGCCTTTTACATACAGACGGTTCAGCATGAAATCCTGTGCAAACATGTTTTTAATATAGGAATTCACCTGTCTGACCGTATAGACATTTTTCATATTCAGGACTCCTGACGTGCAAGTTTCCCAAGTACGCCGTTGACGAAAGATGAGCTGCTGTCGCCGCCGAACCGCTTCGCCAGTTCGACCGCCTCATTGATGGCAACGCCTTCCGGCACGTCGTCATCCCAGCGCATCTCATAAACGGCAAGGCGCAGGATCGTCAGATCCACCTTGTTCATCCGGGTTGTCTTCCACCCTTCCGCTGTCTGATCAAGGAGTTCATCGATCTCCGGGACGCGGGCTGCGACCGCTTCGTATTTTGAACGGATATAGTCCTTATCTTTGTCTCTTGCATTTTCAAGGTCTTCGAAATAATATTTCAGATGTTCCGGCATTTCCGAAGCATCGTTGAATTCAATCTGGAAAAGCATTTTAAATACATGCTCTCTCAGTTCAGAACGCATCATAATGTATGTCTCCTTATGTTTTGTAACCAGATATATAGAAAAAGGATGTCTTACGACATCCCCTATTATACAACACACTCTGTACGCTTGGCAATATCGCCGGTACGGATCAGTCCTGCCTGTCCATCTCTACGCCGGCAACCTTGATATTGACGTCCGCTACTTCAAGTCCTGTCATATTCTCTACAGCATTTTTAACCTTGTCCTGTACTTTTGCAGTTACGTCCATGATGCTGTAATTATATTTGATGTTCAGTGCAAGCGATACAGTGACCACGCCTTCAAGCACATCGACCTTTACGCCTTTTGACAGATTCTTGATCCCGAGCTTGCCGATCACTTCGTTCGTGATGTTGCCGGCCATGGATGCGACTCCGTCGACTTCCGTGGCTGCCAGCGCGGCAATGATAGCCACCACTTCATCTGCGATCTTGACTTCGCCCAGACTCTCGTCATTCTGAAGCGTGTAAGTATTTCTCTCGTCCTTTGCCATATTCAAAACCTCCCGTTTTGTCTGATCTCTCTCCCCATTATATCAAATATCGAAAGATTTGCAAACAAAAACCTTTATGAACGGCCGAATTCGGAAAGGATCAGTCCGTCGTTGCGCTCCTGTGTCATCCGGATGCTCCATTCGTGGACGAACAGGAGGAGCGGGCGGTCTTTCAGATCCTTGATCTTCTTCATATCGGATGTTCCGCTGACATGATCCAGATCGATGTTCTCGTTCTCGATCCAGCGGATATGCTCGTACGGCAGGTTCTCCAGGATGATCTCCACATTGTATTCATTCTGCAGGCGGTATTTGAGCACGTCGAACTGCAGCACGCCGACAACGCCGACGATGATCTCCTCCATGCCGGTATTGTATTCCTGGAAGATCTGGATCGCGCCTTCCTGCGCGATCTGGTTGATGCCTTTGACAAACTGCTTCCGTTTCATCGTATCCACCTGGCGCACACGGGCAAAATGCTCCGGCGCGAAAGTCGGGATGCCCTCGTAGGCAAACTTTTCTTTCGAGGTGGTCAGGGTGTCCCCGATGGAGAAAATACCCGGATCAAATACGCCGATCACATCGCCTGCATAAGCCTTGTCAATGATCTTCCGCTCGCTCGCCATCATCTGCTGAGGCTGGGAGAGACGGACGTCTTTGCCGCCCTGCACGTGGTATACGGTCATCCCTGCATCAAATTCCCCGGAACAGATCCGCATAAATGCGATCCGATCCCGGTGGGCTTTGTTCATATTCGCCTGGATCTTGAATACAAAGGCGGAGAAATTCTCTTCTTTCATCGGATCGATCTCCCCGTGGTCCGACATGCGCGGAAGCGGTGAAGTCGTCATGGTGAGGAAATGCTGCAGGAATGTCTCCACGCCGAAGTTGGTCAGCGCCGAACCGAAAAATACAGGGGAAAGCTTTCCCTGATCGACCAGATCCTGGTCAAATTCCGCCGAAGCGCCGTCCAGCAGTTCGATCTCCTCTTCGAGCAGCGCCTTCGCATCTTCGCCGATCAGTTCTGCGGCTTCCGGGCTGTCGACCGCCACTTTCTTTACTTCACCCATGGACGTTCCTTTTCTTGTATCCGAGAAAAGATCCACTTCCCGTTCCTTCCGGTTGTAAACACCCTTAAACGCTTTACCGGATCCGATCGGCCAGTTTACCGGACAGGTGGGGATCCCAAGCTCCTTCTCGATATCATCAAGAAGATCGAATGTATCCTTCGCATCCCGGTCCATTTTGTTAATGAATGTGAAGATCGGGATATGGCGCATGGCGCAGACTTTGAAAAGTTTTCTTGTCTGCGCCTCCACGCCCTTTGAAGCGTCGATGACCATGACCGCCGAATCGGCCGCCATCAGCGTACGGTACGTATCCTCCGAGAAGTCCTGATGTCCCGGCGTATCCAGGATATTGATGCAGTATCCGTCATAATTGAACTGGAGGACCGACGACGTAACGGAGATACCTCTCTCCTTCTCGATCTCCATCCAGTCGGACACGGCATGTTTTGCCGTCGCCTTGCCTTTTACCGATCCGGCTGTATTGATAACCCCTCCGTAGAGAAGGAATTTCTCTGTCAGTGTAGTCTTACCGGCATCCGGATGTGAGATAATGGCAAAGGTTCTTCTTTTTTTAATTTCGTTCTTTATATCAGACATAATTTACCCCCGATGTATGGCCTCTCCTGACCGGAGAGGACGCCTTTGCTATTATACTCACTTTTTATAGCCGGTGCAATACATATTTTTCCGCCGGTCGCAGGAATTATTCCTGAGCCGCCGGTTCCTGTTCGCGTATCGGGGTGATCACGATATTCTGCGGTTCGATCTCAGTCTTGCGGGTGACGATATCCTCGATCTGGGCGCGGTTCGCATCTGTCAGCTCATCGGATTTCACCACAATGTCGGCCGAATCAGAATCCAGATTAACAACGGCCTCGGAGAATCCCTTCGACGCCATCAGCGTCTCGATGGCCGCCTCCTGTTCCGATATCTCCGTCATATGGACCAGCTGGTCCACGGCGCTTTGCTTTTCCTCGTCGCTGAGATTTGCGTTGTCGATGATGCCCTGAAGTGTTTCTTTGTTCTCCGCCCGCACCTGTTCCCGCGTGACTTTGGCCTGGGCCACAGTCGCCGCCGCGGTCCCGCTGGTGAGCACCGCTTCTCCCGGCGTCCCTTCAACTTCAGAATCCAGGCTTTCAATATCTTCCGTGGAGCTTTCGATGTCCTCCTCTGAAATATCAAGCAGTTCCTGACCTGCAAGCTCTGCATTTGCTTCCGCCGCACTGTCCTCTTCACCGAACAGCACGCCCGAATAATTCAGGTATCCGGCGACGGCGATCATAACCGCAAGGGTGGCAATAATGATCTGATTCTTTTTCAACAGCCGTTTCACTCTTTTCACATCCTCCTTTTTATGTATCAGGCATGTTTCATTATTTTTATCTTATGCGCCTCCACATCAAATAATGCCTGGACGGCTTCGGTTATCTCCTGCCGCACGACCGGGCTGCCGCCGCCTTCTGCGATCACCGCCACACCCTCGATCCCGGGACTCAGTTCCGTGTTTACATAGGGTTCGGATGAACCGTCGGCATTCTGCCGGTAGACGCTGGTCTCTTCTGCGGCATCATCCCTGGTCGACCGTTCATCCTTTTCAACGATCTTCCGGTTCCCGGATTTCAGAGTGATCATCACTTCCACTTCGCCGACGCCCTCTACCCGGCTCAGGATCCCGGCAATCTCTTTTTCCAGATCATCAGCGTATTTCTGAAGGTCCGTGTTTTCATTCATGACCGAGGCGGATCCGTCTTCACTCTCATCCGCTGACGGCTTGGACCGGACGTCCGGGAATGTGACGACCAGAAGCAGGATCCCGGCAAGGAGGATCAGGAGCAGGTGGTTCTTTTTCGGAAGTTGTTCGCCAGAGCGGAGCTTCCTGAGCCATTCATTCAAATATCCCATCTCCGGTTACGGCCTCCTCTCTGATCATGTTCTGGTGACAGATCGCTTCAAACCGGCGGGCCATGCCGGACAGTTCCAGGATCGGCTCCGCCAGCAGGAGGATCAGGATCAGCCCGGTAAAGAACCGGATATATTTCCGGTAATCTTTTCCCGGCACTGCGTGGAGTACAGCCGCAGAAACGATCAGAAATACGGCAATGTCCCGGATCCACTCTCCGATCATATCCATCCTGCTTCTCCCCCTTTCCTCTCTATATTATTATTCTGTCATGATGTAAAAGAGGCCGTGACGGCAATCGTTATGAGAAATAACGCGCCGGCGGTAAACAGGATCCGCACAAGCAGTTCATATCCCTCGCTGACGCCCCGGATACAGGAGATGATCCGTTTGTCCGACACCGGCTGGACAAGGGCGGCGGCCAGTTTGTACATCAGCGCCGTTATAACCATCTGAAGAAGCGGTGTGGCGCAGATGACCAGGGCGACCACCGCGCCGGCCATCCCGATCCCGTTCTTTATAAGGATCACTGTCCCGGTAAGGATCTCCGCCGTCCCGCCCATGAGATCGCCCACCCAGGGCACGGCCTCGGCGGTCCGGGTAAGGGTGCTCCGTTTTACCGAATCAACGGCCGGGGCCAGAAGCCCCTGGATGATATTGATCCCCGCCACACAGGCCAGCAGGCCGTGGAGCGCCCAGGTCACGGCTTTGCGGATCAGTCCGGCCAGTTCTGAGAGGAAATCTTCTTCGATCAGGCTGCCGAGCACGCAGATCATCACATAGATATTTACGGCCGGGAGCAGGATATGTATGATAATAAGTTCTACGATGTAGATCAGGAACAGGATCAGATTGTAGAAAACGAGAGCGGCAGCGCTTCCGGAGGCAAATGCCATGGCCATAAAATATGCAGGCGCCAGTGCCCGGATAAATTCCGTGAGCAGGCCCATCTTCTCTTCCAGTCCGGATACCGCCGTCTGAAACGCCGTCAGGCACAGGGTGATGAGCAGCATATAGATCACGTAGAAACTGATATCCGATATCTGACGGTTCTGAAATGCATCCGCAAAATTGCTGAACACAGCCGCCACGAGCGCCGCCAGTATGATATAGACAATGGTTTTCCGGTTATAGAGGAAGTCATAGGCGATCCGGTCTTTCAGAAATTGTGCCGTCATATCCCCGGCGTCATCGATCCCGCCGGATATAAGGGATGAAACGATGTCGCTGAATGTAACCTTCTCCCCGGGGAACATTTCCCGTAAACTGCTGTCCAGTTCTGAAAAATCAAATTCCGAAAGGATCTCCGTCTTCATGGCTTCAGCGATCTCGTCAGGCTCCTCTTCCGCCGCCTCGGTGATCCGTGCGCCTGCAAAGAACACTACGACCACCAGCGCAAAGACCAGGGCAATAATTCCTCTTCGCTCCCTCATGACAGGAACTCCTGTATGGTCTCAAGAAGGGCAAGGAGCACCGGCATCCCCAGAGACAGGATGGTCAGCTTCCCGAATAGTTCGACCTGCCCGGCCAGCGTCTGGCACCCTGCATCCCTGCATATGCCGGATGTGAATTCTGCGATGCACGTGATGCCGATCATTTTCAGCATGACATACAGATATCCTGTATCCAGCCGCAGCCAGGACAGGATCTGTCCCACCGTATCGGTAAAATAACCAAGCCGTTCAACAATAAATGAAAAAAGCAGCAGTCCTGCGGCGATGCAGGCACAGGTCGCGTATTCTGCCCTGCCGCTGCTTTTCATCTGGACTGCAAGTACCGCTCCGATCACCGCGATCATCCCGATCTGGATCATACTCATACCACTTTCTCCCCTCTCCTGTGACTGACCTTTACAGTGCGAAAAGCCGCTGGATCGTCAGGAACAGATCGTAGATATAAGGAAGGACCCAGGAAAGTACCAGGATCAGTCCGGCCAGGCTTGCCAGAAACGCCTGTTCTTCCCGTCCGCTGTGCTTGAGCACCTGCCCGAGAACGGATACAAGGATCCCCACTGCCGCGATCCGAAAGATAAGGTTGATATCCATACATCCTCCTGTATCAGAGCAGAAGGACGATCAGGAACAGACCGCTCATTACGCCGAGCCACCGCCCGATCCGGATCCTGGAAGCCAGTCCTTCCCTCTGTTTTTCAATCTCAAGATCCATCCGGTTCAGATACAGCTGAAGGGTGTGATTCAGTGTATCTTTCTCCAGGCTGCCGAGGAACGTACCGGCCTCCTTGAGAAGGACGGAATGGACCTCTTTTAAGTCCAGCCGGTCCAGATACCGGTCCACACATTTATTCCAGATCCTGGAGAAGCTGCTTTCCGACCGGTCCGACAGTGCGCGTGCCGTCTCCCGGAGCCATTTCCGGTAAGGTTGCCGGATGCGGCCGGACACTTCGGACAGGACTTCCGGAAGGGGCGCATGGGCGTAGTTGATCTCTCCCCGGATCAGGCTGACCGTATAGCGGAGATACCGGAGCTTTGCAATATAATCATTCAGTTCTTTGCAGTACACATATCCGGCGCCGCATGTGGCGGTCAGGATGAGGATCCCGCCGATCACCCGTTCCATAACGATCTCCCCCGCCCGTCATAGATTTCCCGTATCCTTCCGGGATGCTCATCGCATCCGAGTACCACATACCGCTCAAACACCCGCTTCCGGATCAGGTCGCCCAGCGCCGGCTTCCTGAGCGCTTCATCCATATCCATGCCGTGGACGCTTGCGATCAGCCGGCATCCGCACTGCATGGCGTATTCCACCGCCTGCACATCCTCCCGGGAGCCGATCTCGTCAACGGCGATCACCTGGGGCGCCATCGAGCGGATCAGCATGAGCATGCCGGCCGCTTTCGGACAACAGTCCAGGATGTCGGTCCGTTTGCCCAGATGGTTCCGCGGGATGCCCATATAGCAGCCGCCCAGTTCCGACCGTTCGTCAACGACGCCGACGGAGCACCCCTCTATGTACTCATTTCCGTCAGAGATCTGGCGGATGAGATCCCGGATCATGGTCGTCTTCCCGCATCCCGGCGGTGAGATCAGAAGCGTATGGCAGATCCGGCCGTCCTGGACAATATACGGGATCAGCGGATCCGCACAGCCGATCACCTCATGCGACACACGGATATTGACGGATGATATGTGCTGAACATTTTTCACTTTTTCCTGTTCCGTGATCACCTTTCCAGCCACACCGACCCTGTGCCCTCCTTCTATCGTTACAAATCCGTGCTTCAGTTCCTCTGAATATGCGTAGAGGGAGTAATGGCTGATATAGTCCATTGTCTCCCTCATTTCTTCTTTCGTAACAATATGCGGCTGTTGTACGGCCGGCAGGATCTGCTCCCGTCCGTCATAGCGGATCATCAGCGGCTGTCCGGTACGCATGCGGATCTCTTCCAGCCGGTCGTCATCGGCGGCTGCATGCCGGACCATGTTCCGGATGCCCGCTGCAAGGGCATCGTATACCTGATGTCTGCAGTTCTCTCTTTTCTCCATCTTGTCCACCTCTTTACACAATATATGAGGCGGTTTATAAATTATGACTTAATCCTCTGATACAATCTCGCCCAGATAGTAAAATCCCCGGCATTCCCGAAGATGTACGCGATAGAACTTTCCGATCATGGACGCGTCCCCCGGGAAATGGACCAGAAGGTTATTGCCCAGTCTTCCCGTGATCAGGCTGCTGTCATGATCATTTACGCTTTCCGCAAGCACGGTCTGCACCGTGCCTTCGTGAATGGCGCAGCGCTGTGCAGAGATCTCCTGAACGACCTGGAGCAGCCGGTTGAACCGGTCTTTTACGACTGCTTCCGGCACCTGGTCTTCCATCACGGCGGCCGGCGTTCCGGTCCGCTTTGAGTAGATGAATGTAAAGGCGCTGTCATATCCGGCCTTTTTCACCACATCCATGGTCTCCAGGAAATCCTCTTCGGTCTCCCCGGGGAACCCGACAATGATGTCCGTGGTCAGCGAAATGTCCGGCATGACCGTTTTGATCCGGTCCACAAGGGCCAGGTAGCCTTCCTTTGTATACCGCCGGTTCATCTTCTCCAGGATCCGGGTACTTCCGGACTGGACCGGAAGGTGAAGATGCCTGCAGATCTTTTCAGAGTCCGCCATGACCCGGATCAGATCGTCGGACAGATCCTTCGGGTGGGACGTCATAAAACGGATCCGCTCGAGCCCGTCGATCTTCTCGATCTCCTGCAGGAGCTCCGCGAAGGATATGGGGTGTTCCAGCGTCTTTCCGTAGGAGTTGACGTTCTGTCCCAGGAGCATGACTTCCACGACCCCGTCCGCCACGAGACGCTCGATCTCACGGATGATGGCCTTCGGATCACGGCTCCGCTCCCGCCCGCGGACATAGGGAACGATGCAGTAACTGCAGAAGTTATTGCATCCGAACATAATATTCACGCCGGATTTGAACGGATATTTACGCTCGCTTGGAAGATCCTCCACGATCTTGTCCGTATCTTTCCATATATCGATGACGGTGCGGCCGGATTCCATCCGGATGGCCAGCAGTTCCGCGAATTTAAAGATATTGTGGGTCCCGAAAATGAGATCCACGAAACGATAGCTTTTTTTCAGCTTCTCCACCACTTCCGGCTCCTGCATCATGCAGCCGCACAGCGCGATCATCATATGGGGATTTTTCTTTTTGATCCGGCCAAGCTGTCCCAGGCGGCCGTAGACGCGCTGGTTTGCATTTTCCCGGACCGTACATGTATTGTAGATGACGAAATCTGTCTTCTCCTCATCTGATTCTTCCACGTAGCCGATGCGCTCCAGGATGCCGGTCAGCTTCTCGGAATCCCGGGCGTTCATCTGGCATCCGAAGGTGGTTACGCAAAAAGTAAGCGGCCGGCCGGCCGCCTCAGACATTTTCTCAAGATATGCCTTTGCTTTCTCTATATAATAGTACTGGCGCTCCGGCTCAGACACCGGGGCGGCTGCTTCCTGTTCAGCCCTATGTACAGAATATTCATTCATACGAACTGGTTCCTCCCTGCATCATATACATAATCGATCATCCCGAGCCGTTCTGCGATCTCCGCGCGGTCCGCGCCCAGGTCGTCGCAGAGTGCGTCCAGGGACGGATAACGGTCCCGGAGCTTTGTATTGATCACGCTCAGGAGCATGACCGGGTCTTTCGGAAGATTCAGAAACATGTGATCATCTCCTTCTCTGTAAATATATAGCGGACACGAACGTCGTGGGCATCCGCGGGCAGTTCATCCGCAATCTGGCAGGAAAAGGCCAGCGCCGCACGCGTACATCCGGTGTCTTTCTCCAGATAAGCGTCATAGAATCCGCCGCCGTATCCGATCCTTGCACCGGCACGGTCGAACGCGGTCCCCGGCATGACCACCAGGACATCCTCACCCGGATGGGGCGCTTTCGGACACCAGGGCCCGGGCTCGGGGATGCCGAATACACCGGGGCGCAGATCCGCCATACTGCGGACGAAGCAGAATTCCATCATGTGCTTTCCGCGCACCCGCGGAGCGGCCACGCGCTTCCGCTGACGGAGGGCCTCCCCGATGATCCGGCGCGTATCTGCCTCGTCCCGGAATGATAGATAGATGTAGATGCAGTGCGCATCACGGAACAGACTGCTTTCGATCAGCCTGTCCGCGATCCGGCCTTCCGCTGCCTTCCGCTCTGAAGGCGGCATCTCCGCCCTCAGTTTCTGATATTTTTCTCTAATTTCCGATTTTCTTTCCGTATTTTTCACCAAGATTCACAACCGTTCCGTCTTTTTCTTCCACATCGATATTATTAAGCTGCGCGAGCAGATTGCCCTTTACCGCCTCGATATATTCCCGGCGGAGGATCTTCTGCTCCTTCTTCTCCGCCTCCGTAAGCCCTTCGGCTTTTGATTTGCGGTACAGTTCATTGATCCTGTTTATCTTCTGCCTGTCCATGGCTCTCCTCTCCTGATCTTTCTTCTTATTCCTCTGCATGTCGGAGTGTATTATACACTATTTGCCCCTGTTCGTCCAGATTCAGCTGGAATAGTTCTCGAGAAAGCCGTACAGTGCTTTTTCGGAGCCGATATATTTTCCGGCGGCGAGTTCCTGCCGGATCTCTTCCGGAAGGTCCGATATCGGTATATCAGTCAGCTCATATAATGTGCTTCCGTCAGCCAGGTAAACAGCCACGAATCCGTGAAGTTCTTTCAGGCAGTAGGACGTCTCCTCCCCGGTATCGGTTTCATCCGCCCGGGTGATCCGGGCTTCAATGTTTTTGGTGTCCGCAGTACTCTTTTCCAGAGCCGTCTGTCTTTCGACCACATGATCATAAGTAATGCGGTAACCGGCGGATAAGAGACAGAGCAGAACCGCCAGTGCAGCAAAAAAGCCAATCATGTATTTCGGTTTCATAATATCCACACCCTTTTTCATACAGTATTGGCTTTTTTTCATTCTTTATTCAGTTATTCGTCGTCTTCTTCATCCTTTTCCCGGACTTCGTAAGTATCCGTGGCTTCCGGCATCAGACGCAGTTTCCGGCATCCTCTTAAGATCCTTGCCCCCATCGGCAGCGCCAGGATGTCTTCTTCAGACATGGCTCCAAGCTTCAGGATCAGTACTGCGTAGACCATTACGGCGATCAGGATGGCGATAACCGTAGGGATCACTCTTCCACCGATCAGCAGATCCAGTCCGAGATGGATAAGGTATGTAATAACGCCCATAACCGCGGAAGCGATCAGCGGTTTCAGGAACAGATCTTTAAAATCGATCCTGTAACCGCATACCTGACGGATCTTCCGCTGGTTAAGATAACACATTACCAGCGCAAATATAATATTTCCGGCAGGCAGTGCATATACGTTCATCCGGAATACAACAAGCATGATCACAAAAGCGATCAGATGCACAACAAGTGCAACCGCTGCATTTTTGGCAGGACTGGACATATAATTCAGACCGTGCAGGATGGAATTGCTGATCGACGCCCATCCGTACAGGACGATCACCACCGCGCCCATCATGAGCAGATTGGCCGGCGTCGCGGAGGGATCATTATAAAGCAGCACCATGAGCGGTGATGCAAGGACGAAGAACCCGACACAGCTCGGGATCGTAATGATCGTTGTGAGCTTCAGGATCTGGCCGATCTGGCTGTGTACTTTCCTGCGGCTTCCGGCGATGACCACCATTGTCAGGCTGGGGACCAGCGAAGTACAGAGGGCATTCGGGATCGCCATCGGTACATTGACAAGGGGGTCGTATTTCCCCGTATAAATACCCTGGAGTGCGATGTATTCACTCTCAACAAATCCCTGGGCATCCATCACATGATTGAATACGGTCAGGTCGATGATCTGATTGATATTGTAGACCGCTGTACTGAAGATGATCGGAACGGCGGTCAGAAGCAGTGCCTTCACAATGTGAGAATAAGATTCCGTCTGTTCGCTCCGGTCATTTCTAAGCCTTTTGCGGATCACACCGCGGGAAAGCCAGAGGACGAAAAGCAGGAAAAGCAGTCCGGCAAGGGCGCCAAGCACTGTGCCCAGAGTTCCGCCGGCCGCACCGAATGCAGGGCCGAGAAGGTCCTCGCCTGACTGTTCGCCGAGCCGGCTGCCCATTCCGAAAAGGACGCTGGCCCCTACGATGCTGACTACCGCATTGATGATCTGTTCGATCACCTGGGAGACCGCTGTGGGCACCATTGTCCCGAGTCCCTGGAAATATCCCCGGATCACGGCCATGACCGCCACGATCAGAAGGCCCGGTGCAAGTACGCGGAGCGCATAGATGCTCAGCGGCGCTTTCATCATATGTTCAGAAATGATCCCGGCGCCAAGAAAGATGGCAAGTGCGATAATGCAGCCGACAACTGCGGCAAAGACCAGGGAGCCGATAAATGCACGGAATGCATTCCGCTGCTGGCGCATGGCCCTTCTCGTTGACACAAGCTTGGAGACCGCTGTGGGCAGACTCAGGCAGGAGATCATCAGGGCAAAAGCGTATACCTGATAGGCGTAGCCGTAATATCCGTTTCCTTCGTCTCCGAGTATATTCGTCAGCGGGATCCGGTAAATAACGCCGATCACTTTCGCGATCATCGCTGCGGCGGCAAGGATCGATCCCTGCACAATGTAATCGCCGCCCGCTGATTTCCTTTTACTCTTCTTTACTGTGTCTGACATGTAGTTCCTCCTTAAATATCAGTTCCGGCCTCTTGGCGCAGGATCTGGATTTTCTCCATGATTTCACGCTGCTTCTGTTCCATCACGGCCCGCTCATCCTCTTCCATATGATCGAACCCGAACAGATGCAGCATACTGTGTGCGATCAGGAACGCGTATTCCCGCCGCACGGAATGTCCGTATTCTTCCGCCTGCGCCTTTACGCGGTCCAGGGAGATCACGATGTCCCCAAGGAGCAGTTCCCCGGACTCCGGGTCAAAATAATCCGGCATATCCTCGAACCCGGAGAAATCACCGGGCGTTTCGTATTCCAGCATCGGAAAAGAAAGCACATCCGTAGGCCGGTCGATGTTCCGGTGCTCGCGGTTCATCTCACGGATCTCTTCATCGTGGGTCAGAAGAAGATCCACCTCCGTCTCGTAGGGGCATCCGATATATTCTAAAGCGGCGTCTGCGACAAGCGCTGCCGTCTCCTCCGCATCAAAAGGCAGATCCACAGTTCCTTCGGTTTCAAGATACAGGCTCATGAGTGCTTCCTCCGCGTCCTTGTTCTGGACAGACTCTTCTTCTCGTATTCTTCATAGGCTTTTACGATCTTCTGGACGAGCGGATGGCGTACCACGTCTTTGCTCGTCAGGGTGCAGATGCTGATCCCCTCCAGCCCTTTTACCACTTTGACCGCCGTATCGAGACCGGATACCGATCCTGCCGGAAGGTCTTTCTGGGTCGCATCGCCGGTGATCACGACTTTGGAGCCGAAACCGATCCGGGTCAGGAACATCTTCATCTGGGCAGGAGTCGTATTCTGCGCCTCATCCAGTATGATAAAGGCGTTGTCCAGTGTACGGCCGCGCATATAGGCCAGCGGAGCGACTTCGATCAGGCCTTTCTCGGAATTCTTGATAAAACTCTCCGCTCCCATGATCTGATACAGGGCGTCATAGAGCGGACGCAGGTAAGGATCGATCTTGCTCTGCAGGTCGCCCGGGAGGAATCCCAGCTTCTCTCCCGCTTCAATGGCCGGCCTGGTCAGGATGATCCGGCTGACTTCGTTCCGCTTAAAAGCCGTGATCGCCATGGCCATGGCCAGGTAGGTCTTCCCGGTTCCGGCAGGCCCCAGGCCGAATGTGATCATTTCTTTGCGGATGGAATCCACGTAGGCTTTCTGGCCCAGCGTCTTCGGCTTCACCGGCTTGCCCTGGAGCGTGTAGCAGATCAGTTCCTTATCGATCTCCACGATGCCCTCTTCCTGATCCTCAAAGACAAGGGAGATGGCATAATCCACATTCTGCTCGGTGATCACATTGCCCCGCTTTGACAGTTCCATAAGCTGGGCGAGGACGCGCTGCGCCTTTTCGGCGGATGCATTTTCTCCCACGATCTTCGTGCTCCCGTCCCTTGCGATCAGCGTCACATGGAAGGTCCGCTCGATCTTCTTTGCAAATATGTCAAACTGCCCGAATACATTTGCCTCGTGTTCGGCCGGTATATCAATCATCAGTTCCGACAGACTCATCTGTTTCTTTCCTTTCAACTGTTACAATTTCTGTATCCTTTTCTTCGGTGATCCGTTCAGTGACCCAGATCACCCCTTTCGCCTCAGCCGTATTGGCAGACAGATTTATTTTAACATTATTTCCGCGGATTTGAACACCTTTTTCCCGTAATTCGTCACAAAATCTCTCAAAATCCGCACTGAGAAGCGCCTGCGCCTCTTCGGTGCCCACTTTTCTGTCCCGGAATGTGCAGGAACGCACAGTCTGTATACCGAACGAAACAGGCAGGTAAATGTTCTCCCCGGCCTTCAGCTGTCTTTCCCAGACGGATGTTTCGCTGTCCTTATAGTCATTGGCCGTACTGCCAATCGAGATCCGGCTGTTGCCAAGACGCACATAGACCATGTGTTTTTCTTTCCCGCTGAAAGATTTCTCCTGTTCCGTGAGCGGAATGGAGCGTTCATAATTCAGCGTTGTATCCGCATAAACATCCGCATCTGCATTGCAGTACTGATAATCGACAGCCTCTCCGGTATCGTCCGTGACTTCGATCCGCCCCAGGACCAGGATATCGCCTTTTTTCACCTGATCCCCCTCGTGGACCAGCGGAACGCCGGAACGTGTGACGATCTTCGTGATCACGCCGTCCGAAGAGGCGACGAGATCCGTCGGCGTCCGGCTTTCCTCCGCTTCACCGGTCTGTGCCGGATCCGCGTCGTCATTCTCTTTTATACGGATGTTCAGCCGGCTTCCGTCGATGGACGCCGAGACCCAAACGATATCATTATATTCCTTCCGGATCTTTTTGACAATCCCCGGACAATCCACCCGGCTTCTCAGCATCAGAGGCGCTGTGTCCCCCTCTCTTAAAAACGCGGCCAGCGTCTCGTCCGGCCACCTGACATTCCCTTCGAAGCGGATGTCCCAGATAAAAAGCGAATAGATTTTAAGAAGCACGGCGCACAAAAAGATCCCTGCAAAGAAAAGCTTCCGGTGTCTCCATCTGAACAGGGAAAAAGGCATGCCGTACCGTCCGGTCACACGGATCCGGGTATGTGATCTATGTGCAAGCGGCCGGATCTTTCTGAAATCTGAAAGGGCCAGGTACATCTCGTATCCGTTTCCTGAGGGCGCAAGTCCACGGATATAGATGTTGTTCCGGGAACACAGATTGATAAAGCGCTCTGTCGATAATCCTTCCACACGGATCTTTACATATCCGCCGATCCAGCGGAGCAGCGACCGCATCACGCTTCGTCCCTCCCGTTCTCAAAGCGGATCTCTTCGATCTTCCCGGTCACTTTCATCTCATCATTCGTGTAATAATCAACCTGGAGACGGCTGCCGGCCACCCGGATCTGCCCGGTCCGGGTCCGGATCCTGACCAGGTCGTCTGAATATTCCGCGATCCCCCGGTAATTGCCGATAAAGACCTCAAAATCTCCGGTCACGGTAAGGACCGGCGCTTTCTGAAGGACGTCCCTTGGAAGCCCGGCGGCTTCGACCAGACGGTTCCGTAACTGCTCTCTTTCCATAAAAATGCCACACATACGCCTTTTATAGTCAGTATATGTGCGGCACACAATGTCCTATTCAGATAAATGGGTTCAGGAAATGGATCTTTCGTTGATAAACATCCCCTGGAAGCGTTCTGCCTGGAATTTCTGCACGAACCAGTCGCATTTGCACAGGAAGAGATAATAGATGTTCAGCCCGCATCCGTGTATGGTCTCAAAGTTCCCCTGTCCTTTCGAGACGATCAGGTCGGCGTCTCTTATAAGCTGTTCTGCCTCCTCACTGATATCGGCAAGGTCTGTGCCGGCAATCCCGCTTCCATTGCCCGTCACATTGACGATCCGGTCCAGTCCGACATAACGCGCAGCATCCAGATCCGCGTCATTGACCACCGGCTCGCCGCGGACAATGGCTGTCACTTTTACACCGGGATGCTGTTCCTGCAGGATCTTCATGGCGATCTTGTCAAGGACGATCTCGCCGCAGTTGTCCGTAAGCCATACGAGGGATGAGGCATGCTCCAGATCAGCAAGGAACCGCCGGTACACCTCTTTTTCGAGACCGGCTGAGCCCTGGGCTTCAAAAAGCTCCAGCAGTTTTTCCTTAGTAATATCTTTTACCGCCGCATAATCGATATAGTTGCCGGTGCGGGCATAGCACAGCGCGGCCTCCAGCGGATTGGCATGGTTCCGGATCTGCGCTTCCAGTTCCTCTTCCATGGAGAGCAGGTAATCGTTAAACTCCTGTTTCACCTCTTCCATGCTGTCACGCTTCCCCCAGTACTTCTCATAGATCCGCGAAAGCGGTTTTACGAGCGCCGGGGCGGACAGATCCGGATCACAGGATGACAGAAAGGCGAGGACCTCTCGCATATAGGCCATCTTTTTCTCTTCGTCATCGAATTTCCTCACCTGGGATTCCTGCATATTGATCAGGCAGGTGAGGCAGAATGAATTGATCTTCATGCCTTCTTCCTCAGCACTTTCACGATCTCCGCCATGTACATCGTATGGTAATCTTTATCCGGATACCATTTCTCATCACATTCTCCGCCGTCTGTGAAGCACTCCGGCACCATATTCTGGGCATAGAGCTTCCTGCACACGAAGATCTCCTCCGCCTCTTCCACGGCGGTTGTCCCGTCGATCTCCACCGGATGGAGGCCGGCTTCCTGCCACTTATCCGCCACATCTCTGCCGGACACGGAACCGCATACGTTCAGCGCCTTCCGGTATGCTTCCGGGAGAAAAGACAGGGTGAAATATTCATTCTTGTCCACGAACTCCTTCGTATATCTCTGGGGACGGATGTACGCCGTCGCCACCGGTTTCCCCCACATAATGCCGACGCCGCCCCAGCTGGCGGTCATGGTATTGCAGTCTTCGCTGCTCTTACCGGCTGTGATCAGCATCCACTGCCTGCTGATCTTATCAAAGGGGTTGAACTGTAATTCTGAAATCTTTACTTCTTCAAATGCCATTTTCTTTTCCTTCTTTCTGCTGCAGTCTGTTATTATCTGGTTCTGAGAGGAAATCTTACAGGAATGTTTTGTAATCCTCGTAATTCTTCTTCAGAAGTTCCGGCGTATTCAGTCCGTACGGGCATTTCTTCATACACTGTCCGCAGTTCAGGCAGCCCTCGATCATCTTCATCTTCTCCTGCCACTCTTCCGTCAGCCATGCCGCGCTCGGCGCCCGGCGGAGCATCAGGCTCATCCGCGCACAGTTGTTGATCTCGATCCCTGCCGGACAGGGCATGCAGTATCCGCATCCCCGGCAGAAATCACCGGTCAGCTCCGCCTTGTCCCGTCCGATCTTCGCCTTCATCTCTTCTGTCAGCTGCGGCGGACATTCCTGATAAGACAGGAACTCATCAAGCTCCGACTCCCTCTGGATGCCCCAGATCGGCGCCACATGGGAGAACTGCGGCTGCGCCATGTACGCGTAGGCGCTGGCAGAATCGTTGATAAGTCCGCCCGCAAGTCCCTTCATGGCGATGAATCCCATGCCGGCTTCCCGCGTCATTTCCACGATCTTCAGATCCGGCTCCGCCGAAATGTATGAGAAGGGGAACTGCATCGTCTCGTACAGCCCGGAACGGATCGCTTCCTCCGCCACGGCGATCCGGTGGTTGGTGATCCCGATATGGCGGATCTTGCCCTCTTCCTTCGCCTTCAGCGCCTCTTCATAAAGGCCGCTCCCGTCGCCCGGTCTGGGACAGAACGCCGGATTATGGAACTGATAAATGTCAATATAATCCGTCTTCAGCATGCGCAGGCTCTCTTCCAGATCCTTCCTCATATCCGCGCCGGTCTGGGCGCCGGATTTCGTACTGATGACGATCCGGTCCCTTATGTACTCAAAAGCAGCGCCCATCTTCTCTTCGCTGTCCGAATACGCCCTCGCCGTATCAAAATAGTTGATGCCGTTATAAAAAGCCTTCTGCAGAAGGTAGACCGCTTCCTTCTTCTCCACACGCTGGACAGGCAGCGCGCCGAAGCCGTTCTTATTCACTTCCAGGCCTGTTTTACCAAGTATGACCTTATCCATGATCCCACTCCATTCTTTTATTTTTTCATTTTTTTATTATACACGCCGTCCCTGCAAAATACAATGGTGCACGCTGAAGCCGGGGCTGATCTTCTGAAAAACCCCGGCTTCAGTTCGTACAGTATTATACGGTTTTTTTATCAAATTCCGGATTGATATAGTAAAAATTCTTCCCGTCCATCTTCTCTTTCGTCTGCTCCAGCGCCTCTCCGAAACGCTGGAAATGGACGATCTCCCTTGCCCGCAGGAATTTCAGCGGTTCCCGCACCTCGGGATCGGTGATCATCCGAAGCAGGTTGTCATACACGGTCCTTGCCTTCTGTTCCGCGGCCAGGTCCTCCGTCAGATCCGTAATGGCATCGCCTTTGGACTGGAATTCCACGGATGAAAACGGCAGTGCGGACGCCGCCTGGGGCCAGAGCCCTGCCGTGTGGTCGATATAGTAAGCGTCAAATCCTGCCGCCTTCGCCTCTTCCACCGTCAGATCCTTCGTCAGCTGATAAACCATGGCGCAGATGATCTCCATGTGGGCCAGCTCTTCCGTACCGATATCGGTGAGCAAACCGCCTACGGATTTCACCGGCATGGTGTAGCGCTGCGCCAGATAGCGCATGGATGCGGAAAGTTCCCCGTCCGGCCCGCCGTACTGGCTGATGATGAGCTGTGCGGTCTTCGGACAGGTTTTGGTGATCTTTACCGGATACTGAAGTCTTTTCTCATAGATCCACATCAGACATTCCCTCCTTCCCACGGTGCCGGCCCTTCCTGCCAGCAGAAGCACATCACGTCAGGTTCCGCCTCATAGACTGCGGCCATGCAGTCCGGCGTGAGCGGATAATGCTCTTTAGCAAAATCCACGGTCAGGCTTTTCCGCTCTTTTACCAGCCGTTTCAAAAGCGTCAGCGCGTCCGGATCATCCGGATGGGTGTCAAGGTACAGGCGCAGGTCATCCAGGATAAAGCTGACCTTCTGGATCTCTGTCAGCGGATCTGTAATTCCCTTTTTCGCCGGAATATGGTCCGCGGCAAAAAAAGGCATGTCCAGTTCCTTAAAAATGGTTCCGGCCGCCAGCACTTCATCCTTGTCATACAGTGCGCCCCAGGTCTGCACCGGGACCGAGGCAATCGCCAGATGTTCTTTATTTGCGATCATAAAAAAACAACTCCCTTCTGAAACATGATCCGTTTCATATACAGTATCTGCATGTGAAAGAGATCTGTTCCGAGGAAGTTGTTTCATGATTTTTTATTTATTTACATTTTTATTTTTTTCCATTAAGCAGCGGCTCCGTGACATGTGTCCGGAAGAACTGGATCAGCGGTCCATTGAAGCATGCGTTGATCACCGTACCGATCCCCACGATCATGAGCAGATCCCCATGTGACGCCAGGCAGAACAATACGCCGATCGCCACGCAGGTCACATCACTTAACACTCTGGCATACTGGAATTTAACCCGGTTCTTTGTAATCTTCTCAATGATCAGCGCTACGCTGTCATAGGGCGCGATCCCCATCTCCGCCACCATGTAGAACGCGACGCCAAGCCCGGCGAACAGACTGCCCAGTATGAGCGCGCCGATCCGGAGCGGCAGCGTCATGTCGATCCGGAGCACATCCTGCGCCATCCAGCAGATAAAATCAGCCCCGTATCCGACGCAGACCATGTTGACAATGGTGCCGGCGCCGATGCATTTCCGGACTGTAAAAAATACGACGATCAGGATCAGGATATTCATGATCAGCTGCCATGTACCGAATGTCATGCCGATAAATCCGCTGATGCCCAGATTCATGCAGGTGAAAGCATCGACGCCGAACCCGCTCAGGCGGTAACATCCGACACAGATACTGATAAACAGGATGCCCACAAGCATCATGATGGTTCTTTTGATCAATAAGCCGCGTTTTTCATTCATGCGGTTTGTCCTCCTTTGGCCGCTTTCAGTATATATAGCCTGGACTCAAAATCCTGACACATCTTTTCATCGCCTTCCGCCTGCCCGGATGAAGCGTCTGTTGTGATCAGCCCGGCGTGCATCAGCTCACTTCCGTAATGGATGGCAGACTCCCCATTGATGGTATACGGGACATCTTCAGCCAGTCCCTCCAGATGAAGACGCGTATACGGCAGGTTGATGCCATTCAGGACGCGGTACCAGCCGACGATTGCCTCTGTCCTGTCGTCGTTTACGACCATCCATGCAGACGTATTATTTTCAAACGGACTCTGCAGCCGGTAAAATGTGCCGAACTGGAATAAACGGCGGTACTGTTTCATAAATGCGATCTGGCCCTTAACCTCTTCCTGTTCATCGGCTGTCAGCGCATTCAGATCCAGTTCATAACCGAAAGTACCGAAATACGCCACATTCGCCCGCGTATAAAGGGGCGTGATCCGGTTGATCTGGTGATTTGGAACGACAGAAACGTGGGTCCCCATACTGCTCACCGGATAACAGTAGGATGTGCCGTACTGGATCCTGATCCGCTCCACTGCATCGGAATCATCGCTTGTCCAGCCCTGGGGCGCATAATAAAGCATTCCCGGGTCGAACCTGCCGCCTCCGCTTGCACAGGATTCAAAGAGTACATGCGGGAATTCACGGGTCAGTCTCTCATAAAGGTCATAAACTCCGAGAATATACCGGTGATAAACTTCGCCCTGACGTCCGGCCGGAAGCGCCGCCGAATAACATTCCGTGATGCTCCGGTTCATGTCCCATTTGATGTAGGAGACTTTCGCTTCCGAGAGGATCTTTGCCATCATTTCATATATCCGGTCTACTACTTCCTTCCGGGAAAAATCCAGTACGTACTGGAATCTTCCGTGAGAATTCCTGCGTTCCGGAACCTGTATGATCCAGTCCGGATGTTCACGGTAGAGGTCAGAGTCCTTGTTAACCATCTCCGGCTCGAACCAGAGACCGAACTTCATACCCAGATCCTCGATCCGCTCTGCCAGTCCGGTGATGCCGTTCTTCAGGCGGTCCGGATTCGCGACCCAGTCGCCCAGGCCCGCATGTTCACTGCACCGTTTCCCGAACCATCCGTCATCGAGCACGAACAGTTCCACACCGCTCTCTCTGGCTTTCTCCGCGATCCTCACCAGCTTGTCTTCCGTGAAGTCAAAATAGGTCGCTTCCCAGTTGTTGATCAGGATCGGCCGTTCCCGGTCACGCCAGTAACCTCTGGCAAGGCGCTTCTGATACAGCCGGTGGTATGTCTGGCTCAGATGGTTCAGCCCCTGATCCGTATATACCATTACCGCTTCCGGCGTCTGGAATTCTTCAGACGGATCAAGCTTCCAGTCAAAGCAATGGGGATGAATGCCCATCAGCACTCTTGCGGTATCATATGTATCCACTTCCACCTGTGCCAGGAAATTGCCGCTGTATACCAGGCTGAATCCGATCGCTTCACCCTGGAATTCATCTGCTGTCGGGCGTTTTAGGATGATGAACGGATTGTGGTTGTGGGAAGAATTCCCCCGGATGCTGCCTACAGACTGGATCCCCTGTTCCAGCCTCCTCGTCTTCGGATACCGCTCTCTTGCCCATGCACCGGAGAACTGGATCATATCATAGCCGCTGTCCGGAAGATCCAGGCAGAGACTCATGGCAGACAGAAGATGCACACTCTCCTGTCCCCGGTTGATAAAACGCGCGTTTCTTGCAATGACGCCGCCTGCGGCAAATATAGTATAGGAAAGCTCCAGATGAAGATCAGTCAGCGGGTCAGCCAGCTCGATGATCAGCGTCTCCGCCTCTTCTTCACTTTCAACGTAAGTTGCAGGAAGTCCGGCAAGATCCGGTTTACCTTCCTCGATCCGGTATCCGTGGAAGCAGAATTCAGAGATCCTGCTTCCGTTTTCCTGAAGCACTTCCGTGGCCGGCATACGGTAGTCCGAAGTGCCGAACACCCCGTACTCCTGCCGGATGTGCTCCATGGAGAATCGTTTGTCCGTGTCATATACACAGGAAGACATCGGACGCATCAGCGTTTCTACAAAACAGGAACAGTCTTCCGGTATCCGGATCCGTTTTCCGAAATAGATCTGACCCATCTGTTTATTTGGAAGAATTTTCATTATGTAGCTGATCTCATCATTATACAGATGAAATGTATCTCCTGCGTTATTTACTGCTATTCCCATTCTGATTTCCTCCTGGCTCATTATGCTTCAGTCGTTTTCTGCGCCGCATGCATTTCATTTACTTTGCGTGTTACTTCCTCCATGCGTGCACCTTTTAATTTATAAAATTTCTTGTAGATCAGGAAACTGAGTGCTGCAATAATGATCGGGATCACGATCATAAGCACCCGTATTCCTGCAATCGTTCCTGCGCTCTGTACTTCAGCTTTTGCATTATATCCCACGATCTGAAGTCCGACACCTGTAAGGCCGCCGGCTGCGGCCATTGCCGCTTTCATAAGAAACGTCTGTGCAGAGCATGTAATACTTTCATTTCTGACACCGAATTTAACCTCGCCATAATCGATTACATCTGCCATGCAGCATGTTGTAACACCAAGGGACAATCCTGAGCCGAGGAACATGATTCCGCAGCAGATTATTGTAGAAATCATGCTTGTAGGAAGAATATATCCCATGATCCCAAGAAGTCCGAGCCCGATGATCACACAGCCGCATGCGAGGGCATATACCTTTTCTCTGCTTATCTTCGATGCAACTTTCGGGAAGATTGCCAGGCCGAGCATTTCAGCAACGATAGCAAATCCAAAAATCGAGTACAGATATTCATCTCCGCAAACATTTTTAAAGTAATATACGGCAAATCCTTTTGCAATCTGAGTACAAAGGTTAAATGTAAGAAGGAGTCCTATAAACGCAAGCAGCTGATCGTTTTTAACAATTACATTTACAGCCTGTCTGAGACTGGTTTTTTTCACTTTTGAATTCAGTGTCGATTCTTCTTTTACATTCGTAACGGTAATCCCGATCGTAATGATAAAGATGACAGCGATTACCGCTGCAAAAATTGTATATCCTTCTTCTGCAAGCAAATTTTCATTTCCGGCCATTTTGTTAAATCCATTTATGATATAAAGCCCGAAAGTTGCTACACAGAAGCCTGCAAGACTGGCAAAAAAACGCGGTATTACAGATACTTTTTCACGCTCGTGCGGGTCGTTCGTCAGATTGGGAAGCCATGACCAGTAGGGAACATCCATAACCGTATAGGTCATTCCATATAAGATATACATGACTGCCACATATACATACAATGCTGTTCCTTCTAATCCCAGACTGCTGAACAGTAAAACGAAAACGACAGAATTTAAAAGTGTTCCGACAACAAGCCAGATCCTGAATTTTCCGTATTTCGTACGTGTATTGTCTACGATCATTCCCATGATCGGATCATTGATCGCATCCCAGATCCTGGCCACAAGAAACAAAATTCCGACAAATGCGGGTGCCAGATAAAGCGTATCGGTCAGATAAAGCATAAGAAACGATCCTACCAGATTGACGATAGCATCTTTTCCGATCGCGCCAATTCCAAAACAATATTTCTCACGGGTGGTCGCATATTTGTATTGTGTTTTCCCTCTTTCTCTTACTTCGTTACCCATGATATTCCTCCTTTGATTCCATTCCTGATGTATCATTTTGAGACTGCGCAATCTCTTTACATCTTTGATTATATCGGAATATAAAGTATATCAAAGGTAACAATGTGATTAAAAACAGGCCAAATGTATCATTTTGACCAATTGTCTTTTCGATACTGACGTGGTGTCATTCCTGTCTTCCGTTTAAATATTTTAGAAAAAGCAAGCGGATCTGTGTAACCGCACGATAATGCGATTTCTTCAATCGAAAGTTCCGTAACAGACAGAAGTTCCGCACCTCTTGTCATGCGGCAGCTGATCAGATAATCCTGTGGCGACTGTGATAAAAGTTCAAGGAACAGTTTGTGTAAATAACCTCTGCTGATCCCGACATAATCAGCAATATCAGATACACGGATCGGATCCAGATAATTATTTTGAATAAATTCCACGGCCTGTTTCACATATATATTGTCAGTATTCCGTTCATTCCCTGAAAGCTTCTGTATATTAAGACTGCGGGATAAAACAGCAAAAGTCTGATACAGAAAACTTTCTCTCAGGAATTCATTTTCTATCGTATATGTATTCCTCTTTACAATATTTTGAAGCATCGCTTTCAATTCTGCCATATGGTGACAGTCAAATGTAAGATTTCCGCCTCCAAGCCCGAGATCCGAAAGATATTCCTTTGCTCTCGCACCGGAGAATCCGATCCACATATAAGACCAGGGGTCTTCACTGTCTGCCTGGTAGAATGTCTGCACTTCCGGTTCGATCAGAAATCCCTGTCCTGCTTTCAGTTCATATTGCTTACCGTCTACGGAGTACTTCCCTCTGCCTTCTGTAATAATATGCATAAGATAATTCGGACGAACAGCGGGACCGAAGCTGTGCAGTGGCTCACACTTTGCATAACCGCAGAAACAAAGGTAAAAATCTGAAAACTTTCTGTTTTTAAATAGATATACGTGTGCTTCTTCCATCTGTTTCGTTCTCCCAACTGAGTTTTTTGCCTCGATGGCGACTAAAAATTCCTTCTGTTAAAGATAGCATCAGTGTACAAGGGGACAATACGGTCGTTGAAGGGCTGATTTGGGCTCCTTCTGTGTTACTTTCCCTCCGCGTACATCTCTGTACGCGTCGATCAAGTGCCTTGAAGGTGCCCAAATCATCACCTTCACGACTCAAAGACTCCAACCGCAGGAATTTCAGTGATTTTCAAGGCAGACGATAGAGGCGTACTGGACGTACGCCGATTGAGGATAACACAGAAAATCACTGAAATTACGCGGTTTGGAGCGTATTGTCCCTTGTACACTGATGCTAACCTTTATTTAAAAAAGCAGTATGAAAAGTAATAGATATAATCGTTGTCATCTGGCATATCTCCTGATTCTATTGTATCAACCGGAGTCATCCAGATTCCGTCTTTTCCGTATATCAGAGTGCAAAGCCCCTGTTCTTTATCCGCTTTGATCATTTTCCTGTCCTCAATCCGGGTGGCTGAGCGCCCATAATATTCTCTGCCTTCCACCTCTTCAAGGATTGAAAAATCTGTATACATATTCGCTGTGTTATCAGAAATAACCAGTCGCACCGTAAAATCTTCAAAATCCGGGACAACAGCAAGCATTCCCGCCGTCGGAGATGCAGAATTGTCATATATCAAACAGGCAATCTCTGATTTTTCTATAAGTTCGCCTGAATGGTATTCTGACATATATATAATCATTTTCTCATATCTGTCATGGAGCGAATATCTGAACAGGTGAGCTTCCTCAAAGCCGGATATCAGTTTTGCTGTTTTCATTTCCGGACTTTCCGGATCAAGCGCAACAATATAGCTTTTAGATTCATTAATGTACTCTCTGATAAAATATCCCGATACAGCAGCCAGCACAATGCCTGTGATAATAATCAATGCTGCAATGATCCGTTTCAGGAATTTCTGCCGGTTTTTGCTGTCTTTTGTCACCTGAAGAAGATTATCAGCTGATTTTTCTGCAATGTGTTTTCCTATTTTGATCAGATCCATACGACTACCTCCCTTCATGATAATAGTAAAATGTCATGGGGCAAATGCACACCTCTCAGAGGTAGAATCCGCAGTTTTATGCGGAAATTCAGGAAAACATCTCCATTTCCTTCTGTATGGACGTCTCGCAGGATCGCATCGCAAGGATCGTCTTCTCAAACAGTTCGTTAAGTTCCCAGCCGAGCATTTCGGCGCCTTGTCTGATCACATCACGGGAGCAGCCCGCCGCGAACCGCTTGTCTTTGAATTTCTTTTTTACACTGGAAACTTCCATGTCCATTACGCTCTTTGACGGACGCATCAGCGCTGCCGCCCCGATAAGACCGGTCAGTTCATCCGTAGCAAAGAGCACCTTCTCCATCTCATGGACCGGCTCTTTGTCACTGCATATCCCGTAGCCGTGGGAACAGACCGTATAGATCATGTCCTCGCCGACGCCGCCCTTTTCCAGAAGCTCCGGCGCTTTCTGACAGTGTTCCTCCGGGTACATCTCAAAATCAATATCATGAAGAAGGCCGCAGATGGACCAGTACTCCGCTTCATCACCGTATCCCAGTTCATTCGCATACCAGCGCATCACTCCCTCAACCGTAAGGGCGTGCTGGATATGAAATGCCTCTTTGTTGTAAGTCTTTAATAATTCCAGTGCCTGTTCTCTTGTTATCCTGCTTGTTCGCATTTTAATCGTTCCTCCTCTGTAATGGATTGTTTATTTTTTGAATATGAATACCGGCAGCGGCGGGCAGTTTCCGCGGTTATAGTATTCATTTACGATTACCGTATATTCTTTCGGGGCAAGCGTCTTCAGATACGCGAGGATGCCCGCCTTCTCTTCGAAGCCTGTGTCTTTGCCGCTGTAGATGCACAGGCTCATGATGCCGCCGGACTTGAGGATCACAAGCCCCTGGCGTATGGCTTCGATGCTTGTTTCGGTTCTGGTTGAAAGATTATGATCTCCGCCCGGCAGATAGCCGAAATTGAAGCAGATCACATCAGCGCTCTCCGGTTCAAGATATTGACTCATATGTTCATGTCCGTCCAGGATCAGAGACGCCTGATCGAGACAACCGTTCGCAAGAAGGAGCGCTTTTGTATTCTGAAGTGCACATTCCTGAATATCAAACGCCCATACATGCCCGCTTTGTCCTGCCAGTCTGCAGAGAAAAAGCGTATCGTTTCCATTGCCCATTGTCGCGTCGATATAGGTGCCGCCCCGTACGGCATTTGATGCGATGACGCTGTGGCACCACTCTGTGATCTGTGATGGATTCATAGTTGGTCTCCTTTTATATCTACGCCCATCCGGCTCCGCCCCGGCGAACCGTGAAAATCACTTCCAGCAGTGGTTATCAGTCCGTTCCGGGAAGCAATATCACGCAGCCAGCCGCGTTCTTCCTCAGTAAAATCCAGATAATCCGCTTCAAGACCGTCCAGGCCCGTTTCCTTCATCTTCGGCAGTGCATCAAGGATCTCTTCTCTGCTCATCCGGATTTTATGAAATCTCCGGTATGTACAGAACGGATGCGCCCATACGGTTTTGCCGCCCGCATCATGGATCAGATCCATCGCTTCCTGTACGGAAATGTTCACTTGATCAAGATACGTTGCATACTCCTCGATCCTGCCGTATACTTCTTCAGGTGCCAGCGGATAAAGCTGACGGACATATGCCTCCACATCACAGAGCTGCATAACGATCCCGCAGCTTATCGGGACGTCTTCTCTCCTGATCTTATACCCCATCTGTGTGATCTCTTTGCAGAGCCGGTCGTACGCTTCGGTCACTTCATGTTTCCGCTTGTCCAGACGTGCTCTCAGTTTTATATTTTCCGGATCAAATCCGTAGCCGAGAAGATGGATGGAAAATGCATTCCCGGATGCTGAAAACCGCTGTTCCCTGCACGTAAATTCAATCCCAGCGATACATTTAACAGATGAAGCGGCAGCATCCCTGGCCTCCTGTATTCCGTCAACCGTATCATGATCCGTAATGGCAAACACAGTGATCGCTTCTTTCTTTATGATCTGCATAATTTCAGGAATCCTGCATCTGCCGTCCGAATATAAAGAATGAATGTGCAGATCAACTTTCTGTCCCATGATCATCATCCCTCAATATTTACAGCGTATTTTATTACATGATCTTTTTTGTTCTCAAATATATCGTACGCGTTCATTATATCATTCAATGAACATCTGTGTGTGATAAGAAATCCGGCGTCAAGCTTCCCGCATGCAGTCAGATCCATGATCTCCCTGCAGTAACTGCCGTCCACGCCGCCTGTCTTGAAAATAAGATTCTTCCCGTACATATCCGGAAGCGGAAGCTCCTGGGCTTCTTCATACATCGCCACAACCACAACGACCGCATTCGGCCGCGCGATCTTCCATGCGGTCTGGAATGTATCCGCCCCTCCGGCGACCTCGAATACAGTATCCGCGCCGCGTCCGTCTGTAAGCTCTTTTATGACCTTCTCAGGATCATTCCTGCCGGGTATCAGAGTAATATCGGCAAGGCCCTTTTCTTTCGCCAGCTTCAGCCTGTATTCATCCGTATCTATGGCAATGATCCTGGCCGGCGTATAGAGGCGCGCGCACCTCATCGTACACAGGCCGGTAGGACCCGCTCCGATCACGGCGACCGTATCCGCCGGCTTGAGTTCACCGATCTTCGCCGCCCAGTAACCGGTGGACAGGATATCTCCGTTAAAGAGCGCCTGTTCATCCGGCACGTGGTCCGGTATCACGGTGAGTCCGTTATCTGCGTACGGGATCCGGACATACTCCGCCTGTCCGCCGTCGATCCGGCATCCAAGCGCCCAGCCGCCGTCCGGATCCGTACAGTTATTTACGAATCCCCGCTTGCAGAAAAAACATTCTCCGCAGAAAGTCTCAACATTTACTGATACCCGGTCGCCCGGCTTGATCTTCTTTACGGCGCTTCCGGTTTCGACAACGCGGCCGACAAACTCATGACCCAGGATTGTTCCAGGGACGGCACGCGGCACTGCGCCGTGTTTGATATGTATATCGCTGGAACAGATCGTTGTCAGCGTTACTTTAATGATCGCATCCCGGTCATCCAGGATCTTCGGAACCGGGCGGTCCTCCAGCGCGATTTCGCTATTTCCCTTATATACGACTGCTTTCATGATTAATCTCCTTTAAGCTGTGAAATCAAATAATACGAAAGACCCACCTCATGGTAGGTCTTTCAACACGTAAGCGATATTCTACGTTGTACAACACCCCGTCGCTTTCGGAGGTAAAACATACACGTTCATGATATTCTAGCCGGCATGACCGGTGAGCTTTCTGCTCATTTTCAGTATACTCAAATTTTTATAAAATAGCAATAGAAATCTTAACCATCTTTTTCCTGCGGATAAACCAATCCCCACTGCCTGCGCAGCTCATCCATGATCTCCATTACCTGGATACTGTCTGCCAGCGGCATGGAATCGCTTTCCGGCTTTCCGGCACATACAGCTTCGATACATTCTTTCACTTCATATTCATATCCGCTGATCTGATCCGGAACATTCGTCTTTTGCAGAAGTCTGTCTTCTGTATCATAGACAGAGATACACTGCGGGTTATTAATATTCTCCACGACGATATATCCCGTTTCGCCGTAAAGGATCCCTTTCCGGTCTGATCTGCTGTAGATATCGTGTGTGAGCACTGCCATACGTCCGCCGCGGAAAAAGATTGTGATGGATTCCATCCCGTCCACGCCGGTTTCCGTCATCCGTACAGAAGATTCGATCCGTTCGATATCCGTTCCGAAATTCATCAGTGCGAAATTAAGACCGTACACACCCACATCCAACAGAGCGCCGCCGGCCAGTTCCGGACGCATGATGCGTTCTTTGTGCGTGACCGGATAAGAAAGGTTGGCTGTCAGGGTTGATATATTTCCGATGATCCCGCTGTCCATGATCTCCCGGATCATATCTCTGGACGGCATATACCTTGTCCAGATCGCTTCAGAGACGAAGACCTGCTCCTTCTCCGCCAGTTCTCTGATCTTCCGGGCTTCCCCTGCGTTCAGTGTAAAAGACTTTTCACAAAGGACCGGTTTCTTATGCCGGATACACAGTTCCATATTCTCACAATGGAGGGAATGAGGCGTTGCAATGTAAACAAGCTCCACTTCCGGATCTGCACACAGTTCTTCATAGCTTCCGTATGCCTTCTTAAATCCATATTCATGTGCAAATTCTTTCGCGCGGTCCTGAGAGCGCGAAGCCGCAGCATAACACTCGGCCTCTTTCATCTGCATCAGTGTTTCAGCAAACTTTCCTGCCATGGCTCCACAGCCAATGATCCCGATTTTCATGATATTTTCCTCCTGTTTTCAAATTTCGATTTATTTCAGCAAATATTTTTCAAAAGCTTTATGATTATCCCAGTGAACATCCTTAAAAAACACAATCAGCCAGATAATATAGGCAAGAATCGCCATATACGGTGTTACAAAATAAGATAATACTGCCCCGGTCAACATTATGGCAGACCAGGTAAAACACTGGTTTCTAATATCGCGCGAAATATAAGCCTTGTCATATAACGCCTGTTCTTCTTTAGATAAAGTATTAAATCCTGCAACAAATTTAGTCGCCTTCTCTTTAAATATACCAAACAGGATTCCTGTAATTGCGAAAGGAATAACCAAAACTGCACATGACCAGAATGCTACTATTTTCATATCATGACTCTCCTCTGTTAAAACTCAATATCAATCTCGTATCTGTCTCTAATGGGTATATAGTTTATCTTGTATTTCTGTGCATTACTCAACATGTTACTCCTTGTCCTTATCCTTAAAATATTCTTTTAATGCATCTTTTACTGCCCATTTTACAATATAATATAACCCTAATACTCCGATGAAAATCGCTATTATCACAAGCGGTAGCCATTCCATATCTTTTATCCTCCCGTTTTATTTCAAAGCCATCTGATATTCTCCAAACCCTTCAATTTTTCATGCTTTTTTTGTCTGTTATAACGCCCTGAATATTTTTCTGTCATTCTATACGAACATTGACTGGTCTCACTGTAAGTTCTCCAATCCCTTCAACCCTGTACCATTTTCCCCGTTCAAGTTTAATTGTTTCTCCTACTCCAGAAGTAATATAACCTATCACATAAGTTTCCCCGCTTTTGATATCCGTAAATACGACATCGGTATCAGCAGTACTGGTAATTTTTACGCTTCCGCTAACAGGCTGAATCTCTTCACTTTTCACTCTCTCGCTACCTGAAAGAGTAAAAGTGTGTGTCTTAACATAGCCGTTATAACTTATACCGGTTATAAGGATGGCAAGCAGAATTGCGCCTCCCAACGCTCGTTTCAGCCGTTTCTTATCCACAAATCACACCTCTGAAAAATGTCAAGCTGTCAAGCTGTTTTGTCTATTATAACACCCTGAATATTTCTCTGTCATTCTATTTTTGCTCATACAAAAAAGAGAGCGGAACATCATCTGCCCACTCTCTTACAAATCTCCCTTACTTGTGATACGGTTCCCCGTTAATGATCCTGTAGCTCCGGTACACCTGCTCCAGCAGGATCACCCGCATAAGCTGATGGGGAAATGTCATTTTTGAAAAACTCAGTGCATAATCAGACCGTTTCAGCACTTCCCGTCCCAGTCCGATAGATCCGCCGATCACAAATGCCACGCTGCTCTGCCCCTGGATCCCCAGCATATTGATCTTGTCCGCCAGTTCTTCCGAGGAAAGCATCTTTCCATCAATCTCAAGCGTGATCACATACATGTCGTCACGGATACATTTCAGGATCCGTTCGCCTTCTTTATCCCGGATCTGCTCTTCCACTGTTTCGCTGGCCTGATCCGGCGTCTTTTCATCAGCGACTTCGATGATCTCCAGCTTACAGTAGCGGCTCAGCCGCTTGGCGTACTCTGCGATCGCGTCTCTCAAATATTTTTCTTTGATCTTTCCTACGGTAATTACAGTTATCTTCATCTCATGCACACCTTTATTTTACACTGTATACATACAATTCCTGAAGCGCCCTGGTCGCTGCGATGTATTCGGCCTGTTTTTTAAGCGGATTTTCTTCTCTGCTTCGGATCGTAAACACCTGATCGAATTCCAGCCCTTTGGCCAGATAAAATGTAGTCACCGTCAGGCCGCGCTTAAACGCAGAACTGTCCCGATCCACATAGGCCGCATCCACACCTCTGTTTTTCAGCAGACGGTAAATATCATAGGCCTCGTCTTCGGTCATGGTGATCACCGCCCCTGTCTCATAGCCGTCCGCGCCAAGGTTCAGATTGGAGGCGACCGCATCCAGCAGGGCGTCCTCTGTATCAAACTGTTCCTCGCTTACGGGTTTTCCGTGCCGCTCCAGCAGTTCCAGGCCTGCGATGCCGCTGATCCCGGCTGCATACTGCGCGATCTCCCAGGTGTTCCGGTAGCTCTTGTTCAGAATGACTTTCCGGATATCTTTTCCGAATATTTTCGGCAGAAAAGTAAGCACGTCATGCTGTTTTGTATCCAGCGTCTGTGCGTAATCCCCGAGAATCGTCATCCGGCACTGGAAGAGATTTTCAAGGATCACATACTGCATATAGGAATAGTCCTGCATCTCATCGATCACAAGATGTTTGATATTCTTCTGTGAACTTTTCCCGACCAGACGGTACTTCAGATACAGCATAGGGAAAACATCTTCATACCGGATCTTTCTGCGCTCGTAAGGCACGTCCGGCATCTGCCCGTATCCGTACTCTTCCAGGAGCCGATTATAGATCTGGTAAATGTCACGGGATACGTACATTCTGTCAAATTTATTTTTCAGATATTCCCCGTCTTCTTCAGAAATATCGCTGCCTTTCAGCGTTTCATACGCATCCACAAAATACTCTCTCACCGCATCCATCCGGGCAAGGAGCGGAATATCCTGAAATTTAAAGTAAAACATCCGGATCAAGTCTTCTTCCGACATCGTCATCCCGCGGAATGACACCGGATGGAAATCAACAAGCCGGTCTTCCAGCATTGCCAGGAATCCTTCGATCAGACCGACGAACTCTTCCGACTGCTTCATCCGGAAACGGACCTTCTCCTGATCATCCGGGAACTTCATGATCCGTTCCAGGTGGTCATACCGGTCCTCACAGTCTGCCGCCGTATCCTTCAGTTCCTTATAGGCAAACAGGTCGAAACTCATCTCCTGGATATTCTCTTCTCCCAGTTCCGGAAGGATGTGTGAAATGTAATCTGCAAACACGCTGTTCGGCGACAGAATCAGCACGTTAGAAGACTTCAGGTTCTTCCGGTCATGATATAGAAGATAGGCGATCCGGTGGAGGGCGATGGACGTCTTGCCGCTCCCGGCCCCGCCCTGGATCACCAGGATTCGGTCCTGTGTGTTGCGGATGATCGCATTCTGCTCTTTCTGGATCGTCCGGACGATATTTTTCAGCCTGGCATCCCCGTTCTGGCCCAGTTCCTGCTTCAGGATCTCATCGTCGATCTTCGTATCGCTCTCAAAGGCATAGATCATCTTTCCGCCACGGATCTTATACTGCCACTTGGACGCGATCTCCCCCTTGATCATTCCTGCCGGGGCTTCATAGGACGCCGGTCCCTTGTCATAATCATAGAAAAGGCCGCTGACCGGCGCTCTCCAGTCGTAAATAAGCGGCGTCATCCCCGCTTTCTCTGCAAAATTCCCGATCCCGATATAGAACGGCTCCGGTGCATCCTCACCGTCAAAAATAAAATCCACCCGGCCGAAGAACGGAGCGTCCTTCATGCGCTCGTACCGGTGCTTCATCTTCAGTTTCTCTGCATTTGCATTCGTCTGCTGCAGAAGCGCCTGCTGATTATCGTAATCCTCGTATCCGTACTGGTCCATTTCCGTATAATTGTCCCAGTAGTACTCGTGCATATTTTCAATTTCTTTCTGCCCTTCACGGAGATCCCGGCGGATCTCATCAAGTCTTTTTTCTATCTTAAGAGTTACATTTTCCAGAAATGCATCTCCATCATAATTTATATTTTCAGATGTCATAATCCTCTTCTCCGGTCTGTTCCTCATAATTGTCATTTTAATAGTATATCATGTATTTTCCCAAAAGGGATCACAAAATAATCATATTTTGAATTTATAATATTCATCAGTAATGCAGCAGAACATGCCCGAAGTTATTTAAAGAAACGAGGATTGACAGACTATGAAAAAAGAAAACAAGAAAATGGCCCGGGAACGCCGCGCCAGAGAGCGCCGCAAAAAAGAAATCCAGCGAAAGATCAGCAAAGTTATTGTCGTTCTGATCCCGCTGATCGCCGTGATCGCACTGTTCATCGCGATCGCCATAACATCAGCTGATTCCGCATCCAACACAGATGCAAACACGGATACTTCCACCGACAGCAGTACGGACACAGATACCACTGCTGACAATAGCACCGACACTAACTCCGCCGGATATTCAACCGACACTTCCCTGACGGTCGAAGACGGCGATACCGTAAATATCGACTATGTCGGTTCCGTGGACGGCATCGAATTCGAAGGCGGAAGCACCCAGGGACAGGGAACAGACCTTGTCATCGGCTCGGGCAGCTATATCGATGATTTCGAAGAACAGCTCATCGGCGCTCATTCCGGAGATGAAATTGATGTGTATGCGACCTTCCCCGATCCATACAATAACAATCCCGATCTCAGCGGGAAAGAGGCGCTGTTTGAAGTCACAATTAATGGGATTTATGAATAAATTCCTGTTTATCGAACTGACTGGTAAAGCACAGCGTTGAATACTGCAAAATAATTTGATTAGAATGCGGATTCACGGAATAAGGGATAAAACCTTCCCGTCTTCGGTTCCGCAGCTTAAGAAAAACTACAAAAACGGAACACTGACAAAAAACAGGAGCAGAGATGAAGAACTCGCATTCGCTCAGACAACTTCATCTCTGCTCCTAAAGTCAGCGCTCCGTTTTTTACTTTTT
>DXIS01000016.1 GCA_019112735.1 Candidatus Mediterraneibacter guildfordensis
TGGATTCTGACACAGCAAAAGATGTGTACAGGTTCAGTTCGAGAATTATGAAAAATCTAAGGCCACGAAAAGCCGGCTAAATACAAAAAGAGGAATTGGAGAACTCGCCTTTCAGGCTCAGACAGCTCCAAATCACAGAATCGACTGCCCAATACTTTTGAATCACCCGTCCGGAAAACAGAAGATTATCTCCTGAAGGCAAGCTGTTTGAGAAGGGCTTATGTCCTTTTACAACCGGTTACGGTCAGAATGAGACTTTGTCTTGCTTGATTGATTATGATCTGCGGGATCAGGGCGCGTCAAGGCCCTGCCCTTTGGGTGCTGCGCAGCCTTGACGCGCCCTGATCCTGCAGATATGATACAGACAAGCAGGCAAAGCCTCTCTGCGGTCCGGATTCCGTCCCCCTTCTCGACACATTCTTTGGTTATTGTTTGTCGAACTGATCTTGGTAACTGCAGCACGGAATCATAAAAGAATTTCCAATCGGATGCAACTTTCACGGAATAAGGGATAAGACCAGACCGGTGACTGTGGAGCGGCTGTAGAAAAAGTAAAAAACGGAGCGCTGACTTTAGGAGTAGAGATGAAGTTGTCTGAGCGAATGCGAGTTCTTCATCTCTGCTCCTGTTTTTTGTCAGTGTTCCGTTTTTGTAGTTTTTCTTAAGCTGCGGAACCGGAAACGGGAAGGTTTTATCCCTTATTCCGTGAATCCGCATCCTGATAGAAATTTATTGTTGTATTCTATGCTGCAGGTTCCGCTCAGTTCGATAAACAGGAATTTCACACTTTCAGCAGCGCCTGTTTATACTCATTCTGAAATGCGGTTTTGTATTTGTCGGTCACTACGGACATATACAGGTTTGAGGCCAGGATGTCGTCCTGGAGCATTTTCTGTGCGATCCGGGGAAGATCTTCGCTGTCTGACAGGCGGGCGATGAGCGTCAGCGGGCTTTCCCGGGTGATCTTTGCCATGATTTTTTCACGTCCCTTCCGGATGCCTAGGAGCCGGGCGTAACAGTGAAAGCCGTTTTCGATATATTCGGTCATCCTGTCTTTTTTTATTCCAAGCATGATATGAAGCAGCGCCCGGTTGATACGCGTCTGGGTTGTCTCGCGGGTTTTGAGTAGCTCGCAGAACTGCCGGTAGTTGAAGAAGTCGTTCAGCCGTGCGGTGATGCGCGAGGCCAGTTCTTCAGAAACGTCTGCGTAACGGATGAGGCTGTCAGTCCGTTTGTTAAGCAGCTTATATTTCAGGATAAGTGAAAAGTCGTTTGCATATACCGGGTACTGAACGTGGTGCCAGTCTTTTAAAAGCTCCAGGCAGTTTGGCGGCACCTGGCCTTCCAGCTCGGAGCGGATGTCTGAAAACGAAGTGTCTTCAAATGTCCCGGCGGTCTGCCCGGTGCCGAGGGCAGCGCTGGAGAAGGCAAGAAGAGAGCGGATCGCCGACGCGGAACTGTAATAACTGTCTGAGAGCTCACGGTCGTGATAGTGGGCTCCTTCGCGCCGGATCGTAAAGGGGGTGATCGGGCTTTTCAGCTTCTTCAGCGCTTTCAGGTATTCAATTCCCAGGATGTTGTTCGGCTCTTTCATAATATCCGCAAGCGTTGAGGAAGAGACAGAAGAGGCGGTCTTATCCCGGACTGACAGGGAATAGCCTGTGACGGCATTCTGGCGTGCGGCCGGGTAGGAGCAGCCCTGACGGAGATTTTCTCTGAGCAGATCCCGGTATTCGGGCGGCTCTTTTAAAAGGATGTCCGCGATCATTTCCATGGATCTGAGGTCGCTGCACTCGCTCCCGAAGCAGAGGCAGTCTACGATGCCAAGGCTGTCCAGAAGAGATACGGCGCCGGTGGCGAAGAGCTCCGCGCTTCCGGTGGCATAACAGACGGGGAGTTCGAATACGGCGTCCGCGCCGCATTTCAGCGCCATTTCCGCACGGAGCCGTTTAGGCATGATGGCGGGAACGCCCCGCTGTACATAATCGCCGCTCATTACGACGATGACGGCGTCGGCGCCGGTGATCCGTTTGGTTTCCTGTATATGATAGAGATGTCCGTTGTGGAACGGATTGTATTCGGCGATCAGGCCAGCAATTTTCATAAGAATCTCCTTGTATATCGATTTTTACCATATTATACTATAAAATGACGTGAACATACAGGAAGGATGGAGACAAAATGGAAAATAATTATCAGGAAATGAGAGTCCGCAGGATTATTTCTATGCTGGACACACATGATTTTAAGACGCTGAAAGAAGAACTGGAATCCATGCATCCTGTGGATATTGTTGATGCTTTTGAAGATCTGGACAAGAAGGAGCGTACGCTTGTATTCAGGCTTCTGGCGAAAGAAGAGGCGGCGGAAGTATTTACCGATATGAACAGCGACATGCGCGAGGAACTGATCGGCGCGCTGACGGATTCGGAGCTGGAAGAAGTCATGGACGAGATGTACGTCGATGATACGGTGGACGTTCTGGAAGAGATGCCGGCAAATGTGGTGGACCGTCTGATCATGGTGACGGATGAGGAGACAAGACGGAAGATCAACGCGCTTCTCCAGTATCCGGATGACAGTGCCGGCAGCATCATGAACGTGGAGTACATCAGCCTGCGCAAGGAGATGACGGTGGCGGATGCGATCCTGAAGATCCGTCAGGTCGGTATTAACAAGGAAACGATCTACACCTGCTACGTGACGGAGAAGAAGAAACTCATCGGAATGGTCGATGTCAAGGATCTGCTGACGGCCGGTGAATCCCGTCTGATCGGGGAGATCATGGATGAAAATGTGCTGTACGCCCGGACGCTCGACGACCAGGAGTATGTGGCGAATATGATCAACAAATACGGCCTGGTGGCGATCCCCATCATTGACCACGAGAACTGTCTGGTCGGCATTGTAACCGTAGACGACGCGATGCTCGTCCTGCAGGATGAGACCACGGAAGATATCAGCATGATGGCCGGTGTAAGCCCCAATGAGGATTCCTATTTTGAGACGTCGGTGGTGCGCCAGGCAAGGAACCGTGTGCCCTGGCTGATGCTCATGATGCTTTCGGCGACGGTTACGGGCGAGATCCTCGGATATTATGAAAATGCGATGGCTGTGATGCCGGTGCTTATCACCTTCATCCCGATGCTCATGGGAACAGGCGGTAACTGCGGCTCCCAGAGCTCCACCCTGATGATCCGCGGACTGGCGGTCGGGGAGATCGAGTTTAAAGATATCTTTAAAGTAATCTTTAAGGAGATCCGGGTGGCGCTCATCGTGGGCGCCCTTCTGGCGGTGGTCAACGGCATCCGGATCTGTATCATGTACGACTGGAATGTGATGCTGGCGGTGGCGCTCGGGATCACCATGATCGCGGTGGTCATCATGGCGAAATGCATCGGATGCGTCCTGCCGCTGCTGGCAAGGAAGATCGGCCTGGATCCGGCCATCATGGCGGCGCCGCTGATCACGACGGTGCTGGATACATGTACGATCCTGGTTTATTTCAATATCGTGACGGCATTCTTTAAGATCTGATGAGGAAGATATGCATCGTTAAAATTGTGACAAACTTCTAAAAATAAAACGGCAAACTGAGGCGGTTGTACTTAAAAATGCACATAAAATACAGGGGAATTGCTTGTATACAAAAGGAATTTGCTATATAATATTAGCAGCGCGTTGGTGGATTCCGACGCTGGCGTGTGATAAAAATGAAAGGTGGCTGAACTGAAATGGGATTTATTGATGAAATCAAGGCAAGAGCCAAGGCTGACAAGAAAACGATCGTTCTTCCGGAGACAGAAGACGAACGTACATATAAAGCGGCCGAAGCAGTATTAAAGGAAGGGATCGCAGATCTGATCCTTGTGGGAAGCAAAGAAGAGGTCGAGAAGAATAAAGGCTCATATGATATTTCCGGAGCCGTGATCGTGGATCCGGCGACAGATGAGAGAACAGAAGGATATATTGCCAAACTTGTAGAGCTCAGACAGAAGAAGGGCATGACAGAGGAGCAGGCAAGAGACATCCTTTTAAACAATTATCTGTACTATGGCGTTATGATGGTCAAGATGGGTGATGCAGACGGAATGGTATCCGGAGCATGCCACTCTACGGCGGACACCCTTCGTCCGTGCCTGCAGATCCTGAAGACAAAACCGGGAACCAAGCTCGTATCCGCTTTCTTCCTGATGGTTGTTCCGGATTGCGATATGGGTGCGAACGGCACATTTATCTTTGCGGATTCCGGACTGGAGCAGAACCCGGATCCGGAGAAGCTGGCGAACATCGCCATCTCTTCCGCAGATTCTTTCCAGGCGCTGACCGGCAAAGAGCCGATCGTAGCGATGCTTTCCCACTCTACAAAGGGAAGTGCAAAACATGCGGATGTAGATAAAGTCGTTGAGGCGACAAAACTGGCGAAGGAGCTTGCTCCGGAACTGAAGCTGGACGGAGAGCTGCAGCTTGACGCAGCCATCGTTCCGTCTGTAGGCGCATCCAAAGCGCCGGGCAGTGAAGTTGCAGGACATGCCAACGTACTTGTATTCCCGGACCTGGATGCCGGCAATATCGGATACAAGCTGGTGCAGAGACTGGCGAAGGCAGAGGCATACGGCCCGTTGACCCAGGGCATCGCCGCACCGGTAAACGATCTTTCAAGAGGCTGCAGCGCCGAGGACATCGTGGGTGTGGTAGCGATCACATCTGTCCAGGCACAGGCTCAGTAAAACGTGCGTAAGCTGACAGGCATTCAATAAAAAATAAAAGTTCGGGAGGAAAAGAACATGAATGTATTAGTTATCAACTGCGGAAGTTCTTCACTGAAGTTCCAGCTCATTGACGCTGCATCAGAGAAAGTTCTGGCAAAAGGTCTCTGTGAGAGGATCGGGATCGACGGACGCCTGACCTATCAGCCGATAGGCGGTGAGAAGGAGAAATCCGACAAGCCGATGCCGACGCATACCGAGGCGATCCAGTTCGTGATCGAGGCGCTGACCAATCCGGAGACCGGCGTTGTAAAGAGCCTGGATGAGATCGGAGCTGTGGGACACCGTATGGTCCATGGCGGCGAGAAATTTGCATGCTCTGCAGTGATCACGGAAGAGGTGAAGAAAGCAGTGGAAGAGTGCAACGACCTTGCACCGCTCCACAACCCGGCAAACCTGATCGGCGTGGCTGCATGTGAGAAACTGATGCCGAATACGCCGATGGTCGGGGTATTTGACACAGCGTTCCATCAGACGATGCCGGAGAAGGCTTATATGTACGGCCTTCCGTATGAGTACTATGAGAAATACAAAGTAAGACGCTACGGCTTCCACGGAACAAGCCACAGCTTTGTATCCAAGAGAGCGGCTGAGGTGATGGGCAGACCGTACGATGATCTGAAGACGATCGTCTGCCACCTCGGAAACGGATCCAGTATTTCCGCAGTCCTGAACGGCAGATCCGTAGATACGTCCATGGGACTTACACCGCTTGAGGGTCTTGTAATGGGAACCCGTTCCGGTGATATCGATCCGGCGATCATGGAGTTCATTGCCCAGAAGGAAAACCTCGACATCGAGGGCGTTATGGCCGTGCTGAATAAGAAATCCGGCGTGTTCGGTCTTTCCGGCGGCCTTTCCAGTGATTTCCGCGACCTGACAGACGCCATGAACGCAGGCGACAAGAAAGCCAAGATCGCAATGGATGTATTCTCCTACCGTGTGGCAAAATACATCGGAGCTTATGCGGCAGCCATGAACGGTGTGGACTGCATCGCATTTACGGCAGGCGTTGGCGAGAACGACGACTACGTAAGAGAGCAGGTATGCAGTTATCTCGGATATCTTGGCGTTGACTTTGATAAAGAAGTGAACGACGGACTCAGGGGAGAAGAAAAAGAACTTACAAAACCCGGCTCTAAAGTACGTGTATTTGTCATCCCGACAAATGAGGAGCTTGCGATCGCGAGAGAGACACTGGCGCTTGTTAAATAAGCGGATCATATAATATAGAAGTGCCATTTTACAGGCGGTTTTCATGAAGAGGAAAACCGCCTGATTTTTATGATTTTACAGTTGACAAACATTTTTTCCATGATATAATAGTCTAGGTATGAATAGGAGTAATGACTATGTTAATTAACCTATCAGACGTTTTGTCAGACCAGCATAAGACAGTTGAGGAGACTGTACCGCTCACGATGGATGTGATCCGTCTGAAGTCCGGAGATTATCCGGTCGTAAGCAGTGAGCCGGTCCATGTCCGGGCAGAATACATTAAAGGGAAGGAACTGAGCATTCAGGCTGATACCAGACTGACAGTCGTGATCCCCTGTGACAGATGCCTGGACGATGTGAAACATGAATTTGTCATCAACAGCACAAAGCATGTGGACTTAGGTCTCTCCGACGCAGAACTGACAGAGGAGCTGGATGAATCAAATTTTATCGACGGATATCATCTTGACGTGGACAAAATGCTTTTCAAAGATATTTTGTCAGGGTGGCCGGAGAAAGTGCTCTGCCGTGAGGACTGCAAAGGTCTCTGCCCGGTGTGCGGCCGGAACCTGAATACGGGGTCCTGTGATTGTGAGGATCCGGGGCTTGATCCAAGAATGTCAGTTGTCCGTGACTTATTTAAGAATTTTAAGGAGGTGTAACCTATGTCAATCTGTCCAAAGAATAAATCTTCAAAAGCAAGAAGAGACAAGAGAAGAGCAAACTGGAAGATGAGTGCTCCGAACCTTGTAAAGTGCAGCAAGTGCGGCGCTCTTATGATGCCTCACCGTGTATGCAAGGCATGCGGCTCTTACAACAAGCGTGAGATTGTGTCTGTTGACTAATTAATATGCACAGATAAAAGGCGTAAAAACTTTGTGTTTTACGTCTTTTTTTTGTTGATTTTTATAATGTTTTCCAGTAGAATGAGTTCAGTAGTGTTAGGAGGAGATATAATGTCTGAGATTACGAGAGTCGCTCTGGACGCTATGGGCGGGGACAACGCCCCCGTTGAAACGGTAAAGGGCGCAGTTCAGGCCGTACAGCAGAGAAAAGACATTCAGATTCTGCTGACAGGACGCGAAGATGTGATTAAAAGCGAGCTGGCCAAATACACTTATCCCAGCGAACAGATCCGCATCGTGAACGCCACGGAAGTGATCGAGACGGCAGAGCCGCCGGTGAAGGCCATCAGAGGGAAGAAAGATTCGTCCATCGTGGTTGCCATGAAGATGGTGAAGAACGACGAGGCGGACGCATTTGTCTCGGCCGGAAGCACGGGGGCGGTCCTGGTCGGCGGACAGGTCCTTGTCGGCCGGATCAAAGGAGTGGAACGGCCGCCGCTGGCACCGCTGTTCCCGACGCTCAAGGGAATGTCGCTTCTGATCGACTGCGGCGCGAATGTTGACGCACGTCCGTCGCATCTTGTGCAGTTTGCAAGGATGGGATCCATCTATATGGAAAGCGTTGTGGGCAGGAAGAATCCGACCGTCGGCATCGTCAATATCGGTGCGGAGGAGGAAAAGGGCAACGCGCTTGTAAAAGAGACGTTCCCGCTTCTGAAGGCGTGTAAGGATATCAACTTCATCGGAAGCGTAGAAGCCCGGGATATTCCATACGGGATGGCGGATGTGATCGTCTGCGAGGCTTTTGTGGGAAATGTGATCCTCAAGCTGTACGAGGGAGTCGGAGGCGCGCTGCTCAAGAAAATGAAGCAGGGAATGATGACAGATCTTCGGAGCAAGATCGGCGGGCTGCTCGTGAAGCCGGCGCTGAAAAATGTAATGAAAGATTTTGACGCCAGCGAATACGGCGGGGCACCGATGCTCGGGCTGAACGGACTTGTCGTCAAGACGCACGGCAGTTCCGATGCGAAAGAAGTATGCAACTCGATCTTCCAGTGTGTGACATTTAAGGAACAGCAGATCAACGAGAAGATCAGGGCGGCAATACAGGAAGAACAAAACAAAGGGAATGAATAAGGAGGACTATAATATGGAATTTGAAAAACTTCAGGACATCATCGTAGACGTACTCAATGTACAGAAAGAAGAAGTAAAACCGGAGACAACGTTTGTTGACGATCTGGGAGCGGATTCACTGGACATCTTCCAGATCATCATGGGGATCGAGGAAGAGTTTGACATCGAGATCGACAATGATGAGGCAGAGAAGATCGTAACAGTACAGGATGCAGTTGACCAGATCAAAAAGGCTGTAGATAACAAATAAAGATATCAGGTTAAGTAGTGCGAAAAAGCCCCTGCGGGCTTTTTCGTTTTAATGTGTGGATCTGTGATGAAATCGGAGAAAAAGCAGTATGACAGTTGAAAACAGATTAAAGGAACTGGAGAAGAAGATCGGATATACGTTCAGGGAGCCGGCGCTTCTGAAGCAGGCGCTTATGCATAGTTCCTATACCAATGAGAAGCATCTCCCGAAATATCAGTGCAATGAGCGGCTGGAATTCCTCGGGGACGCCGTGCTGGAACTTGTTTCCAGTGAATATCTGTATCTAAACTCGCCCCATACACCGGAGGGCGAGCTGACAAAGACGAGGGCGAGCATGGTGTGCGAACCTTCGCTGGCCCTGTGCGCCAGAGATATCGGGCTCGGGGATTATCTTCTGCTCGGAAAAGGCGAAGAGGCAACCGGCGGACGTCACAGAGATTCGGTGACATCGGACGCCATGGAGGCGCTGATCGGCGCCGTCTATCTGGATGGTGGTTTTACTAGTGCAAAAGAGTTCATACACCGGTTCGTTCTGACGGATCTTGAAGATAAAAAGCTCTTTTATGATAGTAAAACTATCCTTCAGGAAATGGTCCAGGGTATGAAGGCAGGGTCCATCTCATACCGGCTGACCGGAGAAGAGGGGCCGGATCATGACAAGTCGTTTTATGTGGAAGTCCTGATCGGAGACCGGGCATACGGCGACGGAAAAGGAAGGACAAAAAAAGCCGCCGAACAGCAGGCGGCATACCGGGCGATCTTGAAGCTGCGAAAAAAAGAGACAAAGTAGGGAATGTATGTACTTAAAGAGTATTGAGGTGCAGGGATTTAAGTCCTTTGCCAACAGGATAAAGTTTGATTTTCATAACGGGATCACCGGCATTGTCGGACCCAACGGAAGCGGTAAGAGCAATGTGGCCGACGCGGTGCGGTGGGTGCTTGGCGAACAGCGCGTGAAGCAGCTGCGCGGCGGCAGCATGCAGGATGTCATTTTCTCCGGAACGGAGAACCGCAAGCCTTTAAGTTATGCGTCTGTGGCCATTACGCTGGATAATTCGGACCATAAGCTCCCGGTTGATTTTGAAGAAGTGACGGTGACCCGCAAGCTGTACCGCTCCGGGGAAAGCGAATATCTGATCAACGGGGCGGCGTGCCGTCTGAAAGATATTAATGAAATGTTCTATGATACCGGTATCGGTAAAGAAGGATATTCGATCATCGGACAGGGACAGATCGACAGGATCCTCAGCGGCAAGCCGGAGGAACGGCGCGAGCTTTTTGACGAGGCGGCCGGGATCGTTAAGTTCAAGCGCAGGAAGAATCTCTCTGTGCGCAAGCTTGAAGAAGAGCGGATGAACCTGACCCGTGTGAACGATATCCTGAAAGAGCTGGAAAAGCAGCTGGGACCTCTGGAAAAGCAGTCGGAGATTGCGAAAGAGTATCTGAAGAAAAAAGAAGAACTTAAGACTTACGATATCAATATGTTCCTTCTTGAGGAGGAGCGTCTGCGGGAGAAGATCACGGACCTGGAAGAAAAGTATTCCGCAGCGGATGAGGAGCTGAATGATTCCCGCAGCCGCTATGATGAGATGAAGGCGGAATACGAGGCCATCGAGGAAGAGGTGGAGCAGATCGATCTGGAGATCGAGACGGCGAAAAACCAGCTCAATGAGACCAATCTCCTGAAGCAGCAGCTGGAAGGCCAGATCAATGTCCTGAAAGAGCAGATCAACACGGCCCGGATGAACGATGAGCATTATGGCAGCCGTGCCAATGTGATCCATGCGGAGATCGAGGCCAGGGATGCGCAGAAAGAGTCGCTGGAGAATGAGAAAAAAGAACTCCGGGAGAAGTTAAGGGACGCCGAAGCGCGGGATACAGAGGCTAAAAACGCACTGATCAGTGTGCAGACGCGGATCGCGGAGCACACGGGCCGCATCGAGGAGAAGAAGCAGGAGATCATGGACCTTCTGGGAAGCCGTGCCTCCACAAAAGCCAAGATCCAGCACTATGATACGTCAAAAGAGCAGATCCGCTCAAGGAAAGAAGAACTGACGGAAAATCTCCGCGAGGTCAGTGAGGAGGCGGACCGCCTGCTCCAGCGGCTGCAGGAGTACGAGGATGAACTTAAGAAGGTCCGTGAAACGATCCGGACCTATAATGAGCAGATCGCGGAAAATGAGCGGAAGATCGAGGCTTATCAGAAGGAACTGGATGAAAAACAGGAGAAGCTCCGGATCGGACAGACCGCATACCACCGTGAGTCTTCGCGGCTGGAATCGCTCAAGAACATTACAGAACGCTATGACGGGTACGGGAACAGTATCCGCAGGGTCATGGCGAACCGGGATAAAGAAAAAGGCCTGATCGGGGTTGTGGCCGATATCATTAAGACGGACAAAGAATATGAGATCGCCATCGAGACGGCGCTGGGCGGCAGCATCCAGAACATCGTTACGGATAACGAGGAGACCGCCAAGCGGATGATCGCATTTCTGAAGCAGAATAAATACGGCCGTGCCACATTCCTGCCCCTTACCGGCATGCACGCATCCGGCGGCCTGCGCACGCCCGAGGCGCTGAACGAACCGGGTGTGATCGGCCTTGCGAATACGCTGGTCCATGTGGAGAAGCGTTTTGAAGACCTGGCCGGACAGCTTCTGGGCCGGACCATCGTCGTGAAGGATATTGACGACGGCATCCGGATCTCCCGGAAATACCGGCAGTCCCTCCGTCTGGTGACGCTGGAGGGCGAGCTGATCAATCCGGGCGGCTCCATGACCGGCGGTGCATTTAAGAATTCCAGCAACCTGCTGAGCCGCCGCCGTGAGATCGAGGAATTCGAGAAGACGGTAGCCATGCTCAAAAAAGACATGGACGAGCTGGAACAGGATGTAAATGCTGTGAAGAGCAGACGTGCGGCCTGCTACAATGCGGTCGATGAGATCCAGAAAGAACTGCGGCAGGCTTCTGTCCTGGAAAATACAGAAAAGATGAATGTGGAGCAGACCCAGATCCGTCTCAGAGAGGCAAAAGAGCGAAGCGAACGGTTTACCGGGGAACAGACGGAGCTGGAACGGGAACTGCAGCGCATCGCCGAGAATGAAGAGTCGATCCAGATGGAACTGGAGACGTCGGAGAACCTGGAAGAAGAACTGGGCCGGACGATCACAGAGCTCCAGCGGGCGCTGGACGCGGAAAAAGAGGAAGAGGGCGAACAGCTGAAAGCTTCGGAGAAAGTGCATCTTGCGCTGGCAGGATTCGAACAGCAGCATGCATTTGTGGAGGAAAACATTTCCCGTATCAGTGAAGAGACTGAAAAGTTCAGGGCCGAACTGAAAGAACTGGATGAGAATAAAGATCTGGCATCCGAAGAGATCCGGAAGAAAGAGGAGAAGATCCTGGAACTCCGCAAAACGATCAGTGATTCGGCGGAACTCTTTAAAGAGATCGGTCAGGAGATCGAGGCCCATACCCGGAAGCGGGATGAACTGAACCGGAAGCACAAGGATTTCCTGAAAATGCGGGAGGAACTGTCAAACCATATTGCCGCGCTGGATAAAGAATGCTTCCGCCTGAACAGCCAGAAAGAATCCTATGAATCCGCTTCAGAAAAGCAGATCAATTATATGTGGGAAGAATACGAGATCACATTTAACCGGGCGATGGAACTCAGGAATGCGGATCTGACGGATCTGGCTTATATGAAGAAGCAGATCCAGGCGCTCAAGAGTGAGATAAGAGGACTTGGAAACGTCAATGTAAATGCCATTGAGGATTATAAAAATGTATCCGAGCGGTACGGCTTCCTGAAGAACCAGCACGATGACCTTGTGGAGGCGGAAGCGACGCTGGTGCAGATCATCGCCGAACTGGATGAGGCCATGCGCAAGCAGTTCGCGGAGCAGTTCAAGCGGATCGCGGACGAATTCAATGTGGTCTTCAGAGAACTTTTCGGCGGCGGCAAAGGAACGCTGGAACTGATGGAGGATGAAGACATCCTGGAGGCAGGCGTGCGGATCATCGCGCAGCCGCCAGGCAAGAAACTGCAGAACATGATGCAGCTTTCCGGAGGAGAGAAAGCACTGACTGCGATCTCGCTCCTGTTTGCGATCCAGAATCTGAAACCGTCGCCCTTCTGTCTCCTGGATGAGATCGAGGCGGCGCTGGATGACAATAACGTGGACCGGTTTGCACAGTATCTCCATAAACTGACAAAATATACCCAGTTCATCGTGATCACGCACAGAAGGGGGACCATGTCTTCCGCAGACCGTCTGTACGGCATCACAATGCAGGAAAAGGGAATATCCACGCTGGTTTCTGTGGATCTTCTGGAGAAAGAACTGGATCAGCAGGAGAAAGGATGATAAGAGATGGAAGAGAAAAAAGGCTTTTTTAAGCGGCTTGTATCCGGACTCGCAAAGACGAGGGACAACATCGTATCCGGGATGGACAGTATATTCCACGGATTTTCCAATATTGACGACGACTTCTATGAAGAGCTTGAAGAAACGCTGATCATGGGAGATCTGGGCGTCCGTGCGACGGATCAGATCCTTGAGGATCTGAAGCAGAAAGTAAAAGAACAGCATATTAAAGAGCCTGCGGACTGCAGACAGCTGTTGATCGACAGCATCCGGGAGCAGATGGATGTGGGAGAGACTGCCTATGAGTTCGAGGAGCGGACTTCCGTGGTATTTGTGATCGGTGTGAACGGCGTGGGCAAGACGACCACCATCGGCAAGCTTGCAGGAAAGCTGAAGAGCCAGGGGAAGAAAGTCGTGATCGCCGCCGCGGATACATTCCGTGCGGCAGCAGGCGAGCAGCTCCGGGAGTGGGCGGACCGTGCAGGCGTAGATATGATCGGCGGACAGGAAGGCGCCGATCCGGCGGCTGTGGTCTATGATGCCGTTGCGGCGGCGAAGGCCAGAAAGGCGGATGTGCTCCTCTGTGATACGGCGGGGCGCCTCCATAACAAAAAGAACCTGATGGAAGAACTGAAGAAGATCAACCGGGTCATTGACCGGGAATATCCCGAGGCATTCCGTGAGACGCTGGTCGTACTGGATGCAACGACCGGGCAGAATGCGCTGGCCCAGGCCAGAGAATTCAACGAGGCGGCCGATATTACCGGTGTGATCCTGACGAAGATGGACGGGACGGCAAAAGGCGGGATCGCAGTGGCGATCCAGGCGGAACTCGGGATCCCGGTGAAATTCATCGGCGTAGGCGAGACCATTGACGATCTTCAGAAATTTGATTCCGAAGCGTTCGTGAAGGCGTTATTTTACAGAGAAGAGGATGAATGAATATGATGACACTGGAAAAATTTGAAGAGGCCAGTGAACTGGTCAAACGGGTGACCAACCCGACGAAGCTGGTCTGGAGTGAATATCTAAGCGCCCAGACCGGAGGAAAGGTCTATCTGAAACCAGAGAACATGCAGCATACCGGCGCTTACAAGATCCGCGGCGCGTACTATAAGATCAGCACCATGAGCGAGGAAGAACGGTCCAGGGGACTGATCACAGCGTCGGCCGGGAACCACGCTCAGGGCGTGGCGTTTGCGGCGCAGAAGTTCGGCTGTAAGGCCGTGATCGTTATGCCGACGGTCACGCCGCTGATCAAGGTAAACCGGACGAAGAGCATGGGCGCTGAAGTGATCCTGCACGGGGATGTATATGACGATTCCTATGCATATGCATGCGAACTGGCCGAGAAAGAGGGCTATACATTCGTCCATCCGTTCAATGATACGGATGTCGCCACCGGTCAGGGGACGATCGCCATGGAGATCGTGCAGGAACTTCCGACGGTAGATTACATCCTGGTGCCGGTGGGCGGCGGCGGACTGATCTCCGGCGTAGCTACGCTGGCCAAGATGCTGAACCCGAAGATCAAAGTCGTGGGGGTCGAACCGGCACAGGCGGCGAGCATGACGGCGGCCCTTCACGCGGGAGAAGTGGTGGAACTGGACAGCGCGGATACCATTGCCGACGGTACGGCTGTAAAAGCGGTAGGCGATAAGATCCTTCCCTATGTTCAGAAAAATGTGGACAGCATGCTTCTTGTGGAGGATGATGAACTGATCGGCGCCTTCCTGGATATGGTAGAGAATCATAAGATGATCGTTGAGAATTCAGGACTTCTTTCTGTGGCTGCCCTGAAGCAGATGGACCTGAAAGGAAAGAAAGTCGTCTGCATCTTAAGCGGCGGCAACATGGATGTGATCACCATGTCATCCATCGTCCAGCACGGCCTGATCCAGCGCGACCGGATCTTCTCTGTCTCCGTGCTTCTGCCGGATAAACCGGGCGAGCTGGTGCAGGTGGCGAAGACCATCGCGGACAATCAGGGGAATGTTATCAAACTTGAGCACAACCAGTTTGTAAGCACAAACCGGAATGCCGCTGTGGAACTGAGGATCACGATGGAGGCGTTCGGAACTGAACACAAGAACCGGATCCTGGATGCACTTGAGAAAAACGGATTCAGACCGAAATTGATCAGCGCGAAACTCTACTGATCAGAGCATACACTGCCCCGGTTTCGGGAAAGGAGAGCAGGATGGGAAGGAAAATACCGAAAAAAGGTGATATATACCGTCATTTTAAAGGGAAAAAGTACCAGATCCTTGATCTGGCAGTCTGCACAGAGACCGGAGAAGATATGGTCGTATTCGAGACGGTCGACGGGTCTCACCGGATGTATGCGAGTTTTCTGGAATCTTTTCTGAGTGCGCTGGATACGGGAAAGTATCCGCATGCGGATCAAAAATATCGTTTTGTGCTGTGCCGGAATGATAAACAGGCACAGGCATCATCCGTGAAGCGGCATGGAAATACGACTTCACTGATCCTGGAATTTCTTGATCTGGATGAAAATGACCAGAGGATCGCTTTTCTGCAGAAGCATCAGGCGCAGATTGACAGCCGGTTCCTTACTGCCGCGGCTGAGAGTCTGGAGTTCACAGATGATTCGGAAACGGTTGAGGAGCGTTATGATGCATTGATAAGCTTCCTTAAGACAAAAGCAAAATATGAAAACGGGCGCCGCTGATGGCGCCCGTTTTCATATGCTTTATAGAAATCAGATATTTTCACCGCTTGCACGTTTTTCAAGAAGCGTGTGGATCTTGTCAGTCGGATTCATGACTGAGCCGATGGTAATATCATGGTTCAGGGAATCAATGATAAGCGCAAGGAACTTGCTCATGTCCGCCGCGACAAAATACGGTTTGTCGTACAGCTCCGGCGGGAGATAGGTCAGGTTCGTGGTGATCACTTTATTGATATAACCCTTTTCATAGTATTCATCAAATTTATCAAAACCGTCCGTGAAAAGACCGAATGTGGTGCAGACGAATACCCGGCCCGCATTGCGTTCTTTTACCTGTCTTGCAACGTCCAGCATGCTTCCGCCCGAGGAGATCATATCGTCAATGATGATCACATCCTTGCCGTTTACGTCGTCCCCGAGGAATTCATGGGCGACGATTGGGTTCTTGCCGTTTATGATCACGGAATAATCGCGGCGTTTATAGAACATACCCATGTCTACCCCCAGAATGTTGGAGAGGTATACGGCTCTGTGCATGGCTCCTTCATCGGGGCTTATGATCATCAGATGATCCTTATCCGGGATCAGGTCCGGAACCGCGCGGAAGATGGCTTTCATGAACTGGTAGGCAGGACTGAAGCTGTCGAATCCGCTTAAGGGGATGGCGTTCTGCACCCGCGGGTCATGGGCGTCAAATGTGATAATGTTGGAAACACCCATTGCCGTCAGTTCTTCCAGTGCCAGCGCGCAGTCCAGGGATTCCCTCTTCGTGCGTTTGTGCTGCCGGCTCTCGTAGAGGAACGGCATGATCACATTGATGCGGTGCGCTTTTCCTGTAGCCGCGGAGATGATCCGCTTCAGATCCTGGTAATGGTCGTCCGGCGACATGTGGTTCGGATGACCGCTGACCGTATAAGTCAGACTGTAGTTGCATACATCTGTCATAATGAAAAGATCGGTGCCGCGGATCGTTTCACGAAGAACTCCTTTGGCCTCGCCGGTGCCGAAACGCGGACACTGGCAGTCAACCAGATAGTTGTTTGATCTGTAGTTGACATAAAGGGGGGATTCCGTTACTTCATTGATCGTGTTTTCACGGAAAGAAACGATGTAGTCGTTGACTTTGCGGCCCAGTTCCCGGCAGCTTTCCATCGCTACGATCTTAAGCGGGGCAACGGGAAGGGTCTGTTCTAATAGATCGATGTTTGTGGACATTTTTTTCTCCTGTCAGTGAATTTCTGATTAAAATTGTATCTTATGCCCTTGCATCATACCATTTTAAGTGGTCAAATTCAAGTGAAACCGGAAGAATATACCTTTGCCGCGATGTGGAATTATGTTATACTTGACAGGAACTATGAGAGGAGCAACGGACCGGATCATGAAAACGCATGAACATATTGTAAAAGAGATCATAAAGAACAGTATCGCAGATGAACTCGGGATCGAACCCGGGGATAAGCTGCTTTCCATAAACGGACAGGAGATAGAGGATATATTTGACTATCAGTTTTATTCAGAGGATGAGGAGATCCTGCTCCTTATAGAGAAGCCGGACGGAGAGCAGTGGGAACTGGAGATCGAGAAGGACGCGGACGAACAGCTGGGGATGGAGTTCGGATCCGGCCTGATGGATGAGTACCGGTCCTGCAGGAACAAGTGTATTTTCTGTTTTATCGACCAGATGCCGGAAGGGATGCGGGACACCCTGTATTTTAAAGATGATGATTCCAGGCTGTCGTTCCTTCAGGGCAATTATGTGACGCTTACCAACATGAGTGACCATGATATTGAGCGGATCATCCGCTACCGGCTGGAGCCGATCAATATTTCATTTCAGACGACCAACCCGGAGCTCCGCTGCCGGATGCTCCACAACCGCTTTGCCGGGGATGCCCTGAAGAAAGTGGACCGGCTCTTTGAAGGCGGGATCGAGATGAACGGGCAGATCGTTCTCTGCAAAGGGATCAATGACGGAGAGGAACTGGAACGGTCCATCCGTGACCTGACCCGGTATCTGCCGCTCCTTAAGAGCGTTTCAGTTGTGCCGGTGGGCCTGACCAGATTCCGGGATAGCCTGTGTCCGCTGGAGCCTTTTACAAAAGAAGACGCCAGGCAGGTGCTTGCGTTGATCCACCGCTGGCAGAAGGAGATCTTTGCACAGTACGGCCTGCATTTTATCCATGCGGGGGATGAATGGTATCTGCTTGCCGGAGAGGAGATCCCGGAAGAAGAACGGTATGACGGGTATCTTCAGCTGGAGAACGGTGTGGGCATGCTGCGCCTGCTTTTTAATGAATTCCGGGAGGCTTTTGACAGAGCACAAGGAGATCGTAAAAAGCGGTCCCTGTCCATCGCGACCGGGCAGCTGGCATATCCGTACATCAGGCGGATGGCGGAGAAGCTTAAGGAGAAATATCCGGCGACAGAGATCCGGGTCTATGCTGTCCGCAATGATTTTTTCGGAGAGCGGATCACGGTTTCAGGGCTTGTTACGGCGCAGGATATTATGGCGCAGCTGAAAGACAAAGAGCTGGGCGACCGGCTCCTTATCCCGTGCAATATGCTTAAAGCGGATGAAGATGTTTTTCTTGACGATTATACGGTCAGTCAGGTCGCAGACGCTTTACAAGTGCCGGCAGTTATTGTAAAATCAAGCGGACAGGACTTTGTTGAGGCAGTCCTCGGATCAGAGAAAAATAGAAAGGCTGATATAGAATGAGCAAACCAGTAGTTGCCATTGTCGGACGTCCGAACGTGGGGAAATCCACCCTGTTCAATGCGCTGGCCGGTGAGATGATCTCCATCGTGAAAGATACGCCGGGCGTGACGCGGGACAGGATCTATGCGGATGTGACATGGCTTGATAAAGAATTTACCATGATCGACACCGGCGGGATCGAGCCGGACAGCAAAGACGTGATCCTCTCCCAGATGCGGGAGCAGGCACAGATCGCCATCGAGACCGCGGATGTGATCATTTTCCTTACGGATGTGCGCCAGGGACTTGTGGATGCGGATTCCAAGGTGGCGGATATGCTGCGGCGCTCCGGCAAACCGGTCGTGCTGGTCGTGAATAAAGTAGATAATTTTGAAAAATATATGCCCGATGTATATGAATTTTACAATCTTGGCATCGGGGATCCGGTACCGATCTCGGCATCATCCCGGCTGGGACTTGGCGATATGTTGGAGGCTGTGGCGGAGCATTTCCCGGAAGGCGCAGGGGAGCAGGAAGAGGACGACCGGCCGCGGATCGCCATCGTGGGCAAGCCGAATGTAGGAAAATCGTCTATTGTCAACCGCCTGCTGGGTGAAAACCGGGTGATCGTTTCCGATATTGCCGGGACGACCCGGGACGCCATAGATACAGCGATCGTACACAACGGGAAGGAATACGTGTTTATCGACACGGCCGGACTCCGGCGCAAGAGCCGGATCAAAGAGGAACTGGAGCGGTACAGCATCATCCGCACCGTGACGGCGGTGGAGCGCGCGGATGTCGTGCTTATGGTCATTGACGCCACGGAAGGCGTGACCGAGCAGGATGCGAAGATCGCGGGGATCGCACATGAGCGGGGCAAGGGTGTCATCATTGTTGTGAACAAGTGGGACGCCATTGAGAAAAATGACCGCACCATGCGGGAATACGAGAGCGACATCCGCAATGTCCTTTCCTATATGCCCTATGCGGAGATCATGTATGTGTCCGCCCTGACCGGCCAGCGTCTTGCGAAACTCTATGATATGATCGATATGGTCATTGAGAATCAGACGCTTCGTGTGGCCACAGGCGTCTTAAATGAGATCATGACGGAGGCCGTCGCGCTGCAGCAGCCGCCGTCAGACAAAGGAAAACGGCTGAAGCTTTATTATATCACTCAGGTTGCAGTCAAGCCGCCGACTTTTGTGATCTTTGTAAACGATAAAGAACTGATGCATTTCTCCTATACGAGATATCTGGAGAATAAGATCCGCGAGGCATTCGGCTTCAGGGGGACTTCACTGAAATTCTTTATCCGCGAGCGCAAGGATAAAGATCAGTAAAGTATAAAAAATAAAGGAGAGTAAAGGAGCGGAGAGGTATGGAACGTTTGATCTGTCTGGCTGTCGGGTATGTGTGCGGTCTGTTTCAGACCGGCTACATTGTGGGCGAGATGAACCATGTGGATATCAGGAAACAGGGGAGCGGCAACGCGGGTACTACGAACGCTTTGCGGGTCCTTGGATGGAAGGCGGGAGCGCTGACATTTGCCGGCGACGTCCTGAAATGTGTTGTCGCGTTTCTGATCGTATACTTTATGTACAGAGGAAGCGACTGCCGGTGGCTTCTTGCAATGTACGCCGGAGCCGGCGTGACGCTGGGCCATAATTTTCCGTTCTATATGAATTTTAAAGGCGGAAAAGGAATTGCCGTAATGGCGGGCCTGGTTGTTGTGAACAGTTTCTGCCATCTGCCGGCAAGCCTGCTTCTGATCCCGGTCACACTTGTCTGCTTCCTTCTTCCGGTGGTTGCGACCCGTTACATATCGGTAGGATCACTTACCGCATATACTGTATTTCTGATCGAGATGATCGTGATCGGCCAGTGGGGCTGGTTCGATATGGAACAGGCCCGGTGTACGGAACTGTATGTGATCCTTGCACTGATGACAGCGCTGGCGTGGTACAGACACAGGGCAAATATCAAGCGCCTGGCAGCAGGGGAAGAAAACAAATTCGGAGCAAAAAAGAAATAAACATTATAAAATATAAAAAGGAGCGTTAAGACATGGCGAATGTAGGCGTACTCGGGGCAGGAAGCTGGGGGACCGCGCTGTCTGTCCTTCTCACGGAAAACGGACATCAGGTGACGGTCTGGTCTATAGATGAGAATGAGGTAAATATGCTGAACGAAAAACGGGAGCACGTGCAGAAGCTTCCGGGCGTGAAGCTCCCGGACAGTATGGTGGTCACCACTGACCTGGAAGGGACAGTAAAAGGGAAGGACTTTCTGGTCCTTGCCGTGCCGTCACCGTTTACGAGGAGTACAGCGAAGAAAATGGCTCCTTTTGTGGCGGAGGGACAGATCATTGTTGATGTTGCAAAAGGAATTGAAGAGGCTACGCTTCTGACGCTCTCGAAACAGATCGAGGAGGAGATCCCGCAGGCGGATGTAGCCGTCCTGTCAGGACCGAGCCATGCAGAAGAAGTGGGGAGAAAACTTCCGACCACCTGCGTGATCGGCGCGAAGACACGGAAAACGGCGGAATATCTCCAGTCCATGTTTATCAGCCCGGTATTCCGGGTATATACAAGTCCGGACATCCTCGGCATAGAACTGGGCGGTTCTCTGAAAAATGTCATCGCCCTGGCCGCCGGTATCGCGGACGGCCTGGGATACGGCGATAATACAAAGGCGGCCCTGATCACCAGAGGCATCGCAGAGATCACGCGTCTTGGCGTAAAAATGGGCGGCAGGATCGAAACATTCAGCGGTCTGACCGGGATCGGCGACCTGATCGTAACCTGCGCCAGCGTCCACAGCCGGAACCGGAAGGCCGGCTACCTGATGGGACAGGGAATGTCCATGCAGGAGGCCATGGATGAAGTAAAGATGGTTGTCGAGGGCGTGTATTCGGCCAAAGCGGCGGCAAAACTTGCAGAGAAATACGGAGTATCCATGCCGATCGTCGACGAAGTAAATGCAGTCCTTTTTGACGGGAAATCACCGGCGGAGGCCGTAAATGACCTGATGATGCGTGAATCCCGCAGCGAGAACCGCGCCCTTGAGTGGGAAGAATAAAAAAGTCATACCCCCGTATTCTGCGTCATACATTGTATCAGCAGAGTAAGGGGGTATTATTATGGATTCATTTCAGGTATACAGAGATATGCAGATGCGGACCGGAGGCGAGATCTATATCGGGATCGTCGGACCGGTGCGGACCGGAAAGTCCACATTTATCAAAAGATTCATGGATCTGCTCGTGCTTCCGAATATGACAGACAGCCATGCAAAAACGCGGACAAAGGATGAACTTCCCCAGTCTGCATCCGGTACGACCGTTATGACAACAGAACCGAAGTTCGTTCCGAAAGAAGCGGCTGTCGTCAGATTCTCGGATGATGTGGATGCAAAGGTCCGGCTGATAGACTGTGTGGGGTTCATGGTAGACGGCGCATCCGGGCATATGGAGAACGGCGGGGAGAGGCAGGTTAAAACACCCTGGTTTGAATATGAGATCCCGTTTACAAAAGCGGCGGAGATCGGGACGGAGAAAGTGATACGCGATCATGCGACGATCGGTTTTGTGATCACAACAGATGGCAGCATCACGGATCTTCCGAGGGAAAACTACATAGAGCCGGAGGAAAAAACGGTGTGCGAACTGAAAGCGATCGGAAAACCGTTTATTATCCTTCTGAACTGTAAAAAACCTTACGCCGATGAGGCAAAGACGCTCGCCGGTGAACTGCAGCAGAAATATGGCGTCAGGACGGTGCCGGTCAACTGCGAACAGATGAAGCCGGAGGACATCCATGAGGTCATGCGGCAGGTGCTCTATGAATTCCCGGTTACAGAAGTGGAGTTCTATATCCCGAAATGGGTGGAGATGCTCTCCAGGGATCACAGGATCAAAAAGGACCTGCTGGATCAGGTCCGCGGATTTATGGACGGGATAAGTGATATCCGAAGCGCCGTCGCTGCGGAGCCGGAAACCGACAGCGGGTATATAGAAGGCATGGCAGTGGAAAAAGTCGATATGGATACCGGTATAGTGAGAGTGCAGGTACAGTATGAAGAAAAATATTATTATGAAGTGCTCAGCGAGCTTACCGGAACAGATATCCGCGGGGAGTATGAACTGATCACGATGATCCGGGAACTGTCATCCATGCGCCGGGAACTGAGTGCCATAAAAGATGCTTTCACGAACGTTAAAATGAAAGGATACGGGGTCGTCACTCCGGCAAAAGAGGAGATACGGCTGGATGAACCGGAAATAATCAAACAGGGCAGCAGGTTCGGCGTCAAGATCCATTCAGAAGCGCCGTCCATCCATATGATCCGCGCAAATATCGAGACGGAGATCGCACCGATCGTGGGGACTGAGCAGCAGGCGCAAGATCTGGCGGCTTATATAAAAAAGGAAAGCGAAACGCCGGAGGGAGTCTGGGGGACGAATATATTCGGTAAAACTGTGGAAGAACTGGTTATGGACGGGATGCGCAGTAAAATTGCCATGATCGGGGATGAGAGCCAGGTGAAGCTTCAGGATTCCATGCAGAAGATCGTAAATGATACAAATGGCGGGCTTGTATGTATCATTATATAAGATCCGCATATAAGATCCGCGGCATAAAGCTGTCTCGACATTTCTGCCGGGGCAGAGTATAATGAAGGCAGGTTCGTGTAAACCTGCCTTTGTTCCGGACCGTTCGGCTGTGCCGGGATTATATCGCAAAAGGATGTGAATGTACATGAAAGATAAAAATGTGTATGACGGGATCCTTTCTTTTCAGGGAAAGTGGCGAAGTTACCAGGAACGGGTACTGAATGAGTCAGAAATCTATCTGGATGACGGGAAGATCCATATCGTGGCGGCTCCCGGTGCGGGCAAGACAACGCTCGGGATCGAGCTGATCCGGCGGACAGGCCGTCCGTGCCTTATCCTGTCGCCGCGTATTGTAATACGTCAGCAGTGGCTGGAACGGATCCGGGATTCATTTCTGAGCGGAAGAGAGCTGCCGCAGAAGGAACAGGACGGAGAGGATATTCTGTTCTCCAGTGATATCCGGCATCCCGGGCTGGTTACTTCCATTACTTACCAGACGCTTTACAGCGCGATGAACGGTGCGAAAAATGTGGAAGAAACAGATGAAGAAGGAGAGAAGGAAGAAACAGATTTTGCCGGATTTGAGTTTGTGCGCCAGATCAAAGCCGCGGGGATCGGGACGATCTGTCTGGATGAGTGCCACCATCTGAAAAATGAATGGTGGAAGGCTCTTGAAACATTCATGGGCGAGATGGAGGAGACCGGTGTGACAGTGATCTCGCTTACCGCTACGCCGCCTTATGATTCAACACCTGCTCAGTGGGAGCGGTATACGAAAATGTGCGGACCTGTCGATGCGGAGATCGCTGTTCCGGAACTGGTGAAGGAAGGAAGCCTGTGCCCGCATCAGGATTATGTCTGGTTCAATGTGCCTTCAGAGGATGAAGTGCAGGAGATACGGCGGTTCCGTGAAAATGCGGGAGAGGTGTTCAGGTTCCTTATGACGGATCAGAGCCTGCGTGAAGCGGCTGCAACCCACCCGGCGCTTAAAAACTATGATGCGTATTTTGACCGGATGCTGGAAAATCCGGGATATCTTTCAGGCCTTTTATGCTTCTGCCAGGCGTCAGGCATTCCGTTTTCAGGAAAGTGGCTGAAAGTCCTCGGCGTTGGCAGGATGCCTGAAATGTCGGAAAAGTGGATGGAATATTTCCTTCAGGGATTTCTTTTTGACGATGCGGATAGCTATCAGACAACAGATCAGTACCGCAGCGCACTTAATAAGCAGTTAAAAGAATCGGGACTTACAGAACGAAAGAATGTCCGTTTCCTGTCAAATGAAAAGATCGAGAAAATGCTGGTCAGCAGCCGCGGCAAGCTTGAGAGTATCCTGCGGATCGCTTCATGTGAGCATACCGCAATGGGTGAAAAACTGAGGATGCTGATCCTGACGGATTATATCCGTAGCGAGTACAGAAGCGCCATTGGCGATGCAGATAAAACGCCGGGGATCATGGGCGTCCTGCCGGTATTTGAACTTCTGCGCAGAAGGGGCGCAGGATGGCGGCTGGGCGTTCTGTGCGGAAGCATGGTGGTCATACCGGATGCGGCAGGAGAGGCTTTTGCGGCGGAACTGGACAAAGCAGCGCCCGGGCAGAAACCGGTCTTTAAGGAATTGCGTGATCCAGAGGGCACAAGTCTCGGATACAGTGAGGTAAAATTAAACGGCGGGACAGGGATCTGCACCCGTGTTGTTACAGAATTATTTGAACAGGGATTTATCCAGATCCTTGTGGGAACAAAGTCTCTGCTGGGAGAGGGATGGGATTCCCAGGTGATCAATTCCCTGATCATGGCCAGCACGGTGGGGTCCTACGTGCTGGGCAATCAGATGCGGGGCAGGGCGATCCGGATCAACCGGAATGATCCTTATAAAGTGAGCAATATCTGGCATCTTGTCTGCATGTCCACCCCGCAGGAGGAAGCGGAAAAACGGCGTATGGGGATCAGCGAACCGGAGCTGTCAGAGGATTTCCGTACGCTGGAGCGCCGGATGGAAGGGGTGCTCGGCGTCAGTTATGACGGCGCGGTGATCGAAAACGGCATCGGGCGCCTGACGACGATCCGGAGACCATTCACAAAGAAACATATCGGACAGATCAATGAGGAAACGGCACGAAGGAGTGCCGACCGGGTTTCGGTAGCCGGTCAGTGGAAACAGGCTGTATGTGCCTGTGATAAGATGGAAGTGGCGGAAGAATACAGATCCGTCAGGAAGAGATTCCGGCCGGGGGTTCTGTTTTATAATGCACTTGGCGTGCAGATCCTTGCTATTGTTCTGGAAATCCTTAATATCCTCCAGTTTGTCCTGTTCGGGGGGCTGCTTCCGAATGCAGGCTTTTACGGGATCACCGGCGGCTTTATCCTGCTGACAGTTGTATTTGGCGGAAAGCTGATCCGTCAGCTTACACCGATGTGGCGGTTCAACGGCATCAGCAGGGGCGTGTTCCGTGCGCTTCAGAAAGCGGGACAGATCACTTCTGAATGTATGGTAAAGACAGAAGAAGAGGATGGCATCTGGTTCTCTGCATGGCTGCAGGGCGGAACAGACCGTGAGAAGCATGTCTATGCAGATGCGCTCGCCGAGATGCTGGCTCCGGCAGACAACCAGCGGTATCTTCTGTGCCATGGCGGCAGCAGAGAACGGGCAAAAGAGTTTTTCTGCGTACCGGCGGTGTTTGCTGGAACGAGGGAGAAAGCAGATCTCTTCCAGAGAGAAATGATTCCTTATATCGGAAGGTTCCGGCTCGTATATACCCGCAATCCGGAAGGAAGAAAGGTCCTGCTCCATGCAAGGGCGCGTGCATTTGCAAACCGGAATGAGCGCAGTATGGACAGAAAGAGGAAAGTAAGAGGCACACTAGAGTGAACGAAGGAGACATAGAATGAGCATACAGTATGAAAAACTGGAAAAATGTTATGAATATTACCGGTCGGTGACCGGCTTTATGCCGAAAGTGGGTCTGATCCTGGGGTCGGGGCTGGGCGGATATGCGAAAAATATGAAGGTGGTAAAGGAGATCCCTTACGGGGATATCCCCGGATTCCCGGTTTCCACGGTGCAGGGGCACGACGGCCGGTTTATGCTGGGCTATATCGGAGATGTGCCGGCTGTTGTCATGAAAGGCCGGGTGCACTATTATGAAGGATATCCGATGGAGGATGTGGTGCTCCCGACGAGGCTGATGAAGCGGATGGGCATTGAAGTGCTTTTTCTGACCAATGCGGCGGGCGGGATCAACCGGGGATTCCGGGTGGGTGATTTTATGATGATCACGGATCAGATCTCGAGCTTTGTCCCGTCACCGCTGATTGGCGAGAATGTATCGGAACTGGGCGACCGTTTTCCGGATATGACCCATATTTATGATGAAGAACTTCAGGGGTGGATCGAAGAGACGGCGCGGGAGGAAGATATCCCGCTGCAGAAAGGCGTTTATCTCCAGACCACAGGGCCGAATTTTGAAAGCCCGGCCGAGATACGTATGTACAGTCTGCTTGGGGCGGATGCGGTCGGAATGAGTACGGCCTGTGAAGCCATTGCCGCGCGGCATGCGGGCGTCCGCGTGTGCGGGATTTCCTGCATATCAAACATGGCCAGCGGGATCTCGGAAGAAGAACTGAGCCATCTGGACGTGCAGGCGATCGCGGATCAGAGATCCGGAGAATTTGAGCGGATCGTGACAAAGAGTATAGAGAAGATAGGAGCACATATAGGATGAGGACAAGGATTTATAATGCTAGAATACTGACAATGGAAGCAGACCGGGCGGTCTTTACGGGCGAGATCCACATTGAGGACGGCAGGATCATCTGCGTCAGCGGATACGACGGAAAAGAAACCCCGGAAGGCGCCCCGGCAAACTGGGATGAGGAGATCGACGCCGGAGGCAATCTGATCATGCCGGGCTTTAAAAATGCGCATACCCATTCACCCATGACATTCCTGCGATCCTATGCGGACGATATGAAGCTGCAGGAGTGGCTGTATGATAAAGTATTTCCGGCGGAGGCAAAGCTGACGGAAGATGATATCTACTGGCTGACAAAGCTGGCGGTCATGGAGTATCTGACCAGCGGGATCACTTCTGCCTTTGATATGTACATGAAGAAGCATGAGACGGCGCGGGCTGCACAGGAGACCGGCTTCCGGATGGTGCTCTGCGGGGATATCAATGATTTCGGCGGAACCGTGCAGGATGTGGAGAACGATTATCTGAAATACAATCAGGATAAAAACAGTCTGGTATCCTACAGGATCGGGTTTCACGCGGAATATACGACCGCCCGCCCGATCATGGAGGGGCTGGCCCGGCTGGCGGACCAGTACGGGGCTCCGGTGTGCGTCCACTGTTCGGAGACCCGGAAAGAAGTGGAAGAGTGCCGGGAACGTACCGGTATGACGCCGGTGGCCTATATGGATTCCCTGGGGCTGTTCCGCCACGGCGGCGTCCTGTTCCACGGCGTGCACATGGATGACGGGGATTTTGATATCATTAAGAAACGCGGGATCTGCGTTGTGACGAATCCGGCTTCCAATCTGAAGCTGGCAAGCGGTATTGCGCCGGTGAAGCGCTATCTGGATATGGGGATCCCGGTGGCGATCGGGACGGACGGACCGGCCAGCAATAACTGCCTGGACATGTTCCGGGAAATGTTCCTGGTAACAGGACTCCAGAAAGTATTCTGCGACGATCCGGAAGCCGTGCCGGCCATGGACGTGCTGAAGATGGCGGTCACAAACGGCGCGCATGCAATGGGGCTTTCGGACTGCGACAGCATTGCCCCGGGAAAACGGGCGGACCTGATCATGCTGGATCTGTCCCAGCCCAATATGCAGCCGCTTCGCAACAGCATCGAGAAGAACATTGTGTACAGCGCAAGCAAGCAGAATGTGAAGATGACGATGATAGGCGGAAAAGTTCTGTATCAGGACGGTACATTTTATATCGGAGAAACGAAGGAAACGATCTACGAGAATGCCGCGCGGATCTCAGAGCGGATCCTCGGCGCAGAGAAGGGGATATAAGACATGCTTGTAAAGATCTATACAGACGGCGCGGCCAGAGGCAATCCGGACGGACCCGGCGGCTACGGCAGCGTCCTTGAATATGTGGATACGAAGGGGGAACTCCATGTAAAGGAGATCTCCCGGGGGTATGTGCGGACAACCAACAACCGGATGGAGCTGATGGCGGTCATCGCCGGGCTGGAGGCGCTGAACCGACCGTGCGAAGTGGAAGTGTATTCAGACTCCCAGTATGTGGTGAATGCTTTCAACCAGCACTGGGTGGACGGCTGGATCAAAAAGGGCTGGAAGCGCGGGAAGAATGAGCCGGTCAAAAATGTGGATCTCTGGAAACGGCTTCTGGAGGCAAAAGAAAAACACAGCGTGACATTCCACTGGGTAAAAGGCCATGACGGCCATCCGCAGAATGAACGCTGTGATGAGCTTGCCACGTCCGCGGCGGACGGTGACGATCTTATCGTTGACGAGGGCGTGTGACAATAGTATAATCATAAAATGTGTCAAGTAGGACAGACAATCGCGGCTGCAGGCGCCGAAAGGCCGCAGACGAGGAAAGTCCGGGCTTCACAGGGCAGGATGCCGGATAACGTCCGGTGGAGGCGACTCCAAGGCCAGTGCAACAGAAATAAACCGCCGGGAATTTCCCGGTAAGGGTGGAAAGGCAGTGTAAGAGACTACCGCCCCGACGGTAACGGCGGGGGCACATGTAAACCCCATCCGAAGCAAGACCGGATAGAAACAATGTGGCGGCCCGTCACGTTTCAGGTAGGTCGCTTGAGCACAGCGGCGACGCTGTGCCTGGATAGATGATTGTCCACGACATAACCCGGCTTATCGTCCTGCTTGGCATTTTTATTCAGCCAGCATTTCCCATAATTCATAAAGCTCAGCCAGCTTTTCTTCGTTTTCCGCATGCTCTGATGCAAGCTCCTGACATCTGACAGAATTGGAATAGACTTCCTCAAGCGTCATCTCATGGTCGATCTGTGCATTGCGTTCTTCCAGACGGCTGATCTCTTCTTCCGTCTTTTTCAGTTCGTTTTTTCTTTTGCGTTCCCGTGCCTGCTGTTCTTTCTGTTCCTGCCAGCTTAATCTGGAACCCGGGTCTTTTGCGCCGGTATCAGAGGCAGCGGGTGAGGAAGAAGCCGCAGCACCGGCAGCCGGACCGGACGCACAGGCCCGGGTGAGTTCTTCTTTTTTCTCCAGATAGTAGTCGTAATTCCCGATATAATTTACAAAGGTCCGGTTGACCAGCTCCAGGATCCGGGATGCGGTGCTGTTGATAAAATACCGGTCGTGGGATACGTAGAGCAGGGTGCCGCTGTAGTTGTTGAGCGCTTCTTCAAGGATCTCTTTAGAGGCAATGTCCAGATGGTTCGTGGGCTCGTCGAGGATCAGGAAGTTGGCCTCGGAGAGCATCAGCTTCGCAAGAGAAACCCGGCCTTTCTCGCCGCCGCTTAAAGAGCGGATCTCCTGAAATACCTCGTCTCCGGTGAACTGGAATGCAGCGAGCGTGTTGCGGATCTGCGTATTGTTCAGGGACGGATAGGCGTCGGATATTTCATCAAAAATGGTTTTATCGTCGTGGAGCACGTGGTGTTCCTGGTCATAGTAGCCGATCTTTACTTTGGCGCCGAGCGTAAAGGTGCCGCTGTCGGCCGGCACGACCTGGTTCAGTATTTTCAACAGGGTCGTTTTCCCGGTGCCGTTGTCGCCGATGATGGCCACATGCTCGCCCCGTCTGATCTCAAAACTGACATCCGTGAACAGAGGCTGGCCGTCAAACTGTTTCGATAAATGTTCTACGGTGAGAACGTCATTTCCGCTGACGCAGGAAGGCTCCAGGCTGAAATGCATTTCCGGCGCTGCATCGGCCGGCTTTTCAACGGGGGTGATCTTCTCCAGCATCTTCTCCCGGCTTTCCGCACGGCGGATGGATTTTTCCCGGTTGAAGGATCTCAGCTTTTCTATGACAGCCTGCTGATGGCGGATCTCCCGCTGCTGGTTGAAGTATTCTTTCAGGCGGGCGTCGCGGAGCTGCTGCTTCTTTTCGGAATAGGCTTTGTAATCGCCGGAGTACATGCGGATCTCCCCGTTTTCAATTTCCACCACCTTTGTCACCACACGGTTCAGAAAATACCGGTCATGGGACACGATAAAAACAGCGCCCGGATAGTTGATCAGATAGGTCTCCAGCCAGGCGATGGAATTCAGGTCCAGATGGTTCGTGGGCTCATCAAGGAGCAGGATGTCCGGGGTGGTGAGGAGCAGTCGTCCGAGGGCCACCCGCGTTTTCTGTCCGCCGGATAATGTGTCGGTCTTTTTGGAGAAATCTTCTTCCGAAAAGCCCAGTCCTTTCAGTACGCCGACGATCTCGCTTTCACAGGCGTAGCCGTTCCGGGCATCGAATTCGGACTGAAGGCGGTTGTAGGTCTCGAGCCGTTCTTCCAGCTCCCGGCCGGTGAGGGATTTCAGTTCCAGTTCGATTGCCCGGATCCGGCGCTCCATCTCAAAGATATCCTCCCGCGCGCTCTTAAGTTCCTCGTAGATCGTGCCGCCGGGGAGCAGGTCCTGATGCTGGGCCAGATATCCCAGTGTTTTCCCCCTGGCAAGGGTGATGTCGCCGCCGTCGGGCAGCTCCTCGCCGATGATCATTTTCAGGATGGTGGACTTGCCGGCGCCGTTGACGCCGACAAGGGCGGCTTTTTCCCGTTCTTCTATATGAAAAGATCCCTGACGGACGATTACGTGATCGCCGAAGGATTTGTTGATATTATGGCATGCAAGTATCATAGTCGTTCTCCTCTCAGCTATCCATTATATCGGAAATGCCGGAAAATACAAGAAAAACCGAACGGTTAAAATGCGGTTTCGGACAAAGTCGAAATTGACATAATATTAACTATTTAATATAATAAAACGGAGTATTAAATGGATGGTGGTAAACTTGGAGCACAGAAAAATATCCCGGGCAGTAATATCAAGACTGCCGAGGTATTACCGGTTTTTGGGGGAACTGCTCGATGCAGGCGTAGAGCGTATTTCGTCCAATGACCTCAGCAAGAAGATGCATGTGACCGCATCGCAGATCCGTCAGGATCTGAACAATTTCGGGGGATTCGGCCAGCAGGGATACGGATATAATGTAAAATATCTGCATTCCGAGATCGGAAAGATCCTCGGACTTGATAAAACCCACAACTTTATCATAATCGGGGCCGGCAACCTGGGACAGGCGCTTGCGAATTATGCATCTTTTGAGAAGAGCGGATTTGTCCTGAAGAGCCTTTTTGATGTCAATCCCCGGTTGGACGGGATATCGATCAGGGGGATCCGGGTAAGGATGATGGATGAACTGATCGGCTTCCTTAAGGAGAACGACATTGAGATCGCCGCTCTTACCATACCGAAGTCAAAGGCGGTGGAAGTGGCGGATATCCTGGTAAAGAACGGGATCAAAGCAATCTGGAATTTCGCACATACAGATCTCACGCTTCCAAAAGATGTGATCGTGGAGAATGTACATCTGTCCGACAGCCTGATGCAGCTGTCGTATAATATCAGCCAGAAAGAAAATGTGCGGAAGAAATAATGTCCGATCACAGCCCCGCAGCCTGCTGCGGGGTGTATTATGAGTAAAAACGGGCGGAAAGAAGGAAACAGCGTATGAGATATCTCCCTGACGGAATTCAGATGAAACGGGCGGATGAATATACGATCCGCAATATCGGCATTCCCTCGGTTGTCCTGATGGAGCGTGCGGCCTTTCAGACGGTTGCAGTGATGCGGAGCAGGAAAGTGGATGTTTCCCGCGCCCTTGTCGTGTGCGGGAGCGGCAACAACGGCGGGGACGGGTTCGCTGTGGCAAGGCTCCTTGCTGAAGCGGGGGAAGAGCCCGAGATCCTGTTTGCCGGCCGTGAGGGATCCCTGAGCGAAGAGTGCAGGCTGCAGAAAGAGGTCGCGCAGAAGATGGGGATCAGAATATACACAGAACAGCCGGAAAAAGAATATACTGTTATCATAGACGCCGTATTCGGCGTCGGATTAAGCCGTGAGATCACGGGAAGATATCTGGAAGTGATCGAATGGATGAACAGCCGGAGATGCAGCAAGGTGGCCATCGACATTCCGTCGGGCGTGTGCGCCCGCACAGGGAAGATCCTTGGCACGGCATTCCGTGCGGAGCTGACGGTTGCCATGGCCTGTGTGAAGGCCGGCTGTGAATGGTTCCCGGGGAAGGAGTATGCGGGCAGGACGGTTCCGGTCCCGATCGGGATCGACACCGCACGGTTCGGGACAGACCCGGATGTGTGCGTGACCTTTGACCGGGCGGACATTTCCCGGATGCTTCCGCCAAGGAGGCCGGATTCACATAAGGGCACGTACGGGAAAGTGCTGATGATCACGGGAAGCAGCGGCATGGCCGGCGCAGCTTATCTCTCGGCAAAGGCGGCCTACAGTGTGGGCGCCGGACTTGTACAGATCTATACGCATGAAGATAACCGCGCAGTGCTGCAGCAGCTTCTGCCGGAGGCGATCATTTCCTGTTACAGAGATTATAATGAAGAACAGCTTAATAAGCTTACCGGATGGGCGGACGTGGTCTGCATCGGCTGCGGGCTGGGCAGATCTGAGACTGCAGCGCGCATGCTCGGATACATTATGGAATGTACGGATAAACCATGCGTCGTTGATGCGGACGGCCTGAACCTGCTGAGTGAAAATATGGAACTTCTGGAGCGTGCGAAAGCGCCGCTGATCCTGACCCCTCACATGAAGGAAATGTCGAGGCTTGCAGGGTGTGATGTCCGTACGCTGAAAGACCGGCGGATGGATATCCTGAAAGCTTTCGGCGATCGATATCCGGCGGTGTGCGTGCTGAAGGACAGTCGGACCGCAGTGTATGAAACGGGCAGGCATCCCTTTGTGAACCTGGCCGGAAACAGCGCCATGGCAAAAGGCGGGGCAGGCGATGTGCTGGCCGGTGTGATCACCGGGCTTCTCGCCCAGGGCATGGGCTGTTATGAGAGCGCGTCTCTCGGAGTTTATCTCCATGCCTGCGGCGGGGATGAAGCCAGAAGAAGAAAAGGAAGCTACAGTGTCCTTGCGGGGGATCTGATCGCAGGGATCGAAACGGTAACAGCAAATGAAGAGGAGAAGAAAGATGACAGAGCATAACCGGGTGTGCGCCGAGATCGACCTCGACGCGATCGCTTATAATATGGAACAGATGAAGAAACGGATCGGGGACCATGCCCGCCTGATCGCGGTCGTCAAGGCGGACGGCTACGGACACGGCGCGGTGCCGGTCGCAAAGATGTTTGAAGCGTGTTCCTATGTGTGGGGCTATGCGGTGGCCTGTCTGGAAGAAGCGATGGAACTCCGGGAACAGGGGATCCGCAAACCGATCCTGGTCCTGGGGTGCGTATTCCCGGATCAGTTTGAGAAAATGATCCGTTATGATGTGCGCCCTGCGGTCTATATGGAATCCATGGCGGAACGGATCTCGCAGGAAGCAGTGCGCCAGGGGAAAGACGCCTTTATCCATATTAAGATCGATACAGGGATGGGGCGGATCGGGTTCCCGGTGACAGAAGAGAGTGCGGATGCGGTCGAACGGATCAGCAGGCTTCCTGGGATCCGGATCGAAGGAATGTTCACGCACTTTGCCAAAGCGGATGAACGGGACAAAACATATACATTTCTGCAGCATGACCGGTTTATGCGGATGAAGGAACTGGTCGAAAAGAGACAGGTCCCGGTCCGGTATTTTGACTGTGACAACAGTGCGGGGATCATTGATTTCCCGGACATGAAACATGATCTGGCCAGAGCCGGGATCGCCATGTACGGGATGTATCCGTCGGATGAGGTGGATCAGAAGGCGGTGGATCTCAGGCCGGCCCTGTCGCTTGTCAGCCATGTGAGCTTCGTGAAAGAAGTGGAGGCGGGCACGCCGATCAGTTACGGCGGCACCTTTGTTTCCGACCGGCCGATGCGCGTGGCCACGATCCCGGTGGGATACGGCGACGGGTATCCCAGGTCCCTCTCTAATAAGGGATATGTGCTCATCCACGGGAAACGTGCAAGGATCCTGGGAAGGGTCTGCATGGATCAGTTCATGGCTGACGTGACGGACATACCGGAGACCGCTTTTATGGACCGGGTCGTGCTCGTGGGCCGGGACGGGGATGAGGAGATCACAGTGGATGAACTGGCGGACTTAAGCGGCCGGTTTAATTATGAGTTTGTCTGCTGTCTCGGGAAACGGATCCCGAGAATCTATAAGAAATCAGAAGAATAACCTGAATACGCCCGATGAACATGGGAATACTGAAGTATGCAGGAACTGCATCAAGTAAGTAAATCGGAGAGTGAAAAAGAAACCATGATCAGACGGGGAGATATTTATTATGCTGATCTGAGCCCGGTGGTGGGCTCTGAACAGGGCGGGATAAGGCCGGTGCTCGTGATACAGAATAATGTGGGGAACAGGCACAGTCCGACCATTATCTGCGCGGCGATCACATCGAAGATGAATAAGGCGAAGCTGCCTACCCATATAGAGATCAGCACAAAAGATTATAAGATCGTCAGGAATTCCGTGATCCTGCTGGAACAGATCCGCACGATAGACAAACAGCGCCTGAAGGAGTATGTCTGCCATATCGACGGGACGACGATGCAGAAGGTTGACCGGGCGATCAGAGTCAGTCTGGAACTTGCTACATACTGACTTCTTTACAGAATCCCAAAAGAGTGTTAGAATTGAAAAGCACAGCGTGCATATGAAGAAATACGGAAAAGAGGAGAATTTATAAATGTCAGGACATTCAAAGTTTGCCAATATCAAGCATAAAAAAGAAAAAAACGATGCAGCAAAAGGCAAGATCTTTACAAAGATCGGCCGTGAGCTCGCCGTAGCCGTTAAGGAAGGCGGCGGAGCGGACCCGGCGAACAACAGCCGTCTCCGCGATGTGATCGCCAAGGCAAAAGCCAACAATATGCCCAATGACACGATCGAGAGAAATATTAAAAAAGCGGCCGGTGAAGGCGCGGCGGACAACTACGAGCATATTACATATGAAGGATACGGACCGGGCGGAACGGCGATCATTGTCAGAACACTGACGGACAATAAAAACCGGACGGCGTCCAACGTGCGCAATGCCTTTACAAAAGGAAGCGGAAACGTCGGGACACCGGGATGCGTTTCGTTCATGTTTGATGAAAAGGGACAGATCTTTGTGGCAAAAGAAGACTGCTCCATGGATGCGGATGAACTGATGATGCTGGCCCTTGATGCTGGCGCAGATGACTTTAATGAAGATGAGGAGAGTTATGAGATCCTCACCACACCCGAGGCGTTCAGCGACGTCCGTCTCCAGCTTGAGGAGGCGGGGATCGAGATGGCGCAGGCGGAAGTGACCATGATCCCGCAGACTTATGTGGAACTGACCAGCGAGGATGACATTAAGAATATCCAGAAGACGCTGGATCTGCTGGATGAAGATGACGATGTCCAGGATGTATACCACAACTGGAACGAATAGAAAACAATCTGTACGGATGACAGACAGGAGGAGATACACAGATGAGCAATTACAGAATTGAGACAAAATGCATCCAGTCCGGGTATGAGCCGGGCAACGGCGAGCCGAGGGTGCTTCCGATCTATCAGAGCACCACATTCCGCTATACGAGCAGCGAACAGATGGGCAGACTCTTTGACCTTGAGGAGTCTGGCTATTTCTACACACGGCTCCAGAACCCGACAAATGACGCAGTGGCAGCGAAGATCTGTGACCTGGAGGGCGGTTTTGCCGCAATGCTGACTTCCTCCGGCCAGGCGGCGAATTTCTATGCGATCATGAATATCGCCCAGGCGGGGGACCATATTGTCTGCGCATCCGCACTGTACGGAGGTACATACAATCTCTATGCGCACACGATCCGCAAAATGGGGGTTGAAGCGACGTTCGTTGATCCGGAGTGTTCAGAAGAAGAACTGAATGCGGCGTTCCGTGACAATACGAAGGCCGTGTTCGGAGAGTCCATCGCGAACCCGGCGCTGGTCGTTCTTGATTTCGAGAAATTTGCGAAGGCGGCCCATGCGCACGGCGTTCCGTTCATCGTGGACAATACATTCGCCACGCCGATCAACTGCCGGCCTTTCGAGTGGGGTGCGGATATCGTGACCCATTCCACGACAAAGTATATGGACGGCCATGCAGCCTGTGTGGGCGGTGCGATCGTGGACAGTGGCAATTTTGACTGGGAGGCCCACGGGGGCAAATTCCCGGGGCTCACGACGCCGGATGAGACGTATCACGGCATCGTGTATACGAAGAAGTTCGGAAAAGGGGCATATATTACAAAGGCGACCGCCCAGCTGATGCGCGACCTGGGATCGATCCAGTCTCCGCAGAATGCGTTCCTTCTGAATATCGGTCTGGAGACGCTCCATCTGAGAGTGCCGAGACACTGTGAGAATGCGCTGAAAGCCGCGCAGTATCTGCAGAACCATGAGAAAGTGGCCTGGGTACGCTATCCGTCCCTTCCGGGAGACAGGTATTACGATCTTGCGCAGAAATATATGCCGAACGGAACATGCGGCGTCCTTACTTTCGGTCTGAAAGGCGGAAGAGAGGCGGCGGTTGAGATGATGGATAAACTGAAGCTGGTTGCCATTGTCACCCATGTGGCGGATGCCAGAAGCTGCGTTCTCCATCCGGCGAGCCATACGCACCGCCAGATGAATGAGCAGGAACTGATCGAGGCAGGCGTTCAGCCGGATCTGATCCGTTTCAGCGTTGGAATTGAAAATATAGAAGACATCATAGCCGATCTTGAGCAGGCGTTGAAGTAAAAACAATGGTATGGATGTATACAATCTGCATCCATACCATTTTTCTGTGTATAGAAACCGGATCCGTTTTTAATACTAGCATTATAAAGAACTGCGGGAAATCCTGCGGATCGGGGAGGTATTAAAGATGGAGAATGAAAAAAACGAAGGGATAAAAGAGTTCGGCACGACCCGCCTTTCTGACAAAAAGAGCGGTTCCGGGATCGAACTGTTTACGATCATCGGGGAGATCGAGGGCCATGAGGTCCTGAGCGGCAGTACAAAAGCGACAAAGTATGAACACCTTCTGCCGAAGCTCGCCCAGGCGGAGGAAGACGAAGATGTTGAAGGGATCCTGATCCTTCTCAATACACTCGGGGGCGATGTGGAAGCCGGGCTGGCGATCGCGGAAATGATCGCGTCACTGAGCAAACCTACGGTCTCTCTTGTGCTCGGCGGGAGCCATTCCATCGGCGGGCCGCTGGCGGTGTCGGCGGATTATTCCTTCATTGTTCCCACCGGAACGATGACCATCCATCCGGTCCGGTCTACGGGCATGTTCATCGGCGTGATCCAGAGCTACCGGAATATGGAGAAAACCCAGGACCGGATCATCCGCTTTATCGCAGAACATTCGAAGATATCCCAGGAGCGCCTTATGGAACTGATGCTTGATCCCACACAGCTCGTAAAGGATGTGGGGACGATGCTTGAGGGAGAGGAAGCGGTGAGGGAAGGGCTCATCGACGAAGTGGGAGGCGTGCGCCATGCGTTCGAAAAACTGCGGGAAATGATCCGGGAAGAAAAAAATAATGACATGAAATCCAAATAATGCTATACTAAATAGAGTATGTTTAATTTTCAAGGGGGAATAATATGGCTGCTAAATCGACAAAAAAGCGAAAAAACACAAAAAGCAGACCAAACAAAAAACAGCAGGATAACGGACTGAAAAGCGAGATCATCATACTGGCATCACTTGCGGTATGCATATTGCTCGTACTCAGTAATTTCGGAGTCGGCGGGATCGTGGGGGAGGCGGTCTCATCGGTATTTTTCGGGTTATTCGGATTCATGGCTTATGTGCTTCCGTTTGTATTTTTTGCATTGACGGCATTTCAGATATCAAACAGAGGCAATGCCCATGCACATGTGAAAATTATATCGGCAGCAGTATTGTTCCTGCTCCTGACCGCGATCCTGGAACTGATGTTTAATTCTTACACGCCGGGAGCTTCTCTGCTTTCTTATTACAGGGAAGCGGCGGAACACCGGGATGCGGGCGGACTGGCCGGCGGATGCCTGGTAAGTATCCTCTGCCCGATGATCGGCGTTGCGGGGACATATGTTGTACTGGTGATCTTTTCCGTGATCTGTCTGATCCTTGTGACAGAGAAATCTCTCCTCGCACCGCTCGGGAAGAAGAGCCGGGCGGCCTATGAGGATGTGAAGAAGCGCCGCGCAGAATCAGCGGCGGTCCGTGCACGCAAGCGGGAAGAAAGATGGCAGGAGATCCCTGCCGCGCCAGCGGCGGACCGCGGGGAGTACACGCCGGCACGAAGGAACAGAAAAGTGTCCGGTGTATCTTTTGCGACGACGCTGGGGGAAGAAAAAACGAAGAAGAGGTCAGGAAGGAAATCTCCTGATATTTATGAACTGAAACCGGAGAATGTACCGGCAGAGAAGATACCGGAGAACATCGTTCCGGAAGAAAAAGAGGAACAGCCTTTTGTCATAAACCGTGCGGAACCGGCAGAACCGTCTCCGGCAGAAGAAAAGCCGGCTGAGACTCCGGCGGCGGAAGAAAAGCCGAAGCGCAGGAACAAGGCAAAAGAGGCGGCGATCGTCTCCGCAGAAACAGAAACGGTGGCCGCTGAAGCAGAAAAGCATGAGCAGCAGCTTGAGAAGCAGTCCGCTTACCGGACGCCGCCGATGAACCTCTTAAAAAGAGGTAAAAAAAGCGGCGGGGATTCGGACGCCCATCTCCGGGCCACTGCGCAGAAGCTGGAAGAGACCCTTCAGAATTTCGGCGTAGGGGTACATGTGACCAACGCAAGCTGCGGCCCGTCTGTCACCCGGTATGAACTGCAGCCTGACCAGGGCGTGAAAGTCAGCCGGATCGTCGGCCTGGCGGATGATATCAAGCTGAACCTTGCCGTGGCGGATCTGAGGATCGAAGCGCCGATCCCGGGGAAGGCGGCGGTGGGCATTGAGGTCCCGAACCAGGAGAATACGGCGGTCATGCTCCGCGACCTTCTGGAGTCGCCGGAATTTGAAAAAAGCGCCTCCCCGATCACATTTGCGGTCGGAAAAGACATCGCGGGCAAGACGGTGGTTGCAGATATCGCGAAGATGCCCCATCTGCTTGTCGCCGGATCGACAGGCTCCGGTAAATCCGTGTGCATCAACACACTGATCATGAGCATTATCTATAAATCGGATCCGGATGAAGTGAAACTCATCCTGGTGGACCCGAAAGTTGTGGAGCTTAGCGTATACAACGGGATCCCGCATCTTATGATCCCGGTTGTCACTGATCCGAAGAAAGCGGCCGGCGCCCTGAACTGGGCCGTGGCCGAGATGGAGAAGCGCTACAAGCTTTTTGCAGAATACAATGTCCGTGATCTGAAAGGATTTAACGCGAAAGTAGAGCGCGGCGAGACCGGGGAAGAGGTTAAGAAGAAACTGCCACAGATCGTGATCATCATAGACGAGCTTGCCGACCTGATGATGGTGGCTCCGGGCGAGGTTGAAGGCGCCATCTGCCGTCTGGCACAGCTTGCCAGAGCGGCCGGCCTGCACCTTGTGCTGGCGACCCAGCGGCCTTCGGTCAATGTCATCACGGGTCTGATCAAGGCGAATATGCCTTCCAGGATCGCGTTCGCCGTGTCATCAGGAGTGGATTCCCGTACGATCATCGATATGAACGGCGCGGAGAAGCTGCTCGGAAAGGGCGATATGCTTTTCTATCCTTCGGGTTACCCGAAGCCGGTGCGCGTGCAGGGATCTTTCGTATCAGACAAAGAGGTCCAGGATGTGGTTGAGTTCCTGCTGAAGAATAATGCGGGCACCACCTATAATAATGAACTGGAAGAACACATGAATTCCAACACCGTGCTGGCTGATCCAGGGGCGTCCTCCGACGGAGGCGACGACAGGGATACATATTTTGCCGATGCCGGGAAACTGATCATTGATAAAGATAAAGCGTCCATCGGAATGCTCCAGCGGATGTTCAAGATCGGATTCAACCGGGCGGCGCGGATCATGGACCAGCTCGCGGAGGCCGGCGTCGTCGGTCCGGAAGAAGGGACGAAGCCCCGGAAGGTGCTGATGACGGCGGAAGAGTTTGAGGAATATATGAGCAACAGCCGCTCCTGACAGGCGGCAGGATATACATTGATTCATCAGAAAAGGAGAGAGGAAAATGAAGACGGATATTGAGATCGCTCAGGAGGCAGCGCTGGAACACATCCGCGACGTTGCCGCAAGTATCGGCATTGAAGACGATGACCTGGAGTATTACGGAAAGTACAAAGCCAAACTTTCCGATGAACTGTGGGACAAGATAAAAGATAATAAAGACGGAAAGCTTGTGCTTGTTACGGCGATCAATCCGACTCCGGCAGGAGAAGGAAAGACGACGACAACCGTCGGTCTCGGACAGGCGATGGCAAAATTAAATAAAAAGGCGCTGATCGCCCTTCGCGAACCCTCACTGGGCCCCTGCTTCGGCATCAAGGGCGGCGCGGCAGGCGGCGGATATGCGCAGGTCGTTCCGATGGAAGACCTGAATCTTCATTTTACCGGTGATTTCCACGCCATTACTTCCGCCAACAACCTGCTGGCGGCCATGCTTGACAACCATATCCAGCAGGGCAATGCCCTCAGGATCGATCCCAGACAGGTCGTGTGGAAACGCTGCCTGGATATGAACGACCGCGTACTCCGCAATATCGTTGTCGGCCTCGGCAACAAGATGGACGGAATGGTGCGGGAGGATCATTTCGTGATCACAGTGGCATCTGAGATCATGGCGATCCTCTGCCTGGCGGATGATCTTGCGGATCTGAAGAAGCGTCTGGCCCGGATCGTCGTGGCATATAACTTTGACGGGGAGCCGGTCACGGCGGAAGATCTGAACGCGACAGGCGCAATGGCGGCGCTTCTTAAAGATGCGATCAAACCGAACATCATCCAGACACTGGAGCATACGCCGGCCCTTGTACACGGGGGACCGTTCGCCAATATCGCCCACGGATGCAACAGTGTGCGTGCGACTAAGATGGCGCTCAAACTCAGTGATATCACGATCACAGAAGCCGGATTCGGTGCGGATCTCGGGGCGGAGAAGTTCTTTGATATCAAATGCCGCATGGCCGGGCTGAAACCGGATGCGGTCGTGCTGGTCGCAACAGTGCGTGCGCTGAAATATAACGGCGGCGTTCCGAAGGCTGATCTGGCGCAGGAGAATCTGGATGCTCTGGCGAAGGGGATCGTGAATCTTGAAAAGCATATTGAAAATATACAGAAGTACGATGTGCCGGTTATCGTAACGCTCAACTCCTTTGTGACAGATACAGAGGCGGAAAATGAGTTTATCCGCAGATTCTGTGAGGAAAGGGGCTGTGAGTTCGCACTTTCCGAAGTATGGGAAAAGGGCGGAGAGGGCGGCATCGCTCTGGCAGAAAAGGTACTGTACACACTGGAAAATAAAGAAAGCCATTTCCATCCGCTCTATGAAGACGGCCTGTCTATCCGGGAGAAGATCGAGAAAGTGGCCAGAGAGATCTACGGTGCGGACGGGGTTGTCTATGAACCGGCAGCGCAGAAGCAGATCGACCGGATCGAAGCGATGGGATTCGCTTCTTTCCCTGTCTGCATGGCAAAGAATCAATACTCCCTGTCTGATGACGCGAAGAAGCTGGGCCGTCCGTCCGGATTCGACATCCATATCCGGGAGGTGTATGTCAGCGCCGGCGCCGGATTTGTCGTAGCTCTGACAGGCGCGATCATGACCATGCCGGGCCTTCCGAAAGTTCCGGCGGCAAACGGGATCGACGTCACCGAAGACGGAAAGATCACAGGACTGTTTTAAGATAGAAGGGAAAATGCATGGCACAGTTAATTGATGGAAAGAAAATCTCTAAGCAGATAAAAGACGAGCTGAAAGAAGAAGTACAGAGACTCGGAGAAATCGGGAAGAACGCCTGCCTGGCAGTGGTCCAGGTCGGGAACGACCCGGCTTCGTCGGTCTATGTTAACAATAAAAAGAAAGCCTGCGCCTATATCGGCATCGGATCAAAGTCCTATGAACTTCCGGAAGCGACGACAGAGGAAGAACTTGTCGCGCTGGTGGAGGATCTGAATGCGGATGAGACGGTAAACGGGATCCTGGTACAGCTTCCGCTCCCGGCGCACATTGATGCGGACCGCATTATCCGCACGATCTCACCGGACAAAGATGTAGACGGCTTCCATCCGGTCAGCGTGGGCCGGCTCTGGATCGGCGAAAAAGGCTTCCTTTCCTGCACGCCGGCGGGCATCATCCAGCTTCTGAAACGATCCGGTATCGCGATCGAGGGCAAAGAGTGCGTGGTGATCGGCAGGAGCAATATTGTCGGGAAGCCGATGGCTGCCCTTCTTCTCCGGGAGAACGGGACTGTAACGGTCGCGCATTCCAGGACGAAAGATCTGAAGGAAGTGGCAAAACGCGCGGACATCCTTATCGTAGCGATCGGGAAAAAGAAGTTTATTACGGCAGAATATGTAAAAGAAGGTGCAGTGGTCATTGACGTGGGCATGCACCGGGATGAGAATAATCATCTGTGCGGTGATGTGGATTTTGAAGATGTTGAGCCGCACACATCCGCGATCACGCCGGTCCCCGGAGGGGTCGGACCGATGACGATCGCGATGCTGATGGATAATTGCGTTGAAACAATGCGTACTCAGGAGGAAAGATCATGATATGTACTCGTTGCGGGGCGGAATTTCCGGATGATAAAATGATCTGTCCGATATGCGGGGCAGAGGTGCAGATCGTTCCGGACTATAATCCGCTTGATGATGTCCTTGCCCAGGAGGTTAAGGGATCTGTAGAGGGTGCGACACGTCGTATACAGACGGATGGGGTCAGAAGATACAGAAGAACTGCCATGACGCAGAATGTGAATTCCACACGTATACTCCGCCCGGAGGAGATGGACAGGATCCGTGACGGCAGGCAGACGGGAACCCGGCGGCAGACCGGCCAGACACAGCAGACCCGCCGGAATACCGGCGAGGTGAAACGTGCCCGTCAGGATACTGCCGAGCTGAGACGGCAGAGAAAGCAGAAGCGTCTGGAGGCGGCAAAACGCAAGAGAAGAAACCTTCTGATCACACTTTTTGTGATCCTTGCCGTTATTGTTGCGGGAATTGTCGTCGTGTATCAGAATTCCTATACATCCATGATAAATAAAGGATATCGTGAGATCCAGAGCAGAGATTATACAGCGGCTGAAAATTACTTTAAACGCGCGATCGTAAAAGATGAGTCGCGTCCGGAAGCCTACACCGGGTACGCGAAGCTCTATACGGACCAGAATGATATGGAAAGCGCGGAAAATGTATTCCTCTCTGCGATCGAGTCCCAGCCGACCAATGCGCAGCTTTATCAGGCAGCGATTGATTTCTACATGGAAGTAGAACAGCCGGAAAAAGTGTCGGCCCTGCTGAACAATTGCGAGGATGCAGGGGTTTTGAAGGCTGTTGAAAAATATATTTCCGCCGCACCGGTATTTTCACTGGAAGAAGGAACGTACGAGGAAGTCCAGGAGGTTGCGATCACTTCCGAGACCGGCGGAGAGATCTACTATACAACGGACGGAACAGATCCGACCGTATCCACAGGGACCCGGTATACGGAACCGGTTCTTCTTCAGGAAGAAGGGGATACAGAGATCCGTGCGATCGCCGTGAATGAAAGCGGGATCCCGAGTGTTGTATCATCTGCGGAATATACCATCGAATTCCCGATAGAAAATGCACCGATCGTCAATCCGCCGACAGGACAGTATACGGAACCGACGCAGATCACGATCACCGTGCCGGAAGGGTATACGGCATATTATACATTGGACGGGACCACGCCGGATCCGTCGTCATCCTCAACGGAAAAATATACCGGACCGGTCGATATGCCGGAAGATGCCCAGACGATCTTTAATGCGATCCTTGTGAATGACCAGAACGGCAAGGCCACGGATATGACGACGAGGAACTATATTACAACAGAGTAACGCTTGCCAATACGCGTGATTTAGCGTATGATAGGGAAGATGATTTATTCGAGGAGGAAGACCATGTATCAGATCATGAAAAAAGAAGTACTGGCCGACAAGATCTTTCTGATGGATGTGCACGCACCGCGTGTGGCTCAGCACTGTGAGCCGGGTCAGTTTGTTATTGTAAAAATGGATGAAAAGGGCGAGCGTGTCCCGCTGACGATCTGTGATTATGACCGGGAAGCCGGCACGATCACCATCGTTGTGCAGGAGGTGGGCGCGTCCACAACAAAGATGAGCAGCCTGGAAGAGGGGGATTACTTCCGTGATTTCACCGGACCGCTCGGATGTCCCTCCGAGTTCGTCCATGAAGATATGGAAACACTGAAAAACAAGAAGATCCTTTTCGTGGCCGGCGGTGTGGGCGCGGCGCCCGTATATCCGCAGGCGAAGTGGCTCTTTGAGCACGGCGTGAAGGCGGATGTGATCGTCGGCGCCAAGACAAAGGACATGCTGATCCTTGAGGATGAGATGAAAGCCGTATCAGGCAATTACTATCCCTGTACGGACGACGGCTCCTACGGCCATGCCGGCATGGTCACAGCCATGGTGGAAGAGCTTGTGAATAACGGACATAAGTACGATGTCTGCGTGGCCATCGGACCGATGATCATGATGAAGTTCGTCTGTCTCCTGACAAAGAAGCTGGAGATCCCGACCATCGTCAGCATGAACCCGATCATGGTGGACGGTACGGGAATGTGCGGCGCCTGCCGTCTGCAGGTGGGCGATGAGATCAAGTTCGCATGCGTGGACGGACCGGAATTCGACGGACATCTTGTAGATTTTGATCAGGCGATGAAGAGAAGCCGTATGTATAAGACTCAGGAAGGGCGGGCGCTTCTGAAACTCCAGGAGGGCGACACCCATCACGGCGGATGCGGACATTGCGGAGGTGACGAATAATGGCTGATATGTTAAAAAAAGTACCGGTAAGAGAGCAGGATCCGGAGGTCCGGGCGACGAATTTTGGTGAGGTCTGCCTCGGCTACAATAAAGAAGAGGCGATGGAAGAGGCGGAAAGATGCCTCAACTGCAAGAATGCGAAATGCATCCAGGGATGTCCGGTAGCGATCGACATCCCGGCATTTATCCATGAAGTAAAAGAAGGAAACATCGAAGAGGCCTATAAGGTGATCGGAAAGTCCAGCGCCCTTCCGGCGATCTGCGGCCGTGTCTGTCCGCAGGAGTCCCAGTGCGAGGGCAAATGCATCCGGGGCATCAAGGGCGAGCCGGTTTCCATCGGAAAACTGGAGCGGTTCGTGGCGGATTACGCGCTTGAGAATGACATCAAACCGGTGGGTGCAGAGACGAAGAACGGCCACAAGGTAGCCGTGATCGGTTCCGGTCCGTCCGGTCTTACATGCGCCGGTGATCTGGCGAAAATGGGCTATGATGTAACGGTATTCGAAGCCCTGCATGAGCTGGGCGGCGTACTTGTATACGGCATCCCGGAATTCCGTCTTCCGAAACAGAAGGTCGTGGCAAAAGAGATCGAGAAGGTAAAAGAACTTGGCGTAAAATTCGAGACCAATGTAGTCATCGGAAAGTCAACGACCATTGACCAGTTGATGGAAGAGGAAGGATTCGAGGCCGTATTCATCGGATCCGGCGCGGGTCTTCCGATGTTCATGGGCATCCCGGGAGAGAACGCCAATGAAGTATTCTCGGCAAATGAGTATCTGACGAGAAGCAACCTGATGAAAGCGTTTGACGATTCTTACGACACACCGATCGCTGCAGGAAAGAAAGTGGCGGTCGTGGGCGGCGGAAACGTGGCCATGGACGCCGCGAGGACGGCACTGCGTCTCGGAGCGGACGTACATATCGTGTACAGAAGGAGCGAGGCGGAGCTTCCGGCCAGAGTGGAAGAGGTGCATCACGCGAAAGAAGAGGGCGTGATCTTCGATCTTCTGACCAATCCGACGAAGATCAATGTGGATGAGAACGGAAATATTAAGAGTATGACCGTGATCAAAATGGAACTGGGCGAGCCGGATGCATCCGGCAGAAGACGTCCGGTAGAGATCCCGGGTTCTGAATATGATATTGAAGTTGACACAGTGATCATGTCTCTTGGAACTTCACCGAACCCGCTTATCTCTTCAACGACAAAAGGACTGGAGACAAACCGCAGAAAATGCATCGTTGCGGATGAGGAGAACGGCCAGACGTCCAAAGAAGGCGTGTTTGCCGGCGGAGACGCCGTGACGGGCGCAGCGACGGTCATCCTTGCGATGGGTGCCGGAAAAGCCGGTGCGAAAGGGATCGATGAATATCTCAGAAATAAGAATGCATAGGCAGATATAAAATAAGCAGGGATCCGCGGATCCCTGCTTTTGACATGTATGGTCTATTTTTTTCTTCTGCGGTATTTCTCTTCGCAGTATTTGCACCGGTAGATCTGATTCTCCTCATCGGTGAGTACGAATACGTGATCCAGGCCCTGCTCGATGGATGTGATGCAGCGCGGGTTTTTGCAGCGGATCACATTGCGGATCTCTTTGGGCAGTTTCAGATTTTTCTTCTCAACGATCTTCTCATTTTCAATAATGTTGATCGTGATATTGTGATCGATGAATCCGAGGATGTCAAGATCCATGAAATCAATGGGGCATTCGATCTTGATGATATCTTTTTTGCCCATCTTGTTGCTCTTTGCGTTCTTGATGATCGCCACACAGCAGTCCAGTTTGTCGAGGTGCAGATATTTGTAGATATCCATGCTCTTTCCGGCCTCGATGTGGTCGAGCACGAAACCTTCGGAGATGCTTCCTACATTCAGTGTATTTTTTACCATAGCTCTTTCCTTTCTCTGTATCAGAATCCTGTTGTTATCGTGAACCGTAAGATCCCCGTCAGTCTACATGGATGTCAAGAAGTGTGAGGATCAGTGCCATGCGGACGTATACGCCGCACTGTGCCTGATGGAAGTATGCGGCGCGCGGATCGTCGTCAACCTCTACGGAGATCTCGTTTACTCTCGGAAGCGGATGAAGGACGTACATATCTTCCGGGGCAAGCTTCATTTTCTGCTTGTCCAGGATATAGAAGTCTTTCATTCTCACATAATCTTCTTCGTTGAAGAAACGTTCCTTCTGGACACGGGTCATGTACAGGATGTCGAGTTCCGGAAGGGCGTCTTCCAGACGTACCACTTCTTCGTAGGGAACATTGTTCCGGTCAAGTACGTCATGGCGTACATATTCCGGAAGGCGGAGTTCCTCCGGGGAGATCAGGATGAACCGGATCCCTTCGTATCTTACCAGTGCGTTGATCAGAGAGTGGACGGTGCGTCCGAATTTCAGGTCGCCGCAAAGACCGATGGTCATGTTGTTCAGACGGCCTTTCAGGCTCTTGATCGTGAGCAGGTCGGTCAGCGTCTGCGTCGGATGTTGATGTCCGCCGTCGCCCGCATTGATCACCGGAATGGAAGAGTGCTGTGCCGCAACCATTGGCGCGCCTTCCTTCGGATGTCTCATGGCACAGATATCTGCATAGCAGGAGATCACACGGATCGTATCTGCAACGCTCTCGCCTTTGGAAGCGGAACTGGAGTCTGCGGATGCGAATCCCATCACGCTTCCGCCCAGGTTCAGCATGGCCGCCTCATGGCTCAGACGGGTTCTGGTACTCGGCTCGTAGAAGAGCGTCGCCAGTTTCTTACCCTCGCAGGCATGAGCGTATTTTGCAGGATTCGCCTCGATATCCTGCGCGATGTCCAGCAGTTTGTCAAGTTCTTCCACTGAAAAGTCCAGTGGGCTCATCAAATGTCTCATAAATGTCCTCCTTAAATAAAGTGCATATTTATCCTGTTCAGATGATCCGGCAGCAGACTGCCTGTTGCTATCTGTACTGCAGCAGTTCCTCGACTGCTTTGCGCTTCGGCGCATCCGGTTCGATATCCGGATATCCGAGTGCGATCAGTGCGCACAGTTCCTGATCTTCAGGGATCCCGAGCAGCTCTGTGATCCCGTCTTCATCGAAAACGCCCATGATCACTGTACCCAGCCCTTTGTCCCATGCAGCGAGGCAGAAGGTCTGGCAGGCCACACCCACGTCAAACATCTGCCAGTGGTCGCCTTTTTTGGTCGTAAAGGATCCGTCGCGCTCATAGCCGCATCTGCCTTTTCTGAAGGTGACAGCCATAAGGACGGGAGCCTGGCGGATGATATTTGAATTATAATCCGGGGTGAATCTGTCCGCGATCTCATTTTGAAGAGAAGAATCTTCGATAGCGATATAGCGGGTGATCTGAGTATTTTTCCACGAAGGGGAATAAGAAGCCAGAGAAACAATAGAATCAATAACAGAATGGTCAACCTTGTCAGCCTTATATTTTCGGATGCTTCTTCGGGTTTTTAAACATTCAGTGACGTTCATTTGTGTACCTCCGTAAATTCTCCACATAATCATATACTAAAATGAGACCATTTTCAACTCCAAACTGGAGATTATAAGTAGATTTTCCGGTAAAAATGTACTATACTGATTTAGTGCATAAACGCAGTAAAGCGGATAAGCGCGCTGCGTTCAGGAAGGAGCTTAAAGCATGGAATCACTCGAAGTACTAAGAAAAGAGCTGGACCGGATCGACGATCAGATCGCCGCGCTCTATGAACAGCGGATGGATGTATGCGGTCAGGTCGGTGAATATAAAGTGAAAACAGGCCGGAAGGTGTTTGACCGTCAGCGGGAGAAAGAAAAACTCGCGGATGTGGCGTCAAAGGTTTCCGGGGATTTTAATAAAAAGGGGATCCAGGAAGTCTATCAGCAGCTCATGTCCATGAGCCGGAAACTGCAGTATCAGCAGCTGGTGGAGGCCGGCGCGCTGGGACGGCTTCCCTTTATCCGGATCGACGGCATTGATAAGGAGAATGCCCGGGTCGTCTTCCAGGGAACGGAAGGGGCTTACGGACAGGCGGCCATGCAGCAGTATTTCGGGAAAGAGGTGAACTGCTTCCATGTGCGGACATTCCGGGAGGCCATGGAGGCCATCGAAGAGGGGGCTGCCGACTATGCGGTGCTGCCTATCGAGAACTCCACGGCCGGACCGGTGATCGAGATGTACGATCTCCTGGATGAATTTGAAAATTATATTGTGGCGGAGACCATCCTGCCGGTGGTACATACGCTGGCCGGACTGCCGGGCGCGAAGCTTTCGGATATCAGCCGGGTGTATTCCAAGACCGAGGCCCTGATGCAGACCAGTCGGTTCCTGGATGACCATCCCGACTGGCAGCGGATCAGCGTGGTCAATACCGCTGTGGCGGCGAAGAAGGTCCTGGAGGAAAACGACATCTCCCAGGCGGCAGTGTGCAGCGCCTATGCGGCAGATGTACACGGCCTGTCCGTTCTGGTGGACGGGATCAATGACGACGCGGACAATTCAACGAGATTTATCGTGGTGACCAACCAGAAAGTGTATTTAAAGGATGCCTCCAAGATCAGCATCCGCTTTGAACTGCCGCACCGGAGCGGTTCGCTGTACGGGATCCTGTCACACTTTATCTACAATGATCTGAATATGACCAGGATCGAGTCCAGACCGGTCAAAGGACGGCCGTGGGAATACTGCTTTTTCGTGGATTTCGAAGGCAATCTGGAAGATCCGGCAGTGAAAAATGCGATCCGGGGACTCCGGGAAGAGGCCCAGAACCTGAAGATCCTGGGGAATTATTAGGAGGAAGATGTCCGATGCGTACCAATGAACTGATGTTATATAAAAATATGGAATACGGGGAGATCCTGAAGGATATGACCTTCCTGATGGAGAACCACGGGAATGATTACTATAACCGGGAGGATCTGAGGAGCCTGCTTTTCGAGTGCGTGAATGAGCTGCTGGAATTGTCCGTGAGCCACGGGTTCGAGGGGAATCTCTGGCACACTTACCTTACATTTCTCCTCGTAAATGACGAGAACGCCTACAGCACTTCCTGTGAGATCGTGGGCGCTGTGGAGGGCAGCATCAATGAGATTGCACTCCATGATCTCGGCATCTTCAAAGAACTCTTTGATTACGACTTTACAGAGCTTGAGAAGAACCTGGGGGCGGGATGCATCCAGGTGCTGATGGATTACCACGGCGCAAGCCGCACAGGAAAAGTGTTCAACCGCCGGGTGCGGGACCGGATCTGCACGCTTGCCGGGGCGCTGGGCTGTTCGTCTGATGTGCAGGATTTCAAGGATAAGATGACCCAGTTCTATAAAGAATTCGGCGTGGGCAAGCTGGGACTTCACAAGGCCTTCCGCATCGAGCATCCGGAAGGCGGCGACATGGAGATCATGCCCATCACCAATATCGCCCACGTCCATCTGGACGACCTGGTAGGCTATGAGATCGCCAAAAAGAAACTGATCGACAATACCGAAGCATTCGTAAAAGGACGAAGGGCCAACAACTGCCTGCTCTTCGGAGATGCCGGTACAGGCAAATCATCCTCCATCAAAGCGATCCTGAACCAGTATTACGATCAGGGCCTTCGCATGATCGAAGTGTACAAGCACCAGTTTAAGGATCTGAACGAAGTGATCGCCCAGGTCAAAAACCGGAATTACAAGTTCATCATCTATATGGATGATCTTTCATTCGAAGAGTTTGAGATCGAGTATAAATATCTCAAAGCCGTGATCGAGGGCGGCCTGGAGCGGAAGCCGGAAAACGTGCTCATCTACGCGACCTCCAACCGCCGGCACCTGATCCGCGAAACCTTTAAAGACAAGGCGGACCGGGACGAGGAACTCCACACAAACGATACGGTCCAGGAAAAACTCTCCCTGGTGGCCCGGTTCGGCGTGACCATCTACTTCGGTTCTCCGGACAAAAAAGAGTTCCAGGAGATCGTGCGCGTGCTGGCGCAGCGCGGCGGCATCGACATGCCGGAAGAGCAGCTGCTCCTCGAAGCAAACAAATGGGAACTGGCCCACGGCGGCCTGTCCGGAAGGACGGCGCAGCAGTTTATCGACTATCTGCTGGGGAAGGAAGGGTAAATTCCTGTTTTCCGGACAGCCTGATTCATAAATGCACTCGGCATCACGCATTGCATAGGGAACGGATTCTGACACAGCAAAAGATGTGTTCAGGTTCAGTTCGAGAATTATGAAAAATCTAAGGCCATGAAAAGCCGGCTAAATACAAAAAGAGGAATTGGAGAACTCGCCTTTCAGGCTCAGACAGCTCCAATTCCTCTTTTAACGCCGCCTTTCCGTGGCCTGATTTTTTTCTATAATTCTCTCAGATTCACCTGCCCAATACTTTTGAATCGCCTGTTCGGAAAACATAAGATTTTTTGCTGAAGGGAAACTGTTGAGGGAGGGATAATGTCTTTTTATAGCCGGTTACGGTCAGAATGAGACTTTGTCTTGCTTGATTGATTATGATCCTGCAGATATGATACAGACAAGCAAGCAAAGTCTCTCTGTGGTCCGGATTCCGTCCCCCTTCCCGACGCTTTTTTGCCCTGTTAATCGAACTGATCCTGGTAACTGCAGCACAGAATCTTAAAATAATTTCTGATCGGATGCGACTTTCACGGAATCAGGGATAAAGCCGGACCGGTGACTGTGGAGCGGTCTTAGGAAAAGTAAAAACCGGAAAATTGACTTTAGAGCCGCAGATGAGGCTGTCTGAACGTTAGTGAGTTCCTCATCTGCGGCTCTGTTTTTTTGTCAATGATCCGGTTTTTAACTTTTCATTAGGCTGCGAAACCGGAGACGGGAAGGTTTTATCCCTGATTCCGTGAATCCGTATTCTCATAGAAATTTATTGTTGTATTCTATGCTGCAGGTTCCGCTCAGCTCGATAAACAGGAAGTTATCCCGCTTATATCACTGTCGATGACCAGCGAGTAATTTGTATAGTACACAACGAATCCTGGCTTGGCGCCGTTCGGTTTCTTTACGTGCTTTTTCTGGACATAGTCGATCTCGACTTTGTCGCTTCCCCGCATGCTGGAGTAATAGGCGGCCAGCCGGCCGGCTTCTTCGAAGGTCCGGTCGGGGAGTTCGGCTCCGTTTGACTTGACGATGACGTGGGAGCCGGGTGCCTGCTTGGCGTGGAACCACCAGTCATTTCCGGATGCGAAATGGAAGGTGAGTTCTTCGTTCTGCAGGTTGTTTTTTCCCACATAGATGTGGTAGCCGTCGCTGGAGATATAGTGGAGCGGCTCGTTTTTAATCCGGACCTTCTTTTTGGTGAACCGGCGGCGGATGTATCCGGCGCCTGCCAGTTCCTCCCGGATCTGGGCCAGGTCTTCCTCGGTAAGGGCGATATCGAGCGCGGTCTGGACGGACTCCAGATAGTTGATGTCCTCCAGTGTTTCTTTGCTCAGTTCAGAGAGCGCTTCGAAGGTCCGCTTCTGTTTGTTGTATTTCGCGAAGTACCGCTGGGCGTTCTCCTGCGGCGTCTTTGTCGGGTCTAGGGGGATGGAGACCATCTCATTTGTATAGTAGTTGAGGGCGTCCAGTTTTCTGGCGTCTTCTTCCACATTGTAGCCGTAGGCGTTGATCAGTTCCCCGTAGATCCGGAATTTCTCCCGGTTTTCCGTGTCTTTCAGCTGCCGCAGCTGGAGATCGTATTTCTTGCGGTTCCGCTCCAGCGCCGTCTGGACGATGTGCCGTAGATCCGCGGATTTCTGGCGGATGCGCATCAGGAGGCTGCGGGTGGAGTAGAAGGTGCTCAAAACTTCCGAGATGGAAGCGTATTCTCTGCACTCGTACATGTCAAAATGGGTCAGCGGCAGCGCCGCAAATTCTTTCGGCTCCCGGCCGTCATAATAAATGGCGGGCGTAAACCGTCCTTCTTTAATGGCAGAAAGGTAGATCGTAAACTGCGTATAAAGATGGAACAGGATGTCTTCCGAATATTCTTTTGCCGGGATTGCGGAGTCCAGACCGGCCAGGTGGCAGATCTCCTCGGCCGTGACCGGGCTGATGCCGGTGAAGCTTGTGTAGACCGCTTTGGAAACCGGCATGGGCTTTTCTTTCAGCAGTCCCGTGAAAGTATCCGCATCGACGGTGAGCGGATCGGCCTTATGCATGGTGTCCGGGATAAAGTATTCGCGGCCGGGCAGGACCTCCCGCACGGAACTCATCTGGGCGGAGACGTGTTTGATGCTGTCGATGATCTTCCCGTCCGATGTGCAGAAGATGATATTGCTGTGCTTTCCCATGATCTCGACGATCAGTTCTTTACGGCACAGGTCGCCCAGTTCGTCCAGATGTTCGATCGTAAAATGGATGATCCGTTCCAGTTTCGGCTGCCGGATATCGACGATCCGTCCGCCGCCGATGTGTTTGCGAAGGAGCATGCAGAAGTTCGGCGCGGTCATGGGCGCGGGTTTGTTTGCGTCTGTCAGATAGATAAGCGGAAGGGAAGCGTCCGCGCTTATGAGGAGCCGCCGCTGTCCGTCGTTTGTTTTTATCGTAAGGAGCAGTTCATCTGTCTCGGGCTGGGCGATCTTTGCGATGCGTCCCCCGATCAGTTCATTTCTGAATTCGTGGACAAGGTCTGCCACGACAATGCCGTCAAAAGCCATAGTAATCCGGTCCTTTCTGTATGTTGACAAGAGAAAGTATACCATATTCAGACGGGCCGTGAAAGCCTTTTTGTGTTGACCATTGCCGTGCCAGAGAGTATAATATATCAAATGCGGGATATGTCCCGGAATGAAAAAGAGAACTCCTGCCTGACAGGGATGAAAGGCGGAGAATATGTAAATACAGAGGATGGTTTGAGATGATCAAGAGCATGACCGGTTTCGGGCGCTGCGAGGTGCAGAAAGATTCCAGAAAATTCACCGTGGAATTGAAAAGCGTGAACCACCGGTATCTGGATGTGAATATCCGGATGCCGAAGAAGCTGAACTTCTTCGAGACGGCGATCCGGAATCTTCTGAAATCCTATGCCAACAGAGGAAAAGTCGACATTTTCATTACTTATGAAGATCTGTCGCAGGCGCAGGTGGCCGTGAAGTACAATGCAGTCCTGGCGGGCGAATATCTGAAATATTTAAAACAGATGGAAGAGGAGTTCGGCCTGGAAAATGATATCCGTGTTTCAACCCTTTCCAGATATCCGGAAGTCTTCACAATGGAAGAGCAGAGTGAGGACGAGGAGGAACTGTGGAACGGCCTGAAAGAAGCGCTGGTAGGGGCCTTTGGCCAGTTCGTCCAGACAAGGCAGACCGAGGGTGAGAACCTGAAACGCGACATTCTTGCCAAACTGGACCGGTTAAGCGAACTGACGGCGCACATCGAGGAGCGCTCCCCTCAGATCGTTTCGGAATACCGGGCGAAACTGGAGGAGAAGATGAAGGAACTCCTTGCCGACACCCAGATCGAAGAGAGCCGGATCGCCGCCGAAGTGATCCTGTTTGCAGACAAGGTCTGTACGGACGAGGAAGTGGTCCGCTTAAAGAGCCATATCAGCCATATGCGAAATACACTGGATGAGAAGGATGAGATCGGAAGAAAGCTGGACTTTATCGCCCAGGAAATGAACCGCGAGGCCAATACGATCCTGTCCAAGGCGAATGATATCGAGGTCTCTGATTATGCGATCAGCCTGAAGACAGAGATCGAGAAGATCCGTGAGCAGATCCAGAACATTGAATAGGGGGATGAAGATGAAAGAAAGAGGAATCCTGATCGTTGTTTCCGGTTTTTCCGGCTCGGGCAAGGGCACACTTATGAAAGAACTGCTTGAGCGCTATGAGGACCGGTATGCACTGTCTGTGTCGGCAACGACCCGCAAGCCCCGGGAGGGGGAGATCCATGGCAGGGAATATTTCTTCCTGTCCAGGGATGAATTTGAAAAAATGATTGCCAAAGACGAACTGATAGAGTATGCTAAGTACGTGGAAAATTACTACGGTACGCCGCGTGCATATGTGGAAGAAAAACTGGAAGAAGGAAAGGACGTGATCCTGGAGATCGAGATCCAGGGCGCCCTGAACATCAAGAAAATGTTCCCCGATACACTGCTCCTGTTCGTTACACCGCCGGATGCGGATGAACTGAGACGGCGGCTGGTGGGAAGAGGTACGGAGACGATGGATGTGATCAAGTCCCGCATGGACCGCGCCTGCGAGGAGGCAGAAGGCATGGAGAACTATGATTATCTGATCGTCAACGACAGCCTGGACGAGTGCGTCCGTGAGATGCATGCGATCATCCAGGGCGAGCACCGGCGGACTTCCAGAAACCGTGAATTTGTGAAAAGAATTAAAGAAGATCTTGAGAGACTGAAAGGAGAAGAATAAACTATGCTGCACCCGTCTTATACAGATTTGATGAAGGTAGTAAACAGTGATGTGGAGGAGGGCGATACAAAGGTAGTCAACAGCCGGTACTCCATCGTAATGGCAACTGCAAAACGAGCAAGACAGCTGATCGCCGGCGACCTTCCGCTGGTTCCCGCGAAGGACGGCGAGAAACCGCTTTCCATCGCGGTAGACGAGCTGAATCAGGGAAAACTGAAGATCCTTGCCGAGAACGCAGAAGAAGAATAGATCCGGACAGGCAGATGCACACGTGGTATCTGCCTTTTTTACAAATAAAATCAAAGACATAATTATCAGACCGGAGGTTATATATGAAGATACTGTTTGTTTCTCTCGGATGCGACAAGAACCTGGCGGATACGGAATCTATGCTGGGTCTTCTGGCATCGAGAGGCTATGAGATGACGGATGATGAGGCACAGGCCGATGTGATCGTCATCAATACCTGCTGCTTCATCCATGACGCCATGGAAGAGAGCATCCAGAACATCCTGGAGATGGCGGAGTACCGGAAAAGCGGGCAGGCGAAGGCGCTGATCGTAGCCGGCTGCCTGGCCCAGCGGTACCGGCAGGAGATCCTGGATGAGATCCCGGAGGTGGACGAGGTGCTCGGCACAACGGCCTTTGACCGGATCCTGGACGCGGTGGATGCGGCCCTTGCCGGCGAGCGCAGCGTGATGATCGCAGACCCGGACGCCCTGCCCCTGCCGGAGACAAAACGGCTGGTGACGACGGGCGGACATTACGCCTACTTAAAGATCGCGGAAGGATGCGACAAACACTGCACCTACTGCATCATCCCAAGCCTGCGTGGAAGGTTCCGGAGCGTACCTATGGAGCGCCTTGTTAAAGAGGCGCAGGAACTGGCGGATCAGGGGGTAAAGGAACTGATCCTGGTGGCCCAGGAAACCACCCTGTACGGGAAAGACCTGTACGGGGAAAAATCCCTTCACATCCTTCTGAAGAAGCTCTGTGAGATCAGCGGGATCCGCTGGATCCGCATCCTCTACTGTTACCCGGAGGAGATCACGGATGACCTTATAAGAGTCATGAAGGAAGAGCCGAAGATCTGCCATTATCTGGATATCCCGATCCAGCATGCAAGCGATCCGATCCTGAAGCGGATGGGAAGGCGGACGTCAAAGCAGGAACTGATCGATATTGTAGGCCGGCTCCGGAAGGAGATCCCGGACATCTGTCTTAGGACCACGCTGATCACCGGATTCCCGGGAGAGACGCAGGAACAGCATGAAGAACTGATGCAGTTCGTGGACGAGATGGAATTCGACCGTCTGGGGGTCTTTACCTATTCTCCGGAAGAGGGTACGCCGGCAGCGGCGATGCAGGATCAGATAGATGAAGAGGTGAAAGAAGAGCGGCAGGCGGAACTGATGGAACTTCAGCAGGAGATTGCATTTGACGCGGCGGAGGATATGAAGGGCCGGGAAGTGCTTGTTATGATCGAGGGAAAAGTGGCTGACGAGAACGCCTACGTGGGCCGCACCTACAAGGACGCCCCGAATGTGGACGGACTGATCTTTATTAATACAGACGAGGAACTGGTGTCCGGGGATTTTGCAAGAGTGAAAGTAACCGGCGCTCTGGATTATGATCTGATAGGAGAATTGTTATGAATTTGCCAAATAAACTGACTGTACTTCGAGTTATCATGGTACCTTTTTTCGTGTTTTTTATGCTGACGGATGTGGGCGGAGCCGCCAATAAGTGGATCGCCCTTGCGCTCTTTATTGTTGCCAGCCTGACCGACATGCTGGACGGAAAGATCGCGCGGAAATACAATCTTGTGACAAATTTCGGGAAATTTATGGATCCGCTGGCGGACAAGCTTCTTGTCTGCTCAGCCATGATCTGCCTGATCCCGTCCGGAAAACTGAACACGGCGATCGTGATCGTTATCATTGCCCGTGAATTCATCATCAGCGGGTTCCGTCTGGTGGCGTCCGACAGCGGGATCGTCATTGCGGCCAGCTACTGGGGCAAGTTCAAGACCGTGTTCCAGATGGCCATGATCATTGTCCTGATCGCAGATTTCGGCGGCGTATTTGACCTGATCGGCCAGATCCTTATATGGATCGCCCTGGCGCTTACGATCATTTCCCTGATCGACTATATCGTGAAGAACCGTCAGGTCCTGACTCACGGAGGCATGTGATGGAACCGGCGAAAACACTGGAAGAGGAAGTGGTAGAGCTTCTTGCCCGGAAGCACCTGACGGTTACAACCGCCGAATCCTGCACGGGCGGCCTGATCGCCGGGACCCTCATAAATGCGGCCGGGGCTTCGGATGTGTTGAATGAAGGATATGTGACGTATTCGAATGAAGCCAAGGAGCGGCTGGTGCATGTGTCCCATGAAACTCTGGAACGCTACGGCGCGGTCAGCGCCCAGACAGCGAGGGAGATGGCCGAAGGCGCAGCGCGCGCGGCCGGGGCGGACGCGGCTTTGAGCGCCACGGGGATCGCAGGACCGGGCGGAGGGTCCATTGAAAAGCCGGTGGGCTTGGTCTATGTCGGATGCTGCTTGAACGGCCGGACGGTGGTGAAAGAGTGCCGTTTTAACGGGAGCCGTATGGAAAACAGGCTCCGGACAGTGGAGACGGCTCTTACGATGCTTAAAGAACAGCTGATATGATTTTGTGAAAAATATGTCGGCGTGTGATTGACGAATGGTGCAAATTATGAGAAAATAAAACCATATATGGGGCAGATGAATATGAACCGTGCAAGAGGGCGGGAGATCTGTGTCATATGCGAAGAAAATCATACATATTGAAAGGAGTTTTAACATGATTTATTCACATGAAGTAGAAATGATGTGTCCGGTGGCTCAGGGCGCGAATCACGGACCGGCTCCGATCCCGGAAGAGGCGAAATGGGTAAAAGCAAAAGAGATCAAAGATATCTCCGGTTTTACACACGGCGTAGGCTGGTGTGCACCTCAGCAGGGAGCATGTAAACTGACACTGAATGTAAAAGAAGGTGTCATTCAGGAAGCACTGGTAGAGACACTTGGATGTTCAGGAATGACACATTCCGCTGCTATGGCATCTGAGATCCTTCCGGGCAAGACAATCTTAGAGGCACTGAACACAGACCTTGTCTGTGATGCGATCAATACAGCAATGAGAGAACTGTTCCTTCAGATCGTTTACGGAAGAACACAGAGTGCGTTCTCCGAAGACGGACTTGCAATCGGTGCAGGACTGGAAGACCTTGGAAAAGGACTTCGTTCTCAGGTTGGTACAATGTACGGAACACTTGCAAAAGGTCCTCGTTACCTTGAGATGGCAGAGGGTTATGTAACAGGCATCGCTCTTGATGACAACGATGAGATCATCGGATACCAGTTCGTAAACCTTGGAAAATTCACAGATTTCGTTAAGAACGGCGATACACCGAACGATGCTTGGGAGAAAGCAAAAGGACAGTACGGCCGTGTTGATGATGCAGTGAAGATCATCGATCCGCGTAAAGAGTAATCGCAGATCTTTAAATGAAAATCTCAACAATGGTAAATAAATCAGGAGGATATATAAATGGCTTTATTTGAATCATATGAAAGAAGAATTGATAAAATCAATGAAGTTTTAAACAGCTACGGTATCGCTTCTCTGGAAGAGGCAGAGAAGATCACAAAGGATGCCGGACTGGATGTTTACAATCAGATCAAAGGCATTCAGCCGATCTGTTTTGAGAATGCATGCTGGGCTTACATCACAGGTGCAGCAATCGCAATCAAGAAAGACTGCAGAAACGCTGCTGATGCAGCAGCTGCGATCGGAGAAGGTCTTCAGGCATTCTGTATTCCGGGATCTGTTGCTGACCAGCGTAAAGTAGGTCTTGGACATGGAAATCTCGGAAAGATGCTTCTTGAAGAGTCAACAGACTGCTTCTGCTTCCTTGCAGGACATGAGTCATTCGCAGCAGCAGAGGGCGCGATCGGTATCGCAGAGAAAGCAAACAAGGTTCGTAAAAAACCGCTCCGCGTTATCCTGAACGGCCTTGGAAAAGATGCAGCTAAGATCATCTCCAGGATCAACGGATTCACATATGTACAGACAGAGTACGACTACTTCACAGGCGAGCTCAAAGAAGTTTCCCGTACAGCTTACTCTGACGGACTCCGTTCCAAAGTTAACTGCTACGGCGCAAACGATGTACGCGAGGGTGTAGCTATCATGTGGAAAGAGGGCGTTGACGTATCTATCACAGGTAACTCAACAAACCCGACACGTTTCCAGCATCCGGTAGCAGGTACATACAAGAAAGAATGTGTTGATGCAGGAAAGAAATACTTCTCCGTTGCATCCGGCGGCGGTACAGGACGTACCCTGCATCCGGACAACATGGCTGCAGGTCCGGCTTCCTACGGTATGACCGATACTCTGGGCCGTATGCATTCTGACGCTCAGTTTGCAGGTTCCTCTTCTGTACCGGCTCATGTTGAGATGATGGGTCTGATCGGA